>JBARPZ010000120.1:0-3180 GCA_049643445.1 Sedimentisphaerales bacterium
ATAAAAGGCCCTGTCCGATTTCTTTTCGATAAACCTTGCCCAGGAACAGATACGCACACAGGCATTGCCCCAGTGACTTGAGCCGGCAACTTCCGGAGTATCGGAAAACCAGAAGGTCCCCGATTCATCCACGTCGAAGCGGTCAAGGCGATAGATGATGGCAGAATACTCACCGTCATTTGCGCCATCCTCACGAGCAACGCCAATCAGGCCGTACCCGCCGACTGCTTTGCGGATCTGTTCTATCTGAAAACCCAGGGCCTCCTGCAGACCCACAACATCCGGTCGATGATTGCGTAAAACGTCAAAGACCATCTCCGTACGGTTTTTCCAGTGATTTTCGCCATCTTTAGCGGTGCCATAGCGGATATTGAAGCTCATGACCCGCACTTCCAAGCCTTTTGCTTCCGCCCGGTTTAAATCAGCAGATGCAATCGCCTGAGGCAAACATAAGCTAAGTAGTACCCACAAACCCAAAATAAAGACTATTGAAAATATTGGTTTTCGTTTTGTTGAAATTTTCCTGGAGTACACAGCTTAGCTCCAAACAGATAAATTAGGTTCTAATATTATTTAGCTTTGGTTCAGACTTTTTTGCTTCTCGTCTTCTGAGAGCGGTTCGTTCAGTGAGCCTGATCGGAAGCCCTGCAGGTCGACGGTAACGAACTTAAAGCCGAGGGATTTGAGCTTCTCTATAATTTTCGAGCGGTTCGGCTCTTTCGTAACTTTATCGATATCCTGTGGATTAACCTCGATTCGAGCAACTTTATCGTGATGTCGAACGCGGAATTCAACCAGCCCAATCGTCCTCAAAAAGTCTTCGGCCTCCTCGATTTGTTTTAGACGCTGGGCCGTAACCTCCAGGCCGTAGCTGATTCGCGAGGCCAGGCAAGGCGACGCTGGGACATCGGCCGTGGGCAAGTTCAAATCCCTGCTTAACCGGCGAATATCGTCCTTGGTAAGCTGTGCCTCCATTAGCGGGCAGTGGACATCGAGGACTTTAGCCGCCCGATTACCCGGACGAAAGTCATCCTTATCGTCAAAATTGCTGCCGCAAACGACGCATTTAAAATCCTGTTCTTTGGCTATATCGATAAGGAGTCCGTAAAGATGTGATTTGCAGTGAAAACAGCGGTCGGCCTTGTTGGCAGCGTACTTATCATCCGAAAGCTCGTCTACAGTTACCTCCCGAACCTTAGCCCCAATAATTTTTGCGCATTCTATGGCCTGGTCGTACTGCGAACCGGCCAGAGACGGGCTTACTCCTATACAAGCAAGCACATTTTCGGCACCCAGCGTATCGACAGCCGCCTTCAAAAGAAAGGTACTATCCACCCCGCCGGAGTATGCAACAACGACTTTACCCAGTTCCCTGAGGGTTTGCTGAAGCGAATTGTATTTATACTCTATATTCATTTACACTAAGAGTTCCTTCTTTATCAGGTTGTATCATCTCAAATTTCGAAGTAAGCACACTAATAAGAACCAACAGCGCAGCTAAAAAGGTTAGTATCCATGAAGCAACGCCGATGTCTCTTTTGAACAGCACGAATGAAGCTTGAACGATGATCAAGCAACACGCAGTATGGACTAATCTATGAGGCCATTTTGACCAAATAATCACAGTTCCACAATGCGGACACGGTGAGGCTTTCCGTGAACAGAAACCCTTTGTAAATTTCCATTTTTGTATCCAGGAAATATGCTTTTTACAAGCGGGACAAGAATTATGTATCATAATGAATCTCCTTTCGCCTACTGGGATCTCAAACGGAAATCCAGCTAACATAAGACACATTATTGGATTATTGCCGTACATAAAGCCGATGGTGAGAGTCGAACTCACAACCTCAGCTTTACGAAAGCTGTGCTCTACCATTGAGCTACATCGGCGTTTATGGCGGCTATAATATCGAGCATTGGCTGGTTTGTAAATAGGTAACATCGGGGCATTCAAAAGGCATCGTAAACGATGATTTTCGTCTGTTTCGTGGACAAAGGACAGAAGGACAAGGGCAGAAATCCGACATCGGACTGCTATTTCAGGCCTTTGGGAAGAGGAGAAATTGGGTTTGTTTGGGTTTGTTTTGTCGGAGCCCGAAAACGCGGTTTTTTTCATAATCCTTTGCGGTAAAGAGGTTTGCATTGTTTTTTGTCGTTTCGAAGTTTGGCTTTGTTTTTTCGGTGCCCGAATGGGCGATTTATTTTCATAAGCCTTTGTTATGTAAGCCGTTACGTTCATTTTGGCCTTTTTGGATTTGGGTTCGTTTGGGTTTGTTTGGCTTTGTTTTTTCCCAATTGACCAAGTGTCCATTTGTACATAATCCTTTGTTAATACTTTATTTACGTTCAACTTGACTTTTTGGAAATTGGCTTTGTTTTGCAAAAAATGTTTATAACTTCGTACGTAATCTTTCGTACTTCGTATAGCGTATAGCGTATTGCGTATCGCGTATCGCGGATAGAAGGACAGAGGACAGTTGCCAGTTTCCAGTTGCCTGTTGCCAGTAGTTGGTAGTAATTCAACATAGACCACTCCTTAAACGATTTATTTTTGCGTGTATCTGCTGATACGAAGACTTGGGCAGCTTGCCCTACTCTTGCGGTTCTCCGCTAAACTGTCATTTCTATGGCGATTATAATTATACTGAACTACAGCAGAATGTTCAATGAAAATCGAACTTTTTTAAGAAAAAAATGATAAAAAAAGCACTTTTCCTGGCCACAGATTTCACAGTCATGATTGGTGCGATTCATCGCACCCTACTATTACTCACCCATCCACTGGTTTGCCGTGATAGCTATATCAAGGAAGTTTACTATTCCATCTTTGTTGATATCTCCAGCAAGGTAGACTCTTAGGTAGGGGTAGGTTTGGTTTTCACCTATTGCCCATACGTTGATGAAATCCCAATCTGTGAAGGTGGACTGCTGGTACAGTTGGGAGGTGGGTAGGCCATAGGAGTTGTCACAGTTAGGATCTTCAGGATTGCCACACATATTAGGTTCTCCACTGGTTTCAGTATCCCAGAAAGAATCCATAACCTCTCCGTATTCATTGCATCCCACCAGTCCGCCGACAGCAGTCGTTCCTATAACGCTGCCGGTCGAATAGCAGTTGGATATCGTACCTGAGTAGCTGATCCACACTGGATCATACCAGCTATTTTTTCCCACCAG
>JBARPZ010000121.1:0-3304 GCA_049643445.1 Sedimentisphaerales bacterium
TGCCGTATATATCCAGGCAAATACTGATGAGTTATCAGCAAACAGAGTCGTGAATTTATGAGCTACGAAAATAAGAAATGGGTATCCCGGAGGATGTGTACTTATAATACCAGCAGGGTCGCTCGAAAACTTTTGCGCCCGCTCAATGTAAAAGACGCCGTCCTTGGCAATAAGGACTGTTGTGGCAATAAGGTAAACTCCGAGTACGGATGCGACAAGAATAAGAATAAACAAGTTAATGACATCGTCTCTACGTCCTTTGTATTTAGCTTCTAACGTTGTCACCATAGTACTCACCCACGTTTATTTTATGTGCTCATTGCTCGCCGATGTCAAGTAGAAATTCACGCCGACAAGATTATTTTTCTGGTCTTGCTCCGGCCTAAACGTGACCTGCCCCATTTTTTGTACGAGTTGTTATGAGAGCGTTTCACGTTTAATCTCTCTGTCTTGAGCAAGGCGGAGTGTACTATACTGGCCCCCTGAAAAAGTGAGACACTTGAAAGGGTGTGGTACAGGCTGACGTGTAACGCAAGGAACCTATGGGGAGACTGGAGTTATACGTCAATCGAATTCTGGAAAGGAGTCTCGTAAATGGGCAGGAGTGGAATCGAACCGCCGACACACGGATTTTCAGTCCGTTGCTCTACCAACTGAGCTACCTGCCCTAATCCATTTTACTTTACATCCTAACGGCCAAGATTACAAGAAAATTCAGGGCAAGCTGCGCAATTATGACTATCCTGAGCAAAAATTCTTTCACATATACCGTAAACAAGGAGCCTATAAACATGCCGGAAAAGCGATAAGCCTAAGGAAGCAGATTTTATTTGTGGATTGGTCGGGGCTTAAATTGAGCGTGTCAAAACATGAATCCCCGCTTCAGCGTTAATGACAAACCAGCAAATGAGCAGTGGCAAAGCAATAGGAGGCCTCCTCAATTTGACAACCATCATTTCCAGGCTACAAAATTTATAAGGAATTTAGTATAATTATAGGCATGTATTCGTCTCCTACTGCTTTGTAGAACAGAGTATGGAGTAAAGATTATACAATGCTATACCAAAGACCTCGTGAAATGCGCAGTAAGTGAGGTTTAAATTGACAGTTCAGTGCGAATTGTGCCCAAAAATGTGCTTAATAGAACCCGGTCAGAGCGGTGAGTGCCGGGTGAGAATCAATATCGCTGGTGTGCTTCGAAGCGTCGTCTACGGATTTCCATGCTCTGTTAGTCCTTATGACCGGGTTGAGAAAAAGCCACTTTTTCATTTCCTTCCCGGCACGACAATTCTGTCAGTTGCAACCGTTGGGTGTAACCTGCACTGTCTTAACTGCCAGAACTGGGACATATCACAGACGAATCCAGAAGAAAGCACAGCAGCTTTTTTGCCGCCTGAAAGACTCGTGCAACTCGCAAAAAAGCATAGGTTCCCATCAATAGCCTATACTTACAGTGACCCCATTATCTTTTATGAATACACTTATGATTCGGCAAAGCTTGCCAGGGACAAGGGAATACGTAATGTGCTCGTGACCGCAGGTTACATTAACGAAGAGCCGTGGGAGAGGCTGCTGGAATACGTGGACGCAGCGAACATTGATTTGAAATTCATTTCCGATGAACTCTACCGGCGGATTTGTTCGGGAACGCTGAAACCCGTCCAGAATGCTTTGATCCTGGCCAAGGCAAGCGGCATATTAGTCGAAGTTACGAACCTGGTTATTCCCACGCTGAATGATAAGCCGGAACAGATACGCGAGCTTGCCGGCTGGATCAAAGCGAATCTTGGCGGCGATACACCTTTACACTTTTCGGGATTTCACCCTCAGTACAAGATGAAAAATCTTCCGCCGACTTCGCTGCAGACACTGGAGACGGCCCGCGAAATCGCAATCAACGAAGGGCTGGACTACGTTTATATTGGAAATGTACGCAGCAAGGAGGGCGAGAACACATATTGTCCGGGCTGCAAAGGTCTGCTAATCGAGCGCACCGGCTACCTTATCAAACAAAATCGGCTCAAAGATGGACGATGTCCAGATTGTAAAAAGGAAATATACGGGGTTTGGAAATGACACGCAGGAAATTCATTCAGAAATTAATAACAACAGGGTCAGTGATGATTGCCGGGGCTTCGCGGCTGGTGAGAAAAGCTGCACCTCGCAAATTCGTGCGGGCCTTTCGAGTTAAAAAGTATCCCGGCTCTTTAAGGCCTCTGCGAGACGTTTCTAAACAAAGCAAATGGAGCGGTTAATATGGACATAAAATTCAAACGGGGATATTTTAAGACAACGTTTGTCGTCAAAGCATCCCGGGGGAAATTTCTGCTGGGTTTGGTTGTTGTGCTATTAGTTATTTTAGGCGCACTGTTGTGGAAAGCACGTACCCCCAAAGCTTCTGCCTCAATTAAAGAAAAGACCATTTTACAAAAAGAGCGTAAAACGCCAACACAAATAGCAGAACCCAAAAAAAAAGAGCCTAACAAGCCAGCAGAAGTAGTTCTGCGCTCGTCACTTGCCGGCAAATGGTATGATGCCGATACCGAAGCGCTTGGCAAACAAATCGACGGCTTTTTCCAAAAAGCTGATGTCAAGCCGATAAGCAATGTAATCGCCATGATTTTACCGCACGCCGGTTATCGGTTCTCGGGTCAAATTGCTGTTCGTGCACTTAAAACCGCCAATAAAGAATACGAACGAATTATTGTGATTGGTCCAAGCCATACGACATATATGGAAGAGATGCTGAGTGTGCCTCGCGTAACTCATTACGAAACGCCCCTGGGCCAGGTTCCACTGGATGTGAGCTTTATTGAAAAGCTTCTCGAATATCCCGTGTTCCGGAGTATGCCGTATGCGCACAAAGAGGAGCACAGCGTTCAGATAGAGCTTCCGCTGCTGCAATACAATCGTAAGGATTTTAAGTTCGTCCCGATTGTTGCCGGCCAATGTTCGTTAGAGACAATCCGCAAGGCAGGCAGCATTTTGAAAAGCCTGGTCGATGAGCAAACCCTTGTTATTGCGAGCTCTGATTTCGTCCATTACGGCCAAAATTTTCGCTATGTGCCTTTCAAAACAAATGTGGCTGAGCAAATAAAAAAAGTTGATATGGGGGCATACGAGCACATAGCCAACCTGGACTACGAAGGCTTTGTGAAATACAAGCAGACAACGGGCGCCACGATATGCGGTTATGTTCCTGTGGCGATACTGCTTTCGATGCTGGAGAAGCCGGTCAAGCCCCACTTAATAAAATATGCAACCTCGGGTGAGTTGACGGGGGATTATAAACACTCAGTGAGCT
>JBARPZ010000122.1:0-1784 GCA_049643445.1 Sedimentisphaerales bacterium
TCGACCGAATCACCCAACGTCCATCATCCCGTTCAAGAGGTGTCCAGGAAGGTACAAGACACGGTGAGCCATCCGGCAATGTCCACGGCGACCAGGATCCCTCATCCAGCGCAAAGCCCCGGCCCAATTCAATCGTGTCCACACCGAATCGGTCCAGCACGTCTTCATCAACAATAGCCAGTTGCTGGATGACATCATAGACGCGAACGGGTCTGGGGGGCAGGCCCAGAAATTCTCGTAACTTAGGATATGCCATCGCCGCGATGCCTGAAGACCTATGCCCGGAAAAGTCAACGGGGACACGGTCGGGCTCACGATGGTTTAACGCCGCTAAAACTCGCTCCCGTGAAGTCATAATTCCTTCCTCATCCTTTCGGGTAATTTTACTCGTAAAGTAACAATTTCATATCCCGCCATATTGATAGGTTCGGTTACCCTCGAAACCTGCTCTTCAGCGAAGTTGCTTAGCCATACATTTTTTGGTGCATGTTTTCCCCACATAATTTTGGCTCTTACCGGCCGGTTGTCTGTATTGAACAGCCGCACAATCCATGCCCTGCCGTCCTCACTTGGTTTAAAAGCAGTTACAATTACACTGGTAGGTTCTACACTTAAAATAGAACGTTGAACCGGAACCTTACCATCAACCGGCACTGCAACAAGTGGCTGGCTTTGCTCAATAGCAAACTTCGAAGCCTTGCCGGAATCGAACCTACGGTGAGGCATAATCGAATAACGAAACGTCGTTGGGCCTTCCTGGCCCGCTTTATAGTTGGTCTCCCAATAGTTGTTCATCACGTAAGAATACAACGTTGTCGATGGTTCGAGCTTCTTTATCCACCCGACACCACCGCGGGGGTCATTGGTAATCGCGCCAACCTCGACCAGCGGCGCATCGACAGTTGCCCAGGTAACACCGTAGTCCTTGTTGGACACATCGACCCATCGCTGGACGGTGAAATAATTCTTACAGGCGCCGAGCAGTTGGTCTACTTCCGGCTGAACGACAGCCCAGGGCGTGTCCATTCTCATTATACCTTTGGGTACATTGAAGGGAAAGGCCAGGTGCACCGCCTCCTGTTTGTAAATCTTCTGCTTGTCGATGATATTGATGATATCCACGCGGTCCATACCGGCGACGAGACGCACCTCGCGCGACAGCTTATGGCAACCCGGCGCATCGGATTCTATCAGTAGTGACGCAACCACCGGCCCACGCTCCTTAACGCTGACTTTAACCTGCCCGTTCCGCTGTGGATTTTTGGGGTCCCTGCCAGCCACGTAGAAATAGTCGTTAAGGCCAATGCCTTTTTCCCCTGCGCAGAGATCAACAGGTAGGTCTCTGTGTTTGAGGCTGGCAATCGCACCGGTTTTCTGGTCAATCGTGACAGTCAGGTACGAGTTGAGAACTGTAGGAGGGATTGCTTTGGCGGATCCGGGTATCGCCATACTAAGTAGAGCAGGTGTTTTCAGAATGAAGCGTTTGGCGGAAAACGCCGGGACATCTCTTGCAATAAAAGCGATTTCACCAGTCGATAGACGTGTCGTAGGAACTGCTCCACCTTCAACACTGAACACGATGTTGTCAGCGAGTTTCCAGTGCCTGGGGATGATAACCAGATCGGTTCTCGGCCAGGAGCTGGTGTTGAATACATCAATGGCCGATACTTTCTTTGACTTGCTTCGGTGCCCAGCCAGCGCACTGTTCAGGAGATTGCGCGACTGAACATCTGCTTCAAGGGCAAAGGCCTGCTTTATCTTCCACTGGGCCTTGGTGAAATCGC
>JBARPZ010000123.1:0-16008 GCA_049643445.1 Sedimentisphaerales bacterium
GCTCCCTATATGCAGTACGCTTACGCCCGGATTAAATCCATCGTAAGAAAAGCCCCCGAAAAGGGGGTGGATGTTAATCGCGAGCGTGCAAAATTGGATAAGTTGATTTTGACTGAGCCGGCAGAGCTGGATTTGGCAAAATACCTGATTCGTTATGGCGAAGCGATAGAAGCTGCTGTTTCTGACTGCAGGCCGAATTATTTGACCAGCTATCTGTACGAATTGGCACAGAAATTCAGTGTATTTTATACAAATTGTCCTGTTTTGGATGCCGGACCGGATAAGAGACCTACGAGGCTGCTGCTTTGTGATTTAACCGCAGAAACTATCAAACATGGCTTGAGTGAACTTTTGGGTATCGAAGTTGTCGAACAAATGTAAGGGGTGGAGATAATGAAAATTGTTAACAAGGATTTTCGCATAAGCAGCAAACAGCGCTGCCAGATGATTGATATTACCAGCCAGGTCAGCTCACTTGTAGCACAATCGGGTATTTCAAATGGTGATGTAATAGTCTATTGTCCTCATACGACAGCGGCAATTACCATAAACGAAAACGCTGATCCTTCTGTTTCTCACGATATACTTTTGACCCTTGAGGAATTGGTGCCTCATCATCGTCCTGGCTATCGCCATTCCGAAGGCAATTCCGATGCCCACTGCAAAAGTTCTATGATCGGGTGCAGCAGACAAATCCCGATAAAGGACAAGTCTCTTGTTCTCGGCACCTGGCAGGGCATTTTTTTCTGTGAATTCGACGGCCCCCGCAGCAGAAGGGCGATAGTCCAAATCCGCGGAGAATGAAGGACTTAAGCAGGGATAGGCAACCAACTATTGTGGCCAGGGCGGCTTAACGTGTGTGCATAAAAAAGGCGAGACGGTGGAACCGGCTGGGGGGGAAACCGGTGTGCCACACTGCCTCGCCGAGGTTCTTAAGCTGCTTGAGGCAGCTCTATTTCGTTAATTCAAAGACAAGCCAAAGTATATAACGCCTTTTAATATGGCTGTCAAATAAAAAAAGAATTTCTTAGAGGAGCATATACCCCCTACATTCTCATGACGTAATCAGTATACAAGCTAAGACGATAAAATGCAAGTCAAAAATGACTTTTTTTTTGTTTTTTTGCCTCATTGTGTTATCTATGTGGAAATCATAATATCAAGCGACTTGAATATTTATGCTTATTGGCGTAGATTATAGTCAAGTAGGTCGAAAAGTGTGTATTTATGAGGACTTTTTGATGGTAAAAACAACCAAGGACCGATATCTTAAACGTGCTTTTTTTGGGTGGATAGGATATCTTAAATTTTGAATTCTCGACCAGTCTTTTATGACAAAAATCTCTGAAAGAATAGGAAATGTAAAAGACGCCATTAGCTCTGCTTGTGCGCGTGTGGGTAGGGACGTCAGTGAGATTAAACTTGTCGTTGTAACCAAGTCCGCCACTATTGAGGCCATAAAAGAAGTTATTCGTCTGGGCTTTGCCAATCTCGGCGAGAACCGTGTTCAGCAATTAAAGAAAGTTTCCGCTCAGATAGCTGAATTTTTGGAGAGAGGAAATGATGATTCAGCTCTGCCGAAAAAAGTCAATTGGCATATGGTTGGCCATCTGCAGCGTAATAAGGTCAGCCATGTTTTGCCGACAGCTTCTCTGATACATTCGGTTGATACACTTCGGCTGGCGGAAGAGATAAACACTTCAGCGGCGAAGCTAAACTTGTGCCCTAAAATACTTCTGCAGGTTAACATCTCCAACGAGCCACAAAAATACGGTGTTCCGGTAGGGGCGATAACACATCTGGCTGAGCAGATAGAGACCTTGCCGAATCTAAAGCTGGTTGGGCTGATGACAATGGCACCGTTGACGCATAATAAAGATGTAATTCGGGCTTGTTTTGTCAGGGCAAGGGAGTTATTTGTTGAGCTGCGCGGCGAAAGGATTGTCGGCCCGCAGTTTACTGAGCTAAGTATGGGTATGAGTTCAGACTACGAAGTCGCGGTTGAGGAGGGCGCAACCATCCTTCGCATCGGCTCGGCAATCTTCGCCGGCTAAGCGTTGCTTTGAGCCAGAAATAAGCACCGGGGGGCCATCAAGAATACTTGAAAAAGTATAATTCCGCAAATGTAGAACTTGCATTGCGATAAGCCCCTAATCTGTGGCAATCCCGTTAGAAGTAATCCCATGCTATATGAACTTATCTTATGGGCTAAGGCGCCCGATGGTAGAATTCTAAAGGGGCCAACGTGTCTTCGCAGATAGTGCGAAGACCACAAATCTTGCAGGAGCAGAAAAAAACTGAAAAAAAGCAAAGTACCTCTCCTAACTGGTCGAAATTATCTATGCCAGCTATGCCCGTTTTTAACTGAATTAGGTATTGGTTGAGTCCTATAATATGACTACAAAGGGTAAATGAGATGGAAAAAGCAGAACTACTAAGTACTCTTGAATTGCCAAAAAACTTTACAGATATTCTTTACCTGACGAATCAGAACCAGATGCCACCTGAAATAAAGCGGCTTTTGAGGCAGAGGAAGCTTTCTTACCGCATCCTTCCAATAGACAAGTTTTCCACGATACGCGGTCAACTCAACATGATTGGAACTGTGGTTATCGATGCAGAAGACTCTGACGCTATGCAGCAGCAGCAATTGTCCCGAATAATCGAATCTCTCGAGATGGAAAATATCGGCGTGATTTTGCTCACTGAGCGGATGGAAATGCCCGTAAAAAGTTTTTCCTTATCACCCTCAAAGAGCAGTTTCTCTATGAATGGCACAACCGAGGCAGTTTCCATAGATGAGCTGTGGGTTAGAGTCAGCGTCAATCTTGCATACCGTAAAAAGAGTACAGGAATGGCGGTAAAACCTGCGCTTCCACCCCGGCAAGTGCAAACAATTTACAAGAATAAACTGGCGCAGCAGCTTAGTATGACAGGAGCGATGGTTGACAACCTGACAGAGCAGCTTCGTTTAGCCGGTCTTGTTCAGCAGGATTTTCTGCAGACTCAAATGCCTGATACCGACAAAGTACAATGGGCCACAGTTTTTTTACCGGCCGAGTGGGTATCTGGTGATATTTACGATGTCGTGCGTCTTGACGAACAGCACATTGCTTTTTATGTAGCTGATGTAGTCGGTCACGGGATGCCTGCCGCACTTTTGACGATCTTTCTAAAGCAGGCTCTTGTCCTGCGTGAGACTGTCGATAATAATTACCGTATATTCTCACCGGCAGAAGTTATGAAGAATCTCAATGTGCGGATGGCTGCGCAGAAACTCTCCGGTTACCAGTTTGCTACCTGTTGTTATTGCCTGCTGGATACAAAGACACTACAGCTAACCTTCGCCCGTGCAGGACATCCGTATCCGATTCTGATTAGGCCCGGAGAGACACCAGAGCGATTGGAGATAAGAGGCTCGCTGCTCGGCGTTTTTGGGCAATCTGAATATCCCCAACAGACCCTACAGCTTCAGCCCGGTGATAAGTTCTTGCTGTATTCGGACGGGGCAGAACCTTTTATCGGTAGATTCGATGACCAAAGCGGCTTTAATTTCAGCGAAGAGTTTTCCAACATTATGAATTTGCCGATGGTTGAGATGAGGGACAAGTTTAGAGAGCTTACGCAAAGCCAGGAAATCGACCCAGCGGAGGTCGACGATATTACAGCAGTTGGCGTTGAAATAATTTAGTCTTTAGCGTGTGTCCCTAAACGCTAAGCGTCCTTCCGGCTGCACATAACCATCCTTAACTTTTGACCAGCTTTGGATGCCTCTATTGAACTCATCAGACATGGCTCTTTAGAAACACCACGTACTGGTAGAGTATTGCGCCTCGCCAAGAGGCGTCCCCAAGCGGACTGCTGAGCACTGCCTGTGCGATGGTAGTTTAACAAAATTATTGCCTTTTGCCATAACAGTTACTGCTATTGAGAAACCATCGCTTTCGGGGGATATCATAAAACTGTGACAGGTTATGATTGAATAGCAGGATTTTTACAAAATATTGCAGTTCAGTGCCTTTTTTGGGGCAAATCCTTAATGTTATAACGGAGCCGGAGGGTCCCCAGAAATTGGTTGCAACACCTCCTTTTGCGGTTATACTTAACACAAATCTTGTGAAACGAGAAGCGTATCTTGTTGAAAAACGAGATACGGATTTATTAAGAAAGGACGCGGCAATGGCTGAAAATAAAGACAGCGATTTGCAGAAAATAAAGGAGCTCATTGAAATCATGAAGCGAAACGAACTGGTCGAGCTTGAAATAAGCCATGGCGATGATAAAATTTTTCTAAAGCGCGGTCAGGCCCAACCGGCTGTTGGTGGGAGCGGAACTGATGCGGTGATGGCTGGCCCAAACGTTTCAACTGCGCCTGTGGGCCCTAATGCAGCACAAAGCTCAACACCGCAATCGCCATCCCCGGTTTCGGAACCGCAGTTGGAGGATGATTTGGTGGAGATAACATCGCCTCTTGTCGGGACTTTCTATGCGACCCCAAGCCCCGACTCGGATTCTTATGTTGAAGTCGGTTCGTATGTTGATGCACAGGCGGTTGTTTGTATAATCGAGGCAATGAAAGTAATGAATGAAATAAAGACCGAAACCGGCGGAACGATTACTGAGATTCTGGTGGCCAATGGCCAGGCCGTCGAATATGGCCAGGTACTTTTCAGGATCAGGCCAGACTGATTCGTGCCCCGTGAACTGAGAGACGAAATTATGTTTTCAAGAATCCTTATAGCAAATCGTGGTGAAATAGCTCTGCGTATTATCCGTGCCTGTCACGAGCTTGGCATTGAGGCAGTGGCAGTTTATTCCGAGGCCGATAAAGATGCTCCGTACCTGCAGCTTGCCGATGAGGCGATTTGTATAGGTCCGGCGGATTCGGCTGGAAGTTATCTTAATATCCCGCGGATCATAAGCGCCGCTGAGATCGCGGATGTCGAGGCAATTCATCCGGGTTACGGTTTTCTGGCGGAGAATATCAACTTTGCCCAGATATGCAGGGATTGTGGGATAGCGTTTATCGGCCCACCTGTTGAGGCAATGCAGCTACTCGGTGACAAGATTCAGGCCCGGAAACTGGCACAAGAAGCGAGGGTGCCGATTGTTCCCGGTTCTGATGGTGCCATCGAAAAAGAGTCTGAGGCGTTGAAACTTGCTAACAAGATGGGCTATCCAATAATGATAAAAGCTGCTGCCGGTGGTGGTGGGCGGGGTATGAGGGTTGCGCATAACGATATCAGCTTTCGCGCTGCTTTTGGTGCTGCTCGTTCCGAAGCAGAAGCTGCTTTTGGAAATAAAACTGTCTATCTGGAAAAATGTATAGTTGAACCCCGTCATGTGGAGGTGCAGGTAATAGCTGATAAAGAGGGTAACGCTTTGCACTTTTATGAAAGGGACTGCTCCATCCAGCGAAGGCACCAAAAAATGATTGAAGAATCACCTTGTCCGGTGTTGGATGAACGTGGCAGAGAAGAGCTTTGCAAGGCTGCCTTGAGGCTTGTAAAAGAGGCCAAATATGTCAATGCTGCTACGATTGAATTTCTTTTGGACAAGGACAAGAAGTTTTACTTTATTGAGGCGAATACGCGAATCCAGGTGGAGCATCCGGTTACCGAAATGGTTACGGGCCATGATTTGATTAAGTGGCAGCTAAAGATTGCCGCTGGTCATACTATCAAATTTCGCCAGAAAAATATCAAGCATACCGGCGTGGCAATTGAGTGTCGAATCAACGCCGAAGATCCCGCAAATAATTTCACTCCTTCGCCGGGTACGATTACCAAATTAATTCTGCCAGGCGGTCCCGGCGTTAGAGTCGATACGCACGTTCATCAGGGCTGGACAGTCTCGACAAATTATGATTCGATGATTGGCAAACTTATCGTTTATCAAAGAACGCGAACTGAAGCTATTGCCACAATGAAAAGGGCTTTGCGGGAATTTGTCATCGAGCCAATCAAAACAACAATACCCATCTGCCTGGAGATTCTCTCCCATAACCTTTTTGTCAAAAATCAAATTGATACCGGCTTCATCGAACGAAACTTCTGAATTCAGTTGTTACCATGTTGACAAATAGCTGTTACTAAACAGTGAATTTTGGAATATTGCTTGAGTGATGCCAATGGAAAGGATGAACCTATGAGTCATTTACGGTCAATTGCAGGAGTATTGGTTGTCGTTATTATGTTATCATCTGTGTGCAAAGCGGACACTTCCCAGGATAAAGGTGCTGCTTTCGTCATTGAGAAGTTTGCGCCGGGCGGAACAGCCGAAAATCTCCAGTCCAGGCACCTCAAACTTATGCAAAAGGCATTCGATAGCGAGCCTCACCACCGGCAAATGCAGAATGCAGTGACTGTTACGACGGTCGACAAGCTCGCGCTTAGCCGGGCGGTCGTTACCGGAATCGACGATTCCTTTTCGTGCAAGCTCGACGATTGGGCAGTAACCAATCAGAAGAAATCAGGTCGCTGCTGGATATTTGCCGGAGCGAACCTGTTGCGTGTTGGCGCAATGAAAAAAATGAACCTCAAGGAATTTGAGTTCAGCCAGAGCTATATCTTCTTTTGGGACAAAATCGAGCGGGCCAATTACTTTCTGGAGTCAATCATCGACACGGCAAATCGTCCCGATGGCGACCGAACTGTGGATTTTTTACTGGACAATGTGGCCAACGACGGTGGGCAGTGGAACATGTTCGTTAGCCTCATCAGGAAGCATGGTTTAGTGCCCAAAGCGGCTATGCCGGAGAGCGAAAGTTCATCGAACAGCAGTATGATGAACAAGGCCCTTAAGGCCAAACTCCGTGAGGGTGCCAGGACTCTAAGAGACATGCGTGCAAAAGGTGCCGGTATTAAAAAATTAAGGAAAGCGAAGCACGAGATACTTACCGTTATTTACCGAATTCTGAGCATCCACGTAGGTACGCCCCCCGTGCGTTTTGACTGGCAGTGGCGCGACAAGGATAATAAGTTTCACCGCGATGGTGTGCTGACTCCACAGGAGTTTGCCAAAAAATATATAACCCTTGACCTGGACGAGTACATTTGCCTGGTGCACGATCCGCGATCAAGCAGTCCGTTGGGTCGTACTTTCACCGTGGCTTACCTGGGCAATGTGGTGGGAGGTGAGCCGGTCAAGTATTTGAACGTTGACATTGATACGATGAAAAATATCGCTATGCGCACGCTGCTTGATGGTGAACCTGTGTGGTTCGGATGCGATTGCAGTCCGCAGATGGCCCGGGACATCGGGACCTGGGACGCCCACCTGTTCGATTATGAGGGTGTCTACGACACAAAGTTCACCTTGAATAAGGCCGAGCGGCTCATCTACCACCAAAGCAGCATGAACCATGCTATGCTGTTTACAGGTGTGGATGTCGTCGATAGCCAACCGCGCCGCTGGCGTGTGGAGAACAGTTGGAGCGATGAGAGCGGCAAGAAGGGCTTCTTTATCATGGACGACTCGTGGTTCGACGAATTTATGTTCGAGATAGCCGCCCGCAAGAGCTATTTGCCGGAGAACCTACAGAAGGCGCTCGAACTAAAACCGATAGTCCTGCCGCCCTGGGACCCGATGGGCTCACTTGCACGTTGTGAATAATATCTTATCTTTCCAGCGATATTAAATCTTCGTAGGTTTCGCGTCTTCTGATGATGCTAAACTTATCGCCATCAACAAGGACTTCAGCGGCTCGGCCACGGGCATTGTAGTTGCTCGCCATACTAAAACCGTATGCCCCGGCAGTAAAGATAGAAAGTACGTCGCCGCGTTTGACAGAAGGCAGGGCCCTGTCCTTTGCGAAGAAATCCGCACCTTCGCAGATTGGGCCAACCACGTCGACGACGTCGGTACCGGTTAGTTTCAAATCTTGATCCCGACGGTCAGGCACAAGCTTCTTATCCACTTTCACAGGCCAAATAAAATGGAATGCATCATATAACGGCGGACGAATCAAATCGTTCATGCCGGCATCGACGATAACAAATTTTTTCCGGCCGCTGGTTTTCAGATATAAAACCTGCGTTGCTAAAATTGCAGCGTTGGCGGCGATGCTTGCTCCCGGTTCAAGAATAAGTTTGAGTTTTTTATCTTTTAAGAGCGGCACAATTGCAGCAGCGTAATCAGCAGCCGTTGGTGATGTTCCGGTCATGTAATCGGCTCCGTATCCACCGCCAAGGTCTACTGCTTCGATTGTGAATCCATCGTCGCGTAATTGTTCAATCAGAGTCAATATTTTTTCTATCGCCTCAACGTAGGGCTCTATAGTATGTCCGGCTGACCCTAAATGTATGTGAATTGCGCAAAGTGCTGCAGAATTATTTTTTCCATAATCGGCAAAAATTTTTCTCGCACATTCAATATCGACCCCGAATTTTGTTTCCTTCTTACCTGTAGTTGTATATGTATGCGTTTTTGGATCGACGTCAGGATTGACACGCAGGGCGGCTTTTGGTTGTCTGTTATTAGCAGAGTGGTTCTCTTTTGCGAGTCGGATCAGGTTGTTTAGTTCAGCTTCTGATTCGATATTGAAATAGCCAATGCCTGCATTTAGTGCTTCTATGATTTCGGTGTCGGTTTTCCCGACGCCGGCATAAACGATTTTCGATGGATTGCCACCGGCTTGTAGGGTGCGATACAACTCTCCGCCGCTGACAATGTCGAATCCACTTCCTGCCTCCGCCATAAATTTTAGGATATTTATATTACCACAGGCCTTAACGGAATAACAAATCGTAGTATCGAGCTCACTGTATGCCTGTTGAATACTCTGCAGATGGTGCTTGAAGGTCGCTTTGCTGTAGATGTAAAGCGGCGTGCCGACTTCGGCGACGATTCTGTCCACGTCAACGTTTTCAGCAAATAGTATTCCGTTTTTGTAGTTGAAGTAGTCCATATTGTTGTAAGTCTTCTTTTACAAAGGGTTTACAAAGCCACTCTTTTATATCAGCAAGTAGTATACGATATCCGGGACCAATTGCAACAGGAGAGTCTCTGATAAGTGTAGTTTTGCTGGTGCGGCTGAACTGATGGGACTGGATTCGGGGCTGTGTATATAAAAAGAAATGGAAGGTTCATGTGTTTAGGTGAACCTTCCATTTTTGCTAAAGATGCTGCAGTATTTCAAATCGTTGCATTATCTCTTCTTTTTAGCTTTCTTCTTAGCTTTCTTCTTAGCCACTTTCTTTTTGGCTTTCTTCTTTGGTGCTTTCTTCTTCGTCACTTTCTTTTTAGTTGCTTTCTTTTTAGCTTTTTTCTTTGCCATCATTTAGTCCTTTCGATTGATTAATTTTTTGTATTCAACAGGTTAACATCGTAATACTAATTTAAAACTAAAAATTCTGCCAAACAAATTATGAAAAAAATTAATAATTATTCATATTTTTCTTATCGTCCAAATGTTTAACAATACTTCATTAATTTTTTGCCAATGGAAGTTTTACATAATGTCTTACATTGTTTATCATACTCTTTCATGAAACGATACAATTTGTTTTTATTGTGATTGAATTTTTTACTCACACTGAGAAAGGACTTTGTTATAATTAGCTGTGTTAAAGGCAATATATTTAACTTGTCGTTAGCTTTTGTTGTTTTTCCTTGTTAAAGAATAAATCTTTCTTTTGTTATTGTGTATGTTGTCGGCATGCTGCAAAATATTGGAAGTCAGTAAGAGTTGATTCAAGCTTTCAAGGTTTTCATTGTTTGTTAGTATCTGTTGTTGCATAGAATATTTTTACTTTCTTGTGCAATATTTTTTCAACAACACACAATTTACTTGTTAATTGTTTTATGGCGAAGAGAAAAATAGCATTGTTTGGCGGTACATTTGATCCGATTCATCTCGGTCATACCACTGTTGCTGTCGACGCAGCCAAACATATTGGCGCGGAGAAAATCATTTTCGTACCGGCGAAGCGCTCTCCGCTTAAAGGTTTCTTTCCGAGAGCAGGTGATATCGATCGGCTCAAAATGATAGATCTTGCAATTGCCGACAATAACAATTTCCAGGTAAGCGATTATGAATTGCAAAGGTCGGAACCGAGCTATACTTTGGAGACTGTACGCCAGTTTCAGGAAGACTACGGAGGCGATACTTCAATATATTGGCTCATAGGCGCCGATAGTATTGACGAACTTCAATTTTGGTACGGAATTGCAGAACTGATTGATGAGTGTAATCTGTCGACGATGTTTCGGGCCGGCTGTAAGCCCCCGAATTTCGCCAAATTTGAGGATATTTGGGGCCCGGACCGTGTTGAAAAGCTCCAGCGAAACGTTATCAAAACCTCCCTTGTTGATATAAGCAGCACGGAGATACGAAACAGATTAGCTGCCGGAGATAATGTAACCGATATGTTGCACCCGGATGTTGCTGATTATATCCGCAAACACGGCCTTTACCAATCAGGAACTAAACCTTGATCCAGACAGTGAAGCGCGAAGCGAGATGCGAAATACAACGAAAGGTTAATCACAATCGTAGTTTTTTGACTTCTCTTTTTAACCAATCGTACCAGTCGGCCAAACCCTCACCTGTTTTGGCTGAGATTGGAAAAATTTCAATGCCTTTATTTAGTTTGCGGGCATCGGCTTTCGCTCGCTCAATATCGAAGTCTATCTGTACTCCTGCTCCCAGCAGATCAATTTTGTTTATTAGCAGCACCTTTGATTTTGCAAAAATAGAGGGATACTTCGCCGGCTTGTCATCACCCTCCGCAACTGAGAGCACGGCTATTTTAGCGGTTTCCCCCAATTCAAAAGCCGACGGGCAAACGAGGTTTCCCACGTTCTCTATAAAAATCAAATCCAAATCGCTAATGGGCAAATTCTCCAGCGCACTGCTTACCTGGGCCGCTGATAAATGGCACGCTCCGTCAGTGTTTATCTGGACCGCCGGTGCCTTGGTTGCTCTGATTCTCTCGGCGTCTATTTCGGTTTGAATATCGCCTTCAATCACACCGATTTTAATTTTATCCTTCAAATCGCTTATTGTCCTTGCCAGGATTGTGGTCTTGCCCGAGCCGGGAGATGAAATCATGTTCAGGCATAATTTTTTCTGCTCGGTTAGAAGCTGGCTGTTTTTGAGAGCGTATTCTTCATTTGCACTGAGAATTTTTTTGCCGACATTAACTTTGTACATATTATTGCTCCGTTTGAAATTCTATCTCTTCCAGCAGCAAGGGTGGATCCGGAAGTAATTTGAAATCCTCACTACCGCACTTCGAACATCTCAAACAAGAAAGATCAACGTTGAAGCTTTCATTGCAATTTTTACACTGCCCCTGCATTGGCTTGTGCTCTATTTCTAATTTCATGCCTTCGCACAGCGTACCTTTGGTAATGGCCTCGAAAGCAAAACAAAGTACTTCATCATTGATGGCATTGAGCGTTCCACAGCTAATCCTGGCGTTGACAGGTTTTGCATTTTGTTTTGCAGCTTCAGCCGAGATTGCCTCCAGCAGACTTCCTGCTATCATTGTTTCGTGCATCAGCATATCCTCGGAAGCTGTCGTCCGTATGGCATCTGGACAATCCTTTTTCCGCCGATTTTGGTTGTCATTTCCACCATAGGCGCATCACGGCTTTGAGTAATCTCGCCGATTATTTTTGCATCTTTACCCAGCGGATGATTTTTGCATATTTTTAAGCAGTCTTCGGCTGATTCCGGCGAAACGATTGCAACGAATTTGCCTTCATTTGCAATTGTGACCACGTCAAAACCAAGCATATCGGCTGCCGCTTGCACTGTTGGATTGACCGGAAGGTCGGCCTCGCGAATTTCTATACTCAGGGCGCTTGCTCTTGAGATTTCGTTGAGTGTTGCAGCTAATCCTCCGCGGGTTGGGTCGCGCATAAACTTCACGCCGTTTGTATTCTCCAGCAGTTGGCAGGTTAATCCTGCCAGACCCGCACAGTCGCTTTGCAGCGGCGATTGAAATTTAATGCCTTCCCGCTGTGATATAATAGTCATGCCGTGGTCACCAATCGTACCGTTGATAATGATTTTATCCCCAACCGCAATCTTCTTGAATCCCAAGTCCACGCCGGGTAATTTTTCTCCTATCCCCGCCGTATTTATAAAAATTTTATCAGCCGCACCTGCTTCAACGGTCTTGCTGTCACCGGTAACAATGTTCACATTGTTTTGTCGGGCTGCTTCGCTGATACTGGCTAAAATCTTATCAAGGGATTCAAAATCAAAACCTTCTTCGATTATCAGCGACAATGACAGGGCAATAGGCTTTGAGCCGGCGACAGCCAGGTCATTTACCGTTCCGCAAACAGCAAGCTTTCCGATATCTCCGCCGTTAAAAAATAGCGGTTTGACGACGTAGCTGTCCGTTGTGAAGAACACAGACTTTGAGCTAAGATTTAACTTTGCCGAATCTGCCAGCTCAGCGAGAGTCTCATTCTTGAAATTCGGCAGAATATGGTGGCGGATTAATTCATCCGTCAACTGCCCTCCGCCGCCGTGTGCAAGTAAGATTCTATCGTGTTTAGCTTTTGTCATTGTTTGTGTTATCTCTCCGGGCCATACTTAAACCACGCTGCGCAGGCCCCTTCAGAGCTTACCATGCACGGGCCGACCGGTGTTTCGGTGGTGCAGCTTTTTTTGAATAAGCCGCATTCCGGCGGCTCTATCAGTCCGCATAATACTTCGCCACATCGACAGCCGCTGGTATCCTCACCCGGTATTTCAGTTATGTTGAATCGTGTAAGAGCGTCGAATCGACTGTATTGATCTCTTAGTTTAAGTGTGCTTTTTTCAATCTTTCCCAGCCCTCGCCAGTAACCGTCGGCGGCTTCGAAGCACTCAGCCATGATTTTCTGCGCGGTCGTATTGCCCTGTTCGGTTACGGCAGCTTTGTATACTGACTTTAATTCAGCTTTGCCTGCGGACAGTTGGCGACAGATTTCGGCAAGTCCCTCGATTATTTGCATCGGTTCAAAGCCTGCCACAACGCATGGCCGAGAGAAATTTTCCACAATCTCGGTAAAGGCGCCGTAGCCAATTATCACGCTGACGTGGCCGGGGCAGAGAAAGGCATCTATATTATCATTTTTCTCAGACACAAGCGCTCGCATCGCAGGTACAACCAGTTTGTGTCCGCTCAAAATACAAAAATTGCCAATGTTTTGTTCAGCCGCCTCTTTAACCACCACAGCCGTAGCCGGTGCAGTGGTTTCAAAACCTACCGCGACGAACACAACTGTTTTATTGGGATTGTCTTTCGCTAATTGCAGTGCATCTTCACTGCTTAAAACAATCTTGACATTGGCTTTTGTGTGTTTTGTTTCGAGTGAGCCGCCTTTGCCCGGGACTCGAATCATATCGCCATAAGTAGCAATTATGCAGTCATCACGGTCTGCTATTTGTAACACGATGTCGATATAACTCTGGTCTGTAACACAGACCGGGCAGCCTGGCCCTGATAGCAGTTTCAGCCTTTTCGGCAGAGTTGACCTTATGCCGTTGCGGAAAATAGCAACCGTGTGCGTGCCACAGACTTCCATTATATTAATCTGCCGGCCCAAAGCCTTGCAGGCGGCGTCCATAGTAGTCTGTGCTTTATAGATTCTTTCGAGCATAAGAATCGAAATTTATCCTGAAAGTTTGTCCTGTGTTTCGTTGAAATCTGCGATTTCGGCGAGAAGCTGCCAGGTTTCTTTTGCCTCTTCTTCATCAACGAGCGAGATGGCGAAGCCGGCGTGTATCAATACCAAATCCCCCAGTTTGGCTTCTGGCAGCAGGGTAGTCTTAGCTTTCCAGCGATTGCCCATTGCATCAACAACCGCATTATCTTTCTCTAACTCTACTATTCTTGCTGGTATTGCTAAGCACATAATTCGTGTCTCGTATCTTGTTGTTCGTTGTTCTAATTACGGTTCACTATTCGTGAGTTTGGCGGCGATTGCCGCCTGACCCAAGGATATTCCGCCATCATTAGATGGGATATCGCGGTTAAATAATACAGAAAAGGAGTTTTTCTGCAAGAGCTTAATCAGGCGATTCGTCAAATAGTGATTACAAAACACTCCGCCGCTTAACGCAACTGTGTTTAAGTTTTGGCTTTCTCTCGCTGCTTTCGTGATCTGGAGTAGGGCGTTGGCGAGGGTGTTGTGGAACTTTGCCGAGATGACTCCACTTGGTTTGCCTATTTGAATATCAGTAATTAACTGTACTATCATTTTACGCAAATCAAGCTGCAGCGGCTTGCCGGCGATGCTTTGAAGTTCAAAATCGTAGTGTTCTTCGATACCGCCGGCAATGATTGCTTCTAGGGCCATCGGCAGTTGCGCTTCAAAATGGTTGTAGCTGCCTAAGCCAAGCATCGCGGCAACTGCATCGAAAACTCTACCCAGGCTTGAAGTTTCTACGGCGTTGATTCGTTTTTCAAGCTGCTCTGATATGATTTGTTGTTTATTTGCGTCGGTTTCGATTCGATCAAGCAGCCACCTAAAATCCTGTAGTTTGAAATCATGCCCGTAAGTTTTCTTTAAGAGTCCGATGACAGGTCTTATAGCTTCTTTACTTGCCATATTTGCACCGGCCAGGGTGTAGTAAGCCAAATGGCCGAATCGTTCAAAACCATCTAACGATGCAATCAGACACTCACAACCCCAAATTGCTCCATCTGTGCCGTAGCCGGTGCCGTCAGCTGCAAGGCCAATGACCGGCCCGTCAAGACCGTGTTCAGCCATTATCGAAGCAATGTGGGCCCAGTGGTGCTGGACTTGAATAACTGTTAAATCGGATAATGAAAGGGCGTACTGTGTGGATAAATATCCCGGGTGAAGGTCGCAAGCCACCACTTTCGGTTCGACCTCGAATAGTTTTCGAAGATGCTCGATTGAATTGATATAGTGATGATAGACCTCTGCATCTTCCAGGTCGCCTATGTGTTCACTGCAAATAAGCTGATTTTGTTTTCCAAAGCAGAACGTATTTTTCAGGTCCCCGCCAGCGGCGAATATGTCCTGCCGACAATTCTCTTCAATCAAAATCGGCGTTGGTACATGTCCCCTTGACCGGCGCAACAGTACCGGCTCCTGCTCAATGAAATGCACAATCGAATCATCGACCTGTCTGTAAATCTCCCTGTCGTGCATCAAAAAGGCATCGGCAACATCGGACAGTCTTTCCATCGCCTGCTCGTTTTTGCAAACCAGCGGCTCATCGGAAATATTACCGCTGGTCATTACCAAAACTTCTATATTTTCCGCAAACAGCAGATAATGGAGCGGAGCGTAACATAGCATAAAGCCAAAGGTGTTAACGCCGTCAGCAACCGATGGAGCTATTGGTGAGTCTTTTCTCTTTGGCAGTAACACAATGGGGCTTTGAGGACACTTTAAGAGTTTCTCAGCCGATTCACTTACGATTGCGTGTTTTTTTATCGTTTCAATTGAGTCCGCCATCATAGCAAAGGGCTTATGGTCTCGCTTCTTACGTTCTCGTAATCTCTTCACTGCCTCGTCATTAAGTGCATCGACAGCCATGTGGAAGCCGCCGATTCCCTTGATTGCGACGACCTTTCCAGACTGAAGCAGGCTCGCGGTTTCAAGGATGGTTTTGTTCGTTTGCGTTGTTATTGTATTTCCTTCGCTGTCTGTGAGCCATATCTTCGGCCCACATGTGCCACATGCAACAGGTTGTGCGTGAAAACGCCGGTCGGTTACGTCCGTGTATTGAGCAGCGCATCTATTGCACAGCGCAAACTCTGACATCGTGGTATTGGGCCTGTCGTAGGGAATGGTTTTTACTATTGAATATCTTGGCCCGCAATTAGTGCAGTTTATAAACGGATAGCCGTGGCGAAAATCTTCCTTATTGGCCATCTCCGAAAGGCAATCCGGGCAGGTGGCGATATCAGCGGTTACCTGTGACAGGGCTGTTCCCTGCGAATCGCTTGCCTTGATGCTGAATTTATCTTCAGACTCGATTACAGCTATATCAACTGTTTTGCAGGATTGTATTTCTGCCACCGGAGG
>JBARPZ010000124.1:0-1773 GCA_049643445.1 Sedimentisphaerales bacterium
GTCATTCCCACACGAAAGTATCACCCCTTACCAGCCAAGCTCCACCTCATACATACGTAACGCGAAACCAACACAAATGTCCCCCAGCCCAGGACCAGCATGGCTATAATAGAAATGGGATTTATCATGGCACCCAACTGCTTATGCCAGACGATTCCAGTAAAAACCATAAGGTAGATTAACAACATAAGTAATGATATTGTATAAACCGGCTTTCTGTAAAAAATCAACCGGATAATAAAAGCAAAAGGTGTAATCAACAAAGGAACAAAAAGATTCCTTGCACTTATTGCACGATAAGTAAAGGTGACCTCTCGCAATGTTAATTCAGGTACAATAGTCTTGAACAGCATAGATAAAGCTACCACGACTACAGCCACAGCGCTAATCGGAACTACTGCTACAGCGACCGCTGTTATTGTCCCGGCAAACCTTTCTCTTCGTCCCCCCGAAATCAGCATACTTGAGTTCACGGGCAGCCGTATATTCCCCACGACAATCGCCGGCATAAAGAAAAACATAAATGTTGCCGCCGGCCCCATATAACCAAGGAGCAATGAGTTCAGAATTAGAATAATTACAATTGCCAATATACTATTCCACTGTAATACCGGTACCACTGAAGCCGCATATAACGCGCCCCATATATATCGTCGCGCACTGACGTAATCGTACCTGTTCATTCGCCCGAGAAAAAATCTCTCTATCCGCGGACTCGTGTATTTTTTCAATTTGTCCCACTTTCCGACCATTCTGCTCCGACTGATTTTTTTAATCTTGGCTGGATTCAAGACGTCAAAGAAGCCTATCCACGGCACACTGCAGTAACGTCGCGCCCGGCCCTCATCACCCAACCAGAACCACATCACAACACTGCTCAAAACTCCCACCGAAATAACCACAAGAGGATTTTCAATAATTACCCGTTCCAAAACTGTATGCAGGTCAAAAAACACCCCTGCTATAATTATCAACGGCAGAAATCCTATGAAAGCCACCGAGTTCCTGACAGCGAAAGCAAGTGCGGCCCCAAGCAAATAAGAAACCAGACCCGCACAAAAAGCTGAGCAAACCACAAGAACCAATTGCCCCGTATTCAAAGAGGGATACACAAAAAACAGCAGCGACGCGAAAATGTTAAACACTATTCCCACACAAAATACAAATTTCCTCACCATCTTCCTGTGGCCGGGCAGACAATAAGAAAACGGCTTGGACATGACCTCTATCGGCAGCACAGCCAACAAAAGCCCAACGACAAACGCCAACACAATTAATCCTATAAATCGTCCCTGCCCTGCCTTCGTGTCAGCAAATAACACTGCGATACCTGCAAGCGCAAAAAGTACCACAATCACATAAAACAGCCAGAGACCACGACGCTGATAAAGATGCTTTAGATTAACGGTTAAGATACTCATTTTCACACTCCGGTAATGTGTTCTTTTTCAAACTTTTTAACTGACAACAATCTTGTATATCTCTTCCAGCGGCAGCGTCTCAATCTCTATCCAGCAATCCAGGCTTTTTGCCTGCTCCTGTATTATCTCTCGTGGGCAGTCCTTAACCGTTAATATAGCCTGCCCGTCGCTCCGCTTACAATGCAAAATGTTTTCAAACGGCAACTCAGCAGGCAGTTCTTTGCTCAAAGCGCTGATACGCACCCGGCTGAATCGCTCCCGCAATTCGTCAAAGCTGGAATCCAGCAGGATCCTACCCTCTTTCATTATCACTGCGTGGTCGACGACCTTCTCCACGTCGCTGAGGATATGA
>JBARPZ010000125.1:0-20396 GCA_049643445.1 Sedimentisphaerales bacterium
TCGTAAGCCACCGAGTGGCAAGGTCATAGGGCAAGCCGCCCAAGTGTAGTATCAGCAGCAAGTTCCTGCATGCCTTAGGCAGGAAACCAGTTTTAAACAACTAAAAAGGTATTATTTTGCATCATAAATGACGAGTTTTTGAACCTTTTTGGGTATAAATGGTCAATAAAGTACTTATTTCGCTGGCTTCTGAAAAAGGCCATTTCAATGGCCTTGTGGACGAAGGCAAGTATTTGCGACAAAGTTCACTTTACAAGCAAATCCTGCCAAGAACACCAAACCGGCAAAAAAACTCTATGATCTCTGTTAATCCTGTTATCCTGTCTAATTTTTCTTCGTTCCTTTTGTGCCTTTTCGTGGCAAAAAATCAGCGAAATCAGCGTAATCCCTTGTTAATGAAGTACTTATGTGCAGATAAGGCACTCTACAAATGTAGAGACATCTTTACAGTTGTCATGAGCGCACTACAAATTCACCCTTTTTTAACAAACAAACCCAATTTTCGAAAAAGTCAAGTGAACGTAAATAAGGTATTAACAAAGGATTATGAACAATTGGACACTTGGTGGAGTGGGAAAAACAAACCCAATTCAAACCCAATACAAACCCAATTCAAACCCAATTAAAGCCAAAACAAACCCAATTCAAACCCAAACAAACCCAATCCCCCGCTGGGTCAAGTGCAGCGCGCAAGAAATCTATCTCCTGTACCCGGCCATCAGTCCGAAAATCAACGGGTTCTTCAATTAAGTCCCTGCCAAAAATAACCGAAAATAATCCAAGCGTCGAAAAAACGTCACACAAGGAGGAAAACAAAATCAAAACTCGATTGATTAAGGAGTGTAAAAATGTCTTTTAATTTATTTGAAAGAATTATCAACGCCATCAGGCCTGGCAGAGAATCCGAGCGGCCATCTGATACATCAGAACCCTGGCCTCCGGAATTACAGATAGACCAAACATCACAGCCCTCGCCTGAAGATAGTACCGAAATCCCGGAAGCTTCTGATGAACCATCTCCAGACTTTCAGGAGGCCGTCAATCCGGCACACCCGCATCAATGCCAGGATTAACATGAAGCTGGATTTGGACGCCCCACAAGAAGCGCCCGATCATCCAGAGTGTACGCTGCATCTTCCGGTGGGTTGAACGGTTACCGGGAAAGCCACTTCGGCATTTCTCCATCGCCCGTATTCTCGCCTTTCAGCAACCAACTGAGATTGAATCGTGCCACTTTTGACCCGTCGCTTTCGAAATGGAGATAGATCCAGCCTTCACTCTTCGTTGCCGGCCGTCCCGCAGTGAGTGAAGAATAAGCAAAATTGCCTTCGTGGACCAGGCGCTTCAAAGGCCAGGTTTTTCCACCGTCGAAGCTTGCCCACACTGTCCCGAGCTTACGGCCTTCGGGGCTGTCGCAGTTGCTGCAGATCAAGATATCTTTACCTCGAATCGGCAGGCGCACCAAGCCTCCCATGCATCCATAGGTCGTGTTCTGCGGCCCATCGGGCAGTATCTCAACGATCTGCCAGTCAGTCCAGGTCTCGCCTCCGTCGGCGCTCCAAGCGCAGCGTCGTCGCAGAGGCGGCTTGTTCTTGTTCCAATGAGCGCGGGAATTATAGTAGAGTCGGCCGTCAGACAACTCGGCAACCGCCGCTTCACCGGTTCCCATCTCGGCAAAGGGTTTGCTGGTATTCCAGGTTTTTCCGCCGTCGTCACTGTAGATAGCGGTGGTGTAATGCTCCGGCCATTTACTGCGATGGTTGCGGCCCGCGTAGTGGCGCGCCGCGCGTATTATCCGCCCGGCATGCTTGCCGTGCCGCAACGTGATGCCTGCTTCGTTCATGTGCATGGAAGGCACGTTGCCATTAGTATCCGGCTTGACTACACTTTTCATTGGAGACCAGTTCTTGCCATGATCTTTGCTGCGGTAAACGGTCAGCGGGGCCGGTGGGTGGTTCTTCTCAACAAAGGCCAGA
The DNA here is from genome assembly GCA_049643445.1 of Sedimentisphaerales bacterium. Classification (GTDB taxonomy): domain Bacteria; phylum Planctomycetota; class Phycisphaerae; order Sedimentisphaerales; family Anaerobacaceae; genus CS2-K091. The sequence goes on from JBARPZ010000125.1 coordinate 1,977, forward strand.
ATCTCTCCATTGGTTTCGTTTACTATTGCACCACCGCTCATAAACCCATTTCCGACCATGTTTTCGGGACCCCACGTCTGCCCCCCGTCTTCGCTTCGCCGCACCTTGACACCTCCCCAGAGAGCCAGCACAGTACCATCAACGCCCACGAGGATATTGGGGAACCTGCCTCCCTTATGTACCTGCTGTATATCAAGCTTAGGCTCGCCCAGAAACGATTCGAGCTTGCCTTCCACCGGATGGCCCGCGGCAGTACGCCCCACATCTTTGCCCGGTGCTTCGGTGAAAGCCATTGCCACCGAGAATAAAACTACCGCGAAAATCGTAAAGCCTCGTTTTACCCTCGTGCTTAAAATCGAACCTCGTGTTTTTATTAGTGTGTTCATCATTGTCTCCTACGTTGTTACGAATCCGCCCAATTCATACGCCAACGCCGGCGAGCCCTACCGTTCGAGATGGAGCGTTACCAGCGGTTTGAATGGATCAAAAGACTCGTTCATCGTCCAGGCCATGGCCCGCAGCAGAATTATCCGAAAGTAGGGATCATTGAACGTGAAATAGTTGTGGCCCGCACCCGAGACGAAAACTCTGCCCCGTCCTACTTCCTTTGTCCACATGACCGGCCACTTCTTGCCGTCCAGATCTTCTACCCTGGGAGGACCGTCTAATGGTTTATTCGCTATTGCCGGGCCGGCGGGCGAAGTCACCAGCGTTGTGATACCTGCCGGGTCTCCCCTCAAATGCCAATAGAACTCCTCCGCCAGATCGAACTTTGCAGGAAAGCCCTTGAAGATGGGAGATTTTAATGCGGCGTCGGTAAGCGTTACCGGCGTGGACAACACGCCCCATTTGGTGGCGCCATTTCTGTGGTCCCACGCCATCCCAATGCGCTTCGACAACTCTTCACCCGAGCCCTCCATCAGGGCCATATCAATAAATATCAATCCACCGCCGCGCTTCTGATAGGCGTCGACGAGATCGTAATCCCACCCCTCCCCACGCGGCCACAAATAAAAAACGACCAGGTCGGCTTTTTCCCATAGTTCCTTCTTGGGGAAATACATGGAGGGGACCACCGTGACGCGCGGGACCTGAGGCAAAAGCGTGTTCACGTAGCGGTCCATGACCCAGGCGTATTCGTGCGTCTCTTTCTCGTGGAGTTTGTCGATGCCCCAAACCCAGACGATGTTGAGGTCGCGCGACGGTTCTCGCTTCTCGATCGGTCCTACGATGCGTTTTATTTCCGCAGGATCACGTTTCACTGGTTTCTGCCAGGGAAACTGCGCGCTGGATTTCGTAGAAATGGCCAGCAAAAGCACAACTATACAGGCTGTTCGATATCTCATAACAGGACTCCTTAAATAATCTAACTACTTCTCGCCCTTCTGGCAACATTCCGACTACTTGCTTTGAACACGATATAAGTGTGTTTTGGTGCGAAGAAGCAGCGACTTACCCGCTATGGCGGGAGATGCTCCCAAAAAACCGTCAAGCTCATTGACCGCCAATTTACGAAACTTCGGTCCGGGTTCTATGACAGTGGTCTTGCCTTCTTTGCTGGAAATGTATATCCGGCCATCAGCATACAGCAGAGAAGCACCGTATTTGCCGTCAAGGCGCTCGGACCATACTGTCTTGCCGGTCTTCGCTTCCTTACATATCAGTACACCCCCGTCGCTTAACGTATAGAGAAGATTGCCGACAAGCACGGGTGAGCTTTCGAGTGGGACGTCTTTGGTCATTTTCCAGACGACATGCGTATTCGTCACATCTCCAGCGCCGCCTTGACGCACGGCCCATAAGTGGGTGGCATTCGGGGAGCCGCCGCAATTGATAAAGAAGAGCCCATGACCGCTCACGATTCGGGAAATGGTGTTGTCGTCGCGGTATATTACCCGCCATATCTCCTTGCCGGTTTTCGGCTCATGGCCTGTGACGAGTAGGGCGCCGTTGCTGACTAACTGAGCTTTTCCATCCACCTCAACGATCACCGGCGTGTGATAAGCCTTGCGGAGAAATACCGGCTCAACATGGCCGTAAAGTTCCTGAGGCCGCTCGTAGCGCCAGACTGTGTTCCCCGTCTTTGTGTCCAAAGCTACAATGAACTGGACGTCCGTTCCCTCGAGATGCACGATGAGCAAATCGTCAAACAGGACAGGCGAAGAAACGGGGCCCTGCATATGATCGCAGTTCAAATCGGTCCTCCACCACAGCACCTTGCCCGTTTTCGAATCTATAGCTGCTGTTCCGTGAGTGCCGTAGTGCACGTAGGCTCGGTCCTTTTCCAGTACGGCCGAAGGTGTCGCATAAGAATTGTATCGGTGAATTCGCTGGGGCTGGTTCGGATGAAAAACCTCAATATCGTGAACGACTTGGCCGGTATTCAGATCGATACAGACGGCATAGAGAGTCCGGCCGTCCTTTGTCGCCGTAGTTACCCAGACTTGATCGCCCCACACGACGGGCGTTGAATAGCCAAGGTCATGTATGCGGGTCTTCCAGACGATGTTCTCCGATTCCGACCAGTTCAGCGGGAGACCGGTTGCATCACTTCGACCATCACCGTTCGGGCCGCGCCAATCCGGCCAATTGGCAAAGGCCAGAGTCAAGTTTGCAAAGAAGAAGACGACGATAAAAACTATTAGCCGGGATTTCACATTTAACTTCATTAACTCTCCTTTAATTTAGTCGAGTTAGTCAATCCTCATCTTCTTGATTGCGTCGCTGTCGAACGCTTTTGCGCAGAACTGAGCAAGAAGCGCCCGATCGTCCAAAGTGTACGTTGCATTGCCCAAGAGCGTCTTGATGTTGGCGTCGACCTCTTTAGTCAGACGCATGCCGATGGTGAGCATATGAATACGCTTGTCTTGCAGCACGTAGCGAATTGCGGCTGCGGGTAGTGCCTTGAGGCGTTTGGCGTCGAATCCAGGCACAATGTATCCTGACCAGGCGCCGAGAACGCCGGCGCCGATGACCTTCATGGCAACGATGCCCATGTCGCGTTCGTGGGCCTTGGCGATGCAAGCGTTGCGCAGTTCGGTCATCCTGGCGGTCCATATTTGATCGTGCCCTCTGGGGATGTATCCGTAGGACAACATACACAAATCGAATCCGCCGGACTCGATCATAGTAAGCGCTTTGCCAAAATAAGAGTGGGCCGAGAAACCGATAAACCGCACCATACTTTCATCCCGCAGTTTAACAAGTTCGGCGTGAACCTTCATAGCCTCTTTAACGCTCATTTGCTCCAGGCCCGGCGTACCATGGATCAGGATTGCGTCCAGATAATCCGTCTTCAACTCGCTGAGGACTTTTTCAAATGCTTTACGTGTATTGCCGGCTCGCATCACTTCGACCTTGGACGTCAGAAAGACTTTGTCGCGTACGTTCTTCAGCGCCTCGCCTAGAATCCACTGGCTCTCCATGTAGTTACCCGCCGTATCGTAGTAACGCACACCCCGGTCGTAGGCGTAACGAACCAGCTTCACGCGATCTTCGGTCGAGAGAGGATTACCCCAAATCTTGACAATCCCAGCGCCACCGAAACCAAGAATCGGCAGTTTCACCCCTGTCTTGCCGAGCATGCCGGTTGGAATCGTATCGGTCAGGGGAATCTTCTTATCCTTAGGCACTGCCCCCGATGCAATCCCCGTTGAAATCAAACCAGCCGCGGCTGCTTGCGCAGCCCGCTTAATAAACTCTCGCCGCCCCAGTTCATTGTTCGGTCCGTTCATTACAATGACTCCTTTACAATGTTTTCTACTGCCATTGGTCTCCTACTTCGGTGTTGCCTCGCAGTGGGGATACCGGTAGTCGGCGCTATCATTCGTCGACACTTTCACGGTGGACCCGTTCTCCAGCGTATAGAGGTAAAGCGACGGGCTGGCATGGTACACAATCGCTGTTTCGTCCCTGGTCCAGCGCGGGTAGGCGAACCAGCGATTCGCCCCTTCCTCGTTGGCGAACGGCTTGGCGTTGGTAATCGCAGGCTTCTTCGCATCGAAGTCCGCGATATAGAGCGTGCGTCCCGTATCTTTGTACCTGAATCCAGTCTGATACTCGAAACATACCCTTTTCTCACTCGGCGAGACACTGACACGATCCAGCAGCCCCTTCGTCGCCATCTCACAGTCGATCCGTTCGAAACGAGGCTTCCCGCCGGCATCGGGCGTCATCAGGTAATAGCCGTGCCCTTGCTTGGGGTGTGCGCACTGTACGAGGATTCTGCCATCGATGAGGCAAGTGTACGCCCAGGTGTGGTATCTCTTGTCGGTGAGTGCGATCTCCTGGCCGGGCTTATTGCCCACCTTGCTCGCCATCACTTGGAAGCTGACCTTCTCCGGATGCTTTCGGTTCCAAATGGGCGTGTTGGTTCCGTCGCGGGTCCAGGTCTGATTGAAATCCGTGTGTGTGCCGTCAGTCAGCGGGTGTAAGCCCGTGCCGTCAACATTGATAATGTGTATCGCGGTTTTCCAATTGGTCACGACTGGATCATTTTTCAATCGGCGGAAGAACACGAGCATGTCGCCGGTCTTTGACCACGACGGCTTGAAGTCCTGGTACCCGGTTGTCAACGGTTTGCCTTCCGGCGTGCCGTACGTGTTAACGTGAATCTCGCCGTTGACGAAGTAGGACCCCCGGAAGGTAATCGTCTTCGTTGCGGATTCCTCTTTTGACTTTCCGCCTTGCTTGCGGAGGAGGGCGGCGATTCCTGGTCGGGTAGCCTTTATTCTTTCTAGGTCCAGTTGGAGTTTCCAGAGTTCCGCTAACCACTTGTAGATGCCTTCCAACTCCTGACTCCACGAGCCCGCGACTGCATCAAGGGGGGTTTCGCCTCTGATGTTCTTAGCATTTACTTTTGCCCCTCTATCCAAGAGCAGTTTGACAATCTCTGCGTGGCAGAAGAAGGCCGCGCCATGCAGAGCTGTGGCCCCGTCGTTGCTGCTGGCGTTGACATTCGCCCCTTTCTCAATCAGAAATTTGGCGGCTTCGGCTCGGCCGAAGGTAGCTGCTACCAGCAAAGGGGTACCGCCCCCGGGCGGCTGCTTGGCATCGACATCGGTACCCGCTTCCAGGTGCTGCTTTATGGCCTCAATGTTTCCTCTCGCAGCAGCCGTCCATAAATCCACCGGTTGCGCGCCAAGGGCCGATTGCGGCTCAATCTGCCCATACCCTGCGAGAAATGCGATTACTAAAATACATGCGGCAACATTTTTCATTGTAAGTCTCCTAATTCAATAAGAAGTACACCAATTCTTGAGTCTAATCAACTTTTCTTGTCATTATATAGTTATGGCAGTAAACGTTTATAGGTTACCCCGCCGGCCCAATTATCCAAAACTGCTCCCCGTAACGAATAACGTCCAAACATCTGCGAATCACCACAAAATCCCTAAGCCTCAATCCAGGCTGAGTTGGGGAAGCTCTACATCCCCGCTCTCCCGCCACTCTTCGAATCGGTCCCGCATTCTTTCGCTGGCCTCTTTCCTCTCCTCTTCGGACATATTCTCCCACCTTTCTCCCATTGCCTTCAGTCTGGCCGTTTCCGACTCCCTCTCCTCCGGCGACATATTCTGCCATCTCTGCATCGCTAACTTGAATCCTTCTCTCAGCCGGGCCTGCTCTTCATCTGTTAGATTCAGGTTTGCCCAGACATCTCGCCAGCCGCCAAAACTTTTCGTTTCCTGGGCCTCTTCTTTTACCGGTTCGGCCTCCGGCTTATCTTCCGGTTTTTTCTCGGCCGCAATGGCCTCTTTTTTCTCTTTCTCTTCCTCTTCTAATCTCGCAATCTCATCGTCCAGCCACAGCATGAACTCCTCGTCTTCTGCAGTCATTTCCGACTGCTTGATTTCATCATCCTCTTGCGGACGTGTTTGGGCAGGCTTGGTTTGTTGCTTTTCGACTGGTGGTTCCACCTCAACCCGTTGCGGCTGATACAGTTTGATGCCAATTCCCACAGCTAAGGCCGCAAACAGCAGTACAACTACGGCAACCAGTATTCCAGTCTTGGATATCCCATTTGTCTTCATAAACATTACTCCTGCACGCTGCTGCCTCTATAATAACACAACCTATGGTTAGACATCAACACTTCTAACCGCTGACACAGGCCAACCACTTCATTCTCTTATACACCCCGCCGGGATAATAGGTTACATGCTTTCTTCACTCTACTGTTCTAATACTCAAATACTCTAATTCTCTATCAAAGATGATATTGTTCGGGCAATACTGGTTCCCAAATGGATTTTGATATTAATCTTGGCATTGATCTTTCCTGAAAAATACTGTAAATATTACACAAAAATGGAATCGTAGAATCTCATATAAATCCTTGTGAATAGACAAGGACAAATTTTTTGGAGGCACTGATTTAAAATGAAACTTCAGAAGAAACTTAACCGTCGTGAATTTCTGGGCTCAGCAGCCGTTTCTTCAATGGCCTTTGCAGTAGTTCCAAGGCATATATTGGGAGGCCCGGGTTATGTGGCTCCGAGTGACAAGGTGACCGTCGCCAATATCGGTTGCGGCACACAGGGCCTTCGCGAAATGCCGGGCATGCTCCAAAACCGGGATGTACAGATAGTGGCCGTATGCGATCCGAATAAATTCACTACCAATTACATTGATTGGTCGCCGAATGGCATCCGGGACGGCATCCGTACAACATTGGGAGACTCGGCCTGGGGTGCAGGTATTAAAGGTATTCCCGGCGGTCGTGACATAGGCCGCGACTACGTCCAAAAGTATTACGCTAAAAACAAACCTTCCGCCAAATACACCGGATGTAATTCTTATGAGGATTTCCGCGATTTACTCGATAAGGAAAAAGACCTGGATGCCGTAAAAATTATGACACCGGATCATCTTCATGCCACGATAGCCATTGCCGCCATGAAAAAAGGAAAGCACGTTGTTACCCATAAGCCGATTGCTAACAGGATATCTGAAGGAAGGCTGGTTATTGAAACGGCCCGCCGTAAAAAGGTCATAACGCATTTTCTGGCCTGGAGTGACAGACGTGAAAACGAGCTCACCCTAAAATGGATAAAGGACGGTGTAATTGGCACGCTAAAGGAGATACATAACTGGTCAAACAGACCCGTGTGGCCCCAGTGGACATCCAATCCGACGGATACTCCTCCGATACCGAAGGGATTTAACTGGGATCTGTGGTTGGGCCCTATACCCAATCGTCCTTATCACCCGAATTATACACACAACGTTTTCCGCGGCTGGTATGATTTCGGCGGCGGCAGTATTGCGGATATGGGACATTACAGCCTGTTTCCTTTGTTCCAGACCCTTGGTATAGAGACGCCCCCGATCAGCGCTGAGGCCTATGGAACAACCACGAGGACCATCGTCGATCAAGTGTGCCATGAAGTATACAATGATGTGGCCTTCCCCTACTCCTGCATGATCCGGTTCAGGTTCCCAAAACAGAAAATTTTGCCTTCTTTTGATCTCTTTTGGTACGATGGCGGCATGAAGCCTTTTCCACCGGAGGAATTAGCGGCAGATAATAAATCATTACCACCCGAAGGTATGATGTTCGTAGGAGATAAAGGTAAAATCCTTGCCGATTTCCGTGGTGAAAATCCACGAATCATACCGGAAGCCAAAATGCGCGCTTATCCCGGCCAAAAAGAGCTTCCACAACAAAGCCGGCAAAGAAGATCGAGCAATTGGGTAAATTCCATTAAAACAAACGAAGAATCTCCCGGCTCCTTTCTGCTGGCCGGCCCCGTCACTGAGACCATCAACCTCGGTGCTGTCGCATTAAGGGCAAAAAGAAAGGTGGATTATGATACCCGGAGCATGAAAATAACCAACTTTCAGCAGGCAAATAAGTATCTGACCCGCGAGTACAGAAAGGGCTGGGAGCTTTGAAATCTGATATTCATGCTCCGTTCCACTGCTCTACTGTTCTCCTGCTCAAATCCTCCAATTCCAGGGATCCAGACGTCTTATTCACTTTTCCCTTTTTCTGCTATTCTATTCTCATAACTTGATAAAGAAACCGGGACGTTAGCGCAGACACTAAATATTTAGCCCGTGAGAAGTAAACGGCCGAAGTCGTTTGGTTACTTTTTAACCGGGCCGAGATACGAAAGTGTCTGACGGAAAATTGTTGAAATTGCGATGTAGCTTTGGTATTATAGGGCTTGAATTATGCAGGATCGCTCTTCATAAAGTCAAATGGGAAATCACGAATGAAACGATTTACATGTTTTACGTTTTCTAAAGCGGACCGAACGATCCGTTTCAAAACTATCCTTCTGATGCTTTGCGTGCTTTCCCTGCCGGTGCAGGCGATAGCCGTCCGGCTACCTGAAGTCAAAGTCTCAAACGTCCGACGCGTGTTTCACAACGGGGAGCATAATGCCTTCACCGACATGATTCGTTTCAAGAACAAGTTGTTTCTGACGTTTCGTAGCTGCCCGGACGGACACATGGTTCATCCCACAGCGTCGATCATAATCCTCTCCAGCGACGACGCGAAGCAGTGGAAACAGATTCACCACTTTTGCATATCTAAGAGAGATACCCGCGATCCGCATCTGCTCGTCTTCAAGGACAAGCTCTTTGTGTACACAGGGACATGGTACAGCGGTGAAACATCGCCGAAACCCGAAGACTACGACCTGAATAAACACCTGGGGTACGCAGCCTGCTCCGAGGACGGAAAAAAGTGGCAAAGCCCAATAATGCTCGAAGGAACCTTTGGTCACTACATCTGGCGGGCAAGCACATTTGGAGGAAAGGCCTATCTCTGCGGCAGGAGAAAAATAGAATTTGCCGACGAGCCGAGGGGGGAAGGATCAATGGTCGAATCGGCAATGTTGGAAAGCCAAGACGGCCTAATATGGCATACCCGTGCTCTGTTCCAGGAGGTTCGAGGTGACGAGACAGCGTTTCAATTCGAGGCTGATGGAAGCGTCATCGCTATCGCTCGGAGAGGCATAGACAGAGACGAATCTCAACTGTTGACCTCAAAACCCCCTTACACGCAGTGGGAACGCAAAGACCTCGACCGATGCGTCGGCGGACCGTTGCTCGCACGCTGGGGCGGCCGCTTCGTAGTCGGAGGCCGAAAAACCACTGCTGACACAGGAGCAAAAACCTCGCTCTGCTGGCTCGTGAACGACAAACTACACGAATTCGCCGAGCTGCCAAGCGGAGGAGACAATTCCTACCCGGGCCTCGTCGAAATAAGCCCAAATCACGCAATTATATCATGGTATTCCTCGCACGAAAAAGACGAAAACGGAAAAACCATAACCGCAATCTACATGGCGGATCTAAAAATTGTAGAATGACTGAATGTTCTATTGCCCGGCGAATCCAATGGGCGAAAAACCATCCTGCTCTCAAAGCAACTTAAAAACTTCAACTATGCCCAAGTGTTGAATCTGCCATTTGAGATGACCAGGAGATAGTTAGGTAGGCAAGGTGATTGGCAACCTCCCCCCAGGTGATCTGTTATAATAGATCATTTCAGATCACCACCCATTCTAGTCTATCCTGACTACTTCTCAGATCCATTCAGGAACCCAAACTGGCCGTAAACGACATCTCGGAACATTCGTCTGCGTGAGGCAATAAAGTCATCATGCCATCTGTCGAGTTCTGCCTTCGAATACAGCCTGCCCTTGGGACTGTCGGGGGTGTAGTGAATCAGAGTCTTATCCACATAGCCGAGTGTCCCAAGGGGATACTCCTTAGGATGCAACTTGCCAACAGCGGTCCACCACACTAATCCCACCCACGGCCCGGCCTTGCAGTTGTCATAATACCTGTCCATGGTCTCAATCGGTGTCGTATATTGTCCTGGCAGTGAGCTTGACAGACCGATATATATCATCATTGCCTTATCTGCCTTGGCAAACTGGATTGCGTTCATAAGGGCATGCGTATCACTCCAACATTCAGGAGTCCATGTCGATGGATCGTCTGCGTTCTTGCACACACAGGTGCTGATCCCCTTCGGATAATATAGTGTTCGTATGCGATGCCATTCATCTGCACGAGCCAGCACCTTGGGGAGGTTGGCAGGATCTGACGGATCGAATCCTATATTCAGCCACCAATAGTCATATACGTCTACACCAATACACTCGGTATTTTCAGGCAAACTCTGGCGGCCGTGTTCTACATCCTTGACACCGCTTGCCCAACTGCTCCCGTAATTCCATGCCGCCCATCCAACCATGTTATACCATGCCTTGATATGGGTGAATGGCTTCTCCCCATCCATTGATAGATTCTTAATTTGCTCACGGAATGTGCTGTAGATCGTTTTCAGCCCTTTGGTGCCGAGTCCCCCGAAGTTCTCATCGCCTGCCTTGACCATCAGGATGTTGTTGATTAACTGCTGCCCGGTAGCCCGGTCTCCCTCTGGACTGACCAAAGATTCTTCCCTCTTGTCCCACAGTGTTTTAAGAATGTCGATGGTCTTATCGAATGGTTCGTGTTCATCTCCCGGTTGCCAGTAATCCCGCAGGACAAAAAGTTGCCTGTGCCGATAAGCCCGGAGCATTAGACGAATGATTTCATCACGGAAATCCTTGCGACGGGCATAGAACATGATTGCCGTAGACCACTGGCTGGCTAAGTCAATTCGGCGAATATTCTCCTCGTGGAATGCCTCCAATGGCTTATCTCCAGACCATGCCATCAATTCGTATTCGCACAAATAAGGCAGAATCCCTTTGGCCTGCTCCAATGTCCAGTGTCGATTAGGAACGTATGAGTAGCTGACTACATCGCCTTGCACTAAGCCTTCGCCAAGTGCTAGCCCGTTGGGATCGGGCTTCTTGGTTCCTGAACCAGCTCGACCTACCGATTTCAGTATATCCCCAATATCACTCAGAATTGGTATCCTCAGACCTCCTCCGGTTTCGGTAATCTCGTGGAACTTGCGTATCTTCTTCTTCCATTCCCCGAATTTTGCCCACTCCGCCAATCCGAATGATTCCTTCTTACCGACGGAGAGCCATAGCTTCCCTTTGTCTCCCGATGGGACATAAGCTACCAAGTAATACCGTCCTGACTTCGGAATACTGACTGTATCACTGCGGAGAATCCAGGAGTCTGTTCCAGTGAAATGTTCTTTGAAGAATCTCGGCTCTTCTACACTGTCGGTCGGAAAGGCCTTTGCTCCCACACCATCAGGCAGTTTGAACGGAAGATCCACCTCCGGCAGGCCAGGGCCAACGACCAGCATAGCAGGTCTGAATTCCTTCAGACTGTCAAGAACTGGAACACCGATCTGTATGAATAAGCCAAATCCTTCATTGGCATCGAAGGCAAGCCAGACCTGTTTGGCTTCCTCGGTTATCTCACGGTAGATGACCTGAGATATGCTTGGTTGGTTAATGAAGACTGCTGTGTTCGGATCTGTGGCTGCTTTGACACTGAAGATGGGGCGATGGGCCTGTGCTACAGAACACAGGACAATAGCAAGCAAACCTGAGATAACGGCAAGCTTTCCCATTTCCAGACCTCATTATGAACAACCGTTTGCTCTACTATAAGCTTACCACAGACTGCCGAAATTAGCCAGTGCATGATTACTATCGGTTCAAGTGCCACAGAGCAGCATTCAATGCGATGGCAAAGCTGACCCAAAGTATATAAGGCATTAGAAGATAGGCCGCTGGCTTTGATATCCTCCAGAAACCGACAATCGTGGCAAGTATGGCCAGCCACAGCAGGATGATTTCAGCCAGAGCAAGCCCCATCATATGCAGGCCAAAGAAGATCGGGGTCCAAAGGCCGTTCAGAACCAGTTGAAACACAAACAGTCCCAGAGCTATCCTGGCTTGCTTACTACCGATTCCCTTGTTCCAAACCAGGAAGGCAGACACTCCCATCATCACATAGAGGATCGGCCACACCACACCGAAGGCCCAGTCGGGAGGATTAAATGACGGCTTCGACAGGTCGGCATACCAAGTGCCGACAGAATCCATCGTGGAGAAAGATCCGACAAATCCCGTAAGCAGGCATACAGATATGGAACAGATTAGCTTGGCTATCACTTTCATATCAGATCATCCATCGATACTCTATCGGAAGCAGGCCTATTCTCCTACCAACGGCCGAGTCTTGACGACCTTGAAGTATACGGCACTAATGCCGGATGCCGCCTCACCTGCTTCGTCATATCTCTTCCGTCTCCTGATTGACTGCACCAATTCAGGATCATTCTCTTCGCGGATCTTCTGAAGATACAGCCTCTTACCCTGATAGCCTTTCGCCTTTTCAATAAACATGTAGGTGGCTTTCGGATTAGTCTGTAGATTGGCATGGCTCAGCTTGTCAGACATAACAAGCACCAGGGTCTCGTCATCCTCCATGTGAGGAATGGCATAGATTGCCGAATCTACATTTCCATCGGAATCTGCTGTAGACAGTATTCCTGTTCCTTCAGTGCTTTCGAAATAGTCGGTCAAACTCATCTCCATAGCTCCAAATTTAACAGTTCTCATTTATGGCTATTTGCATACTCCTGAGAATCACTCAAAACACCCGAACGTTCTCGGCATTCCGGGCATCTTCTCGATAGCTCAGCCAATGACTCTTCTGCATTCACGGTGTAAATCCTGTGCTCCTCAGGAAGATATGACAGGTCATATTCTGGAAGTGGAGATTTGTGAAGCATCCCCCTGTCGTTCATCTCCTTGGCCAGTTGGTCATGTCTTTCCCTGAGGCTCTTGGGCTGCAAGAGATTGAGCCTGATGTAGTTAGTAATTCGTCTCTTACGCTGTAGATGACCCACCAGCATGTGGCACTCCACATGCTCACCGAGCAGGTGCTTATTGCACATGACAGCAGGATTTACCATCCACATTCGCATTCACTTCGCCTCAAGACTTACACGACTCCAAACCACCATCTATAGAAGATAGTGGATTCTGACGCTGATCATACCCGAAAAATGGTTATTTGGCAAATCCGGGTATTGGTCCAATAAAGCCGTCAATCACAAGACCAGCGGAGAGAATTGGAACCATATGACTCTTGAAATACGGATTAGGAGTAGCTTCTATTGGACCAGGCAGTCGGGTCAGTCCACACACAGGACAAGCACCAGCCACCCAATCCCATGGCCCTGCACTCAATGTAGGGCGGGGGAAGGATCTCCAAAAATAATCAATCATCAATAATCATTTGTACGACAGGAACCCAGATACCACCCCTGTCATCCCGAGCGCAGTCGAGGGATCTATTAAAAAAAACGCCGGCTTTCCCGGCCTCAACCGGCGATTCACCCATTCACACACCTGCCCCAGCAAGTCTTAGGCAGGGATTCACCCATTTACGCATTTACTCAATCCATTTTTCCTTTTTTCATCTTGCCCTTTTACAAGTTCTATGCTATTCCCCGCCAGTCCCTGTATGCCTTAGTCAGGGACCCAGACGTCTTATTTAAACAAAATTCCCTTGCCCTTTGGCAAGTTCTATGTTATTCTCTACTCATATAAGCGTGAAAAGGATACCGTGCAAAGAGATACGTACTATGAACTACTGGCCCCTGCCAACCGGCGACTGGAAACTGTTTTTTTATGCCCTTAGGCCCTGAAAACTGGCAACTGGAAACTTAATCTGAAATCTGAGATCTGAAATCTGAAATTATATGTTTTTATCATCAACATTTGACAAAACAGGAACGGCTATAAAGTGAGTAAAAAAAGAATGTTTTGACGGGAATTGTAAGAGTTCCGTTAGAAAGCATTTATAAAAAATCTAAGAGTAGTTGAAGCAATATAGTAGATAATATGTTATATATTATTAAATTTAATATAAATTAAACTTGCGATGGGATAATATTTTCTAAAGGAGATACATGTTCAAGAAAAAACACATTCAAGAATATATTCCTAAGTTACCCACCGGTGATCTCATTAAAAGAACTCGTATTGTTGTTATAGATGATGACAAAAACACTTTTCCGATAGATGTATTGTCCCGACAGGGTTACTCTATAGATTATTGGCCTGATATCGATGACCTTCCAAAGTTAGAACGCGGATTCTATGATATTATTATATTGGACATAGTAGGCATAGGTCACGAACTTGACAAAGAAAATGAAGGTGTTGCAGTCCTTCGACATTTGAAAAATATTAATCCGTCCCAAATAATCGTAGCATATAGCGGTCAATCCCATGAATCCTCTCGAATTCCATTCTTTAAGCTAGCTGACCAATATGTACCTAAACCTACACCTGCGATAACGTGGAAAGAGATCATTGATGACCTTATAACTAATAAACTCACATTAATCCACTACTGGAGCTCTCTTTCTTCAATGTTGAAGAACAATGGAGCAACCAACAGACAAATTAAAAAGATCGAATATGAATTTATAAAGGCAGCCAAGGGCAGAAAAATACAATTAAAGGAAACGGTAACCCATATACTTGGTCCAATAGAAAATATAGCAACTATTTTAAGCATAGGAACAAAAATTGTTGCTTTCTTTGGGGTTGGTTAATTAGAATATGGATAATCCTCTTCTCCTCTTTTGTCCATTTCCAACAATACATAGCGATGGCACTCTATGTGATGGAATTTCTCTCTCGCAAGATAAGTACTGCTGTGATAAATGTTCAAATAAAGAGTGTAGGCATTTTTTGCCAGACACAAAAGTATTGACACTTCGGTTTTACACTTGTCAGCACGGATATTCGGTTATAGCTACTCGGGTGGGGAAACTTACGATTCGTATTAATGGGGTAATAGAAACTGGAAGTAATACAGCAAAGGCAAGTTTCAAAAAAAAGAATAAGTATAGAAAAATTAAAAGCCCTGTTTTACATGCTTGGCTAAAATCATTTATTAAAAATATTTCTGGATACAATAATGAAGTTGAAATAAAAGCTAAAGACAATATTCATGCGCTACATGACATAAAGTCACTTATTTCATCTATACTTGACAGCTCCCAAAAATGGATTTGGGAACAAGATGGTATTTCATTGGACGATAAGATAGAAAATTCACCTCCATCACTTAGAAAAATATACGAGGCGTGCGAACTGGTTGTCTCTCTCCTCCAAATAACAGACATCCTTATTAATCCTGAGGTTGCAAAATTTGGAACACCAAGCGAAATATCAATTCATGGGAAGTTTTTTAAGCTAACAAAGATTCACGAAGAAAAAGCTAAAAAGAACAGGAATAAATTTCGGTTAGGCCGTTCAAATGCCATCGTACCTTTATATAGTTCATTTATACTTATACCTCACATACTAATAGACAATGCAATTAAGCACTCTGAGCCTGGTTCTGAAATAAGGATTGCATTTCATGACCGAACTGATGGATCTGTATATGTTGATTTTTCTACATACGGTAGTTTAGTACCTTTAAACGAACAAACAATAATTTTTGATCGAGGAATCAGGGGGAGCAATGCTAAAAAAGCTGGCTCCGGATTGGGTTTGTATATAGCAAAATTGGTAGCAGAGGCCAATGGCTTTAAAATTAATTATCGCGGAAAAAAAAGGGGTGAACAAGGTGATAAAGGTATTAACCACTTTTTATTCGAGGTTCCAGCCGGGTAGAATTTGCAAATTGTTTGCACACGCGGAATCATTTAATAAAATAGATTGTACGAGTCCGCCATAGGCGGATAAATATTGAAGAAGCAACGGGAATGTTGTTAATGGCAGCATAAAATCAGTGGGAAAAGTTTTGATATTATTATGTTTGGCAAAAAAAACATGAATAAACTAGACAAATGGCATAAGGATACGGGCGAGGTAATAAAGAAGACTTTGACCTCATTAACAGAAGGCATAACTGGTATTGCTGCTTCTGAGCGCAAAGACCTTGCCTTGTCGGTTGGTCACATTTTTCAGTCTTTCAGAAAGGGCCAGTTCCTTTCCCGGTTAGGAGAAGAATGGGATTCATATCGAGAGAAAGGCCGTATCAAGGATGACTACATAGATACTGAGCAACACAGATCGTGCCTTCAAGAACTCCTTGGCTTCCTCGATAATGACTGCCCAGATGAGATTCGGTTCGAAGTTATGAAAAAGGTTTTTCTTGTTGCGGCCACTGAGACTGTTTCTGATCGTAACAGTCTTCTTCCTTACCAATTCCTTCGCCTATGTCGTGGAATGTCATCTGGCGAGGTCATCATCCTAAAGGCAACCTATAGGATAGCAAAGTCATGTCAAATTCCTGATATCACTGGGGCTAATCAATGGCTAAATGCTATTGCAAAAGAATCAGGACTCAGCCATACCTCTCTTGTAGAGATCTATGAAGAGGATTTAATCAAAAAGCACTTGCTTTCAAGAAGATTACATTCGGATCGAAGTGGTGTAGCTGCTAAACCACATTTCAGACTTACGAGTCTTGGACTTGAGCTATGTGATTATATTGCTAGTTATGATAGTGCCTCAGAAGAGGAACAACATTTCGCTTCTGCGGACCGCGGGGAATCCCCACAACGGTCCGACTGAAGGGCAACGCAATATTGTACGATATAACGGCAGCATAAAATCAGCTAAAATAGTGTTATATATAATTATGTTTGCCAAGCAATAATTTCCTTATAAAATAAAGGTATTGTTTTAAACATCATATAATCATGTATTTAACCATGATAAAATGAGAACGAGAATTTGGAATAATTTAGCAAATATCCGGTTCAAAGCCTTCTACTGTGATCATTGTTCTACTTCTTCCGGAACCTTTGGACGTGTATATTCGTTTTTCCTTTCTTTTGTTTCTGCGGGCTGTATTGCTGCGTGGGCAATCTGGCAACATTACCCAATCCTATGGGCCATTATTGTTGCAATTGCTCAGGTTCTTCATGTTGCAAGGCCCTACATCCTTTTCTTAAAGTCAGAGAAAGAATTTTTGGCTATGTCATTTGAGTACAAGCATCTATACCTTTTGTACGAGCGCCTCTGGTACGATTTCGAGAACGAGGTTATCATCGGGCAAGAAGCAGAAAAGAAATTCTACGAGTTACGTGAAAAGGAGATCCAAATCGAGCGCATGTATCAATCGACGCACACACCCAAAATCAATTTCCTCATGTCAAAGGCCCAACGCGACACGGATAGTGAACTCTCGCTCAATTTCAAAATAGGAGATAGCAAATGAGTAATGAAAAACCGCCAACATCAACGCCGAAGCCGCCACCATGGCCAACACCAACCCCGCCACCACCGCCAACAAAGCAGCCTCTACCCGAAAGACAGGTTCCCAACATCCCCAAACCGCCGCCACCTCCACCACCAAGGAAAGGGAAATATACACAATAATTGCGTTGAGAACAATGAATCCGGGTAGTCTGTGAGGTTGAACCGCCCTGGAAAAGGACGAAATTGCTTTTTTGGCCGTTTTTTTGTTGTTTATATCTGTTAAATCTGCTTGCCCGAATCCCTGCATGTATTAGGCAGGGATCCAGATGTCTTCTTCACTATCTCACTGGGGTTAAATCCGTGGCTAATATTTTTTAAAAAAGATAGATTTTTATTGAACAATCCGGGCGAGTTTGGTATAATTACAATCGCCATAGAAATGGCAGATATAGCGGAGAACCGCACGAGTAGGGCAGCAGCCCAAGTCAAAAAAGCATTATTTTGCATCATAAATGCCAATGTTTTAAACATTTTGGTGTATAAATGACAAATAAAACACTTTTTCGCCAGCTTTTGAATAAGGCCATTTCGATGGCCTTGTGGCCGAAGGCAATAACCTGCGACAAAGCTGGCTTTAACAGCAGGTTTTGCCAAGTACACCAAGCTGGCAAATACAAAATCTCTGTTAATCCTGTTATCCTCTCCAATTTTTCTTCGTGCCTTTGTGTCTTAGTGGCTATACGAAGTACGAAAGATTACGTACGAAAAAATAAACTTTTTATGCAAAACAAAGCCAATTTCCAAAAAGTCAAGTTGAACGTAAATAATGTATTAACAAAGGATTACGACAGAATGGACACTTGGTCAATTAGGAAAACAAAGCCAATTCAAAGCCAATTCAAAGCCAATCAAAGCCAAAACAAACCCAAATTCAAAAAGGCCAAAATGAACGTAACTTCTATATTAACAGTGGGTTATGAAAATAAACCGCCCATTCGGGCCCCGAAAAAACAAAGCCAAACTTCTAAACGACAAAAACCAATGCAAACCTCTTTACCGCAAAGGATTATGAAAATATCCGCGCTTTTGGGTCCCGGCAAAACAAACCCAAACAAAGCCAATTTCAGAGGAAAAAGATACTGCATTTGGCGAGCGGCGTTTTTACTTGAAATTATGACTAATAATTCTTATATTTGGTTCTTAGGATTCGTTTTTCTTTCTCGAAATAACCTTCATGGAATACAAAAAATGGCTTTACATTTAACAAAACTTCAAAAACGCCTATGCAACGTGCTCCAGGAAGATC
>JBARPZ010000126.1:0-11873 GCA_049643445.1 Sedimentisphaerales bacterium
AAAAAGTTCCTCGAATACATGAAGAAGTTCTAAAGTGAAAACAGGGCTGTGAATTCTTTTTTGACAACAACAAAACGATTTCCTCCTCACAATTCATTTGTGGGTGGCCGGGAGGGTGTTAGGCTGATATAATATCAACGGTACAAAACAGATGAAGAAAGAACGAAGTTTGTTTTTGAGAAAAAGTTGGAAATGTTCTGAATGGAGTAAGAATGGTTGTAGAATTTAACGCTTTTGAAATTTTTGAAATAGCTGAAAGAATCGAGCGCAACGCTGTCAAGTTTTACCGTAGAGCAGCAGAATTATTTGATGATTCTCGCGCTCGCAATATGTTTCTTCAATTGGCCGAATGGGAAACGGCGCACGAGCAGGTTTTCGCAGACATGCGAAAGGAGCTTTCTGCACAGGGCCCGGAAATGAGGACTTTCGAAGCTGAGAATGATGTGGTCTTTGATGCGCAGTCAATGGCCGGCCTTGCTGTGTTTGGTAATAAAATGGTCCCGTCTGCGGAGCTGACCGGCAAAGAAAGCATAACGGATATTCTCAAATCTGCTATTGAGAAGGAGAAGGATACTATCATCTTCTACACCGGTTTGAAGGATTTTGTTCCTGCCGAGGCCGGTAAGGATAAAATCGCTGATATTATTAAAGAGGAGATGCACCACGTTCGTATACTAAAAGAATCGCTTGAGTGGCAGTAGTTTTGTTGGACGCTGTAAGTTTTTCTCACCCTCTCCATGGGCGCTTTCTGGGCATTTTTCCGGATAATATATTTTTTGCAATGATTACGTCTTCTCTTACCTGAAAATCGAACATTCCGGCACAGATAAAATCAGCGCCATTTTCGTAGGCATATTTGAAACCGTCTCTGGGATGGATTGCCCCTGCAGCCATGACCTTATAAGCGATCCACGGCTTTTTGACGTTTCTCATAAATTCGGTGGTTTTTTCCGGTGTCTTGGACCATATATTGTCGTTCTCAGGTTCTCTTTCCGCAGACCAATAATTATGACTGTGTAAAGTCTTCATATAGAAGTCGGGGTTTATCCCGGCCTTTTCACATGCAATGGGCACTTCCACGCTATGGCCTGCAACGCCGGCAATTACTCCGTTTCGTTTAATGAAATCGACGGCCTTTCCAAGAAGGTCGACACGACCGTCCTCGACGAAACTGTCTGCAACACCGCCGTGCACATAAGCTCCGACTGCTCCATTGTCGATAGCTTTTTTTGCTTCGGAAGTCAGGTCATTTTCTTTTATTTTAATCTGTGTGATCCACTGTATCCGGCCGCCTCTTTCGTTCCAATATTTCTTGAGAAGGCCTATGCAATGATTATCAAGCCTCAATATGGCAGTGTTTATTCCGGTCTCTTCACATATATAAAAGGTTTCCATCACTTTTTCATCGGTGAAATAATTCCTTAATAGCGAGGACACATAGACCAAATCTCTGCTGTGGGCAAAACTGCTGATTAGATTGCCGCCGGCGAAAAGCCTGCTAATCTTGATATTGCCAATCTTGCCCATGGGCATGTCTGTCGCGGAGTTCTCTTGAGACGGAGCTGTGGATTTTTTTCCCTGGTTTGCTAATAGGGCTTTCTCTTCAAGACTTAAACCTAATGCGGCAGTTGTCGAGGTGATAAGAGATTTTTTCAAAAAGCTGCGGCGGTTTAGATTTTCTGTCATGATACACCTCATCTTTTGCTTACTAAAACCGGCCACCCTGACCATGATTATTGTATGTAAGTATTTCGTCTTTGTCAAGTGTGCGAAAGTACGGCAAAGCTTATATGGCACGCTGTGTGATGGTCGGCTATGTTTACAATTTTGCTTTAGTCTGGGCCACAATTGTACGCTCCATTACGCTGTAGTTGTTGCCGCCGAGATAGTGTAATGTGTGGAATTTTTCAGGAATCCATTTACCGTCAAACAGCTCTGTTTCGGCTGCTGCTCGCAGAACTTCACAAATCAACAAATCGTGCGTTTGCATTTTGAATGTTTCCATAACACGGCATTCCAGATGGGCGGCGCATTGCTCTATCAATGGAGGGGCGACCACCTTAGCAGGAACCGGCGTCAAGCCGCTTTCTTTGAACTTGTCGATGTTCTTACCGGTTACAGTGCCTACAAAGTGTGTTTGTTCCAGCAGCTCTTCGCCCGGAACGTTGATAACCAGCTCGTGGTTTTGCTTTATCAAATCGTAAGAATACCTGATATGGCTTATGGCCAACACTATGAGGCAGGGGTCGGCACTGTTGACGGGTGTCTGCCAGCTAAAGGTCATCACATTCGGATTTGCCATTGTGCCGGTTGTCACAAGGACGACGCAGCCCGGCTCAACCAGCCATTTCGCCTTGTTCAGATCGACTTGCCTTTTCATTGTTAGCTCCCTTGGCCTTATGCCGGGAAAAAAATGTTTTTGTATCTTCGTATATATTTATCGGTTCAATTATTGCAGATGTATATGGTGCCGGTCAAAGATTTTATAGCATCCGACCGAATGTTTGGTGATTAGACGCTAGGGAGAAAAATGGGCCGGGCTGGATTCGAACCAGCGTAAGCTTACGCTAATGGGTTTACAGCCCATCCCCTTTAGCCGCTCGGGCACCGACCCTTGTTTTTTAATATATCGGATAGATTAAAAATCAAGAACAGTCAATTGTCAAGAGTCAATTTATTCCAATTTCATCGGGAAATAGTTTTTGGCGTTGTTGAAGCAGATATCCTCGACCATTTTGCCAAGCAGGTCTAAATCGTCGGGCAGCAGCCCGGCCTCGATGTCGCTGCCGAGCATATTACAGAGAATCCTGCGGAAGTATTCATGACGTGGATATGACAGGAAGCTTCGCGAGTCGGTTAGCATGCCAACAAAACGGCTCAAAAGGCCCATATTTGAAAGTACGTTGATTTGCTTTTCCATTCCGTCTTTCTGGTCGAGGAACCACCATGCCGAGCCGTACTGGATTTTTCCGGCTGAGCTGCCATCCTGGAAGTTGCCGACCATTGTAGCTATCAGCTCATTATCTCTGGGATTGAGGTTGTACAAAATTGTTTTAGGCAGCTCGTTGTTTTTATCAAGCGAATCGAGGAACTTGGCCAATGGTCTGGCAGTTTCGAAATCTCCGATTGAATCGAAACCGGTATCAGGACCCATGGATTTTAACATTCGCCTGTTATTGTTTCTAAGAGCGCCCAGGTGAAGCTGCTGGACCCAGCCGGCCTCGTAGTCCATCAATGCAAATTCAACCATCATTGCCGATTTAAATTTGAGACGTTCGAGATCATCCAGTGTTTTACCTGACCGTATCTTGTCAAAAATCTTTTTGATTTCACTTTCCGTATAATCCTCGGCGTAAACGGTTTCTAAGCCGTGGTCGGAAAGCCGGCAGCCGTTTTCGTGGAAATAGTAATGCCGGTGACGGATGGCTTCGATATATGAGTGGTAGTCGATGATCTCAATATCACAAAGGCACTTGAGTTTATCAATCCAGGCGTTAAGGGCTGCGAGGTTTTCGACGGCCATTGCTTTGTCCGGCCGAAAGGCGGTATGAACAGCGACTTCGTAACCTTCGTTACGGATTCTCTGGTGGTGCTCTAATGAGTCAAGCGGGTCTTCAGTGGTGCAGAGCAGCTTTACGTTGGCCTTTTGAATGAGGTTGCGGCAGCTAAATTCCGGTGTTCTTAGCATTTCGCTGCATCGCTCGTAGATTTTTTTTGCGGTTTTAGGATTCAATAAATTATCACCGATGCCAAAATAACGCATAAGTTCCAGATGCGTCCAGTGGTATAGTGGATTGCACAGGGTGTACGGCACAGTCTCGGCCCATTTTTCAAACTTTTCATAATCACTCGCGTCGCCGGTTATATATTTTTCCGGTATGCCGTTGGCCCTCATTGCCCGCCATTTGTAGTGGTCGCCATAGAGCCAGATTTGGGTCAGGTTGCCGAACTGATGGTCGGCGGCTATCTGGTCGGCCGGCAGGTGGCAGTGATAGTCGTAGATAGGCATTTTCTCAGCGTGCTCGTGATAGAGCACCTGAGCGGTTTTTGTTTGCAGCAGGAAATCTTCGTTAATAAATTCAGCCATTTCTCAAATCCTTAATCCAATTTTAATCAAACAGGCTGAAATATAGCCGATTCTGTACCGCAGGTCAACTAACCTTCAGGTATGTGTTACTCGACGACTACGGCCGTACCGTAGGCGAGGATTTCGGAGGCGCTTTGCATGACCATAGAGGTGGCGAATTTCACTCCGACTATGGCGTTTGCGCCGAGGTTTTGGGCGTCTTCAATCATTCGGTCGAGGGCCTGTTCCCGCGATTCGGCCATCATTTTCGTGTAATCGGTTATTTCTCCTCCGACTACGTTTCGCAGGCCGGCCATTATGTCTCGGCCTATGTGTCGGGCGCGAATGGTATTTCCTTTTACCATCCCAAGATGTTTTACAATCTTTTTGTCCTCTATTGTTTCTGTTGTCGACATTAACATTGGTTTACCTCCTTACGTCTTTGTAGCGGTCTTTTGTCCAGAAAAAGATTCTCTCACGTAATACCGAGACAAATAAAATCGCAAGTCCCACAAGAAGTACCAGCATCGCAGCTTTCAACAACAAGCCCACTGTCGGGTCGGTAATGAGGGCTTCTATTGCCTTGAAGCCTCCATAGATTGTCAGCAGTATCGCAGCCACAGAAAAGATTATCCAGCCGATACCTCGCTCAGTGCGATTGTAGATGCTGTCCCAGTACTGCTGCCACAGCCGGTCTTCCGGCTCGATCAATGTCATCTGGTCGGTGATTGCTTTAAGCTGCCTGAACTCCTGTAGTTGGGCCGTACACTGCTTGCACCCAGTCAGGTGCTCTTCGAATTGACGTATCTGCTCAGCGGAGAGTTCCTCGTCAAGATAACCCATCATCAGGTCTTTATAATCCTCGCAGGCCATCTTAGTCACCTCCTTTCTCTGTACCTAATAATTCTTTAAGTCTTTGTCGGGCGTAATATAATCTGCTCATGACAGTTCCCCTGCTGCAAAAAATGATTTGAGCCATCTGCTCATAAGATAGGTTCTGGAAATGCCGCAATATAATCACCTCACGATGTTTTTTGTCGAGTTTGCCGATAGCTTTCCACACTCTGTCTTTGTTCTCGTTTCTTTCAGCCACAACATCGGGCATGAAAGAATCATCCACTTCAGCGACCGGCCCCTGTTCTTCAATCTTTTCGAGGGAGTAGCTCCGCCGGTTTCTTGTCTTTCTTAGATGGCTGAAACATACGTTTCTCAGGATTTGATAGAACCAGGGAAAGAACCTTCGGTTAGGCTTGAGTTGTTTGATGTTACGATATGCGAGGATAAAGGCTTCCTGCGACAGTTCCAACGCATCGTCACGGTTACCCACAAGACCGAGCGCAATAAAGTATGCGTTTTTCATATACATTTTGACAATGGACTCGAAGGCCTCTTTTGAGCCTCTTCGGGCGGGTTCTGTTAATACTAATTCTTTTTCGCAAACGCTGCTCACTGTATCATGACCCAAAACCAGTGGTTACGATTCAAACGCCGGCTTTAATGTGTCTTTCTACATTAATATACATCACGAAGCGTGAATTTATTCAATATATTTCCTTTTCTAAAAAGTGAGTATAACATTTATACATACTGTCATTCCGACCGAAGCCCCTGTTCTTGCTTTCGCAAGAAAGCACGGGGGCGAAGCGGAGGAATCTATTTCAATAGTTTCGCCGAAGGCGAATCGAAAAGTTGAACTTATTTATTGGAAACAGCAATATTTCCTTTTTTAGGAGCATATTGTGGGGAGAAAATCCGATAACATTCGGCTGCGAAATGCCCCATGTCTCCACTATCAGGTGGATAACAAGAAAGGAGCATTTTGTGCCTTGGAACAGGATAGTGCTGCCCTTTCTTATCAAACGGTATATGTTGAAGCAGCGGTTGTGCCGCCTCGGCCGGTCCAGTTAGTGTGAAAGAATTCACCTCGCGGTTTATCGACTCTTTCGTAAGTGTGCGCTCCGAAATAATCGCGTTGGGCCTGTAAAAGATTGGCCGGCAGACGGCCGCAGCGATAACCATCGTAGAATGCCAGGGCGGCACTCATGACGGGCATCGGAACGCCCATTTCGACGGCCGTGGTGACAACGTGGCGCCAGGAACTCTGAGCTTTATCGACAGCATCTTTGAAGAACGGGTCGAGCAGCAGGTTCTCCAGCTTGGGATTTTTATCGAACGCTTCCTTTATCTTACCGAGGAAGGCCGAACGGATGATACATCCGCCGCGCCACATAAGGGCGATGCCGCCATAGTTTAAGTTCCAGTTATATTCCTTGGCCGCGGCGCGCATAAGCTGATAACCCTGTGCGTAGCTGACAATCTTCGAGGCATACAGGGCCTGTCGAAGGTCGTCTACAAATGCTTTATTGTCACCGGTAAAGTCCGGCTTCGGGCCGGTGAGGACCTTCGATGCCGCGACTCGTTCTTCCTTCAGGGCCGACAGGCATCGTGCGAAGACGGCCTCGCCGATAAGTGTAAGCGGCTGGCCAAGGTTCAGGGCCTCGATGGCGGTCCATTTGCCTGTCCCCTTCTGGCCGGCGGTGTCAAGAATAAGGTCGATGACCTCATTGCCCTCCTCATCTTTGTACCCGAGGATATCACGCGTTATCTCGATAAGGTATGAATCGAGTTCACCCTCGTTCCACTCGGTAAAGACCTCGTGCATTTCCTGGTTTGTCATACCGAGGCCTTGTTTCATTATCTGGTAGCTCTCACAAATCATCTGCATATCACCGTACTCGATTCCGTTGTGTGTCATTTTGACGAAGTGGCCGGCCCCGTTCTCGCCAACCCAGTCGCAGCACGGTTCGCCGTCGGGTGTCTTCGCGCAAACTGCCTGGAAAATGGGCTTTACACTTTCCCATGCCTTGGGCGAGCCGCCGGGCATCATCGATGGTCCTTTTAACGCGCCTTCTTCCCCGCCGGATACGCCGGTGCCGATGTAGAGTTTGCCCTTGCTCTCGACGTATTCTGTACGGCCGATTGTATCGGGGAAATGCGAGTTGCCGCCGTCGATTATAATGTCACCATCTTCGAGGACGGGCAAAAGCTGTTCGATGAAGGCGTCAACTGGAGCCCCGGCCTTGACCAGAATTATTACCTTGCGGGGCTTTTTCAGGTTCTGGGAAAGCTCCTCGATGGAGTGACAGCCGATGATGTTCTTGCCTTTGGCTCGGCCGTTGATAAAATCATCCACCTTCGAGACAGTACGGTTGAAGCAGGCCACTGTAAAGCCCTTGCTTTCCATATTAAGGATGAGGTTTTCACCCATAACTGCCAGCCCTATCAGGCCGATATCTGCTTTTGACATTTTGAACTATCCTTTCTGATTTGTAATTTATGACTATTGACTTGGTATACTTGGTATATATCCGCTGGATAATCTGTGCAGCACCTCGCCGGCGTGATGCACAACCAGGATACCTTTTTCCTCTCTGTTTTCGTAGTTTGCTATATCAATATGGTCTGGATCCATATAGCCCAGATTCACTTTTCGACAACGTTCTCTGCTGATGCCGGTCGAGAGCACTACATTGATCCTTGGTTTCTCGATGCCGTCGGTAAATGTACCGATGCCTTTAACATGTGTGGAGTGTGCTATCACTGAACGCGGTATGTCGGAAAATTTGTCCATTCGTTTAAGGAAATAGTCTCGCGTATGGTAGCCAATCTGGTCAATGAATTTGCCGTGAGTGTATGAGATTTCAGTGATATGGGGTGCATAAATAATCAGCGTTCCGCCGTCGGCGGTTACCGGTTCGAGTTTGTACATCGCTTTGGCGGCCGTCCAGATGTCGTCATACATTGTGGGAGCGATGCCGAGAATCGTTTTATACGGCTGGTCTTTATAGACAATGTGCACTTTTTCGGAGAGCTGGGCCGCCTTTTCCCAGGCCTCTACACAATCGCCGACAAACAGTCCCTTAAGTTTGTCTTCAAAGGCGACAATAGCGAATAATTTTCTGGGCATTTTTACAAATGATGCCGCTTTTTCCACCACTTTCCTCGGTGGTGTCCATATATTGCCGTTTATAAGGGGATTGGTGCACACGGCACCGAGCCAGTGAAAGAAATTGATGATTTCCTCGCCTGCGATTCCCGGGAAGATATACTTATGTCCCCCGGAAAAGCCGACTACTTCGTGAGGGAAGACGGGACCTAAGATGAAAAATTCATCATAATCGAAGAGAAGTTTATTAACCCGTACATCAACTTCTTCGTGAAAAAGGTCGTCGGTTATTTTGCCGATTTCGTCGGCAGAGATTTTCCCGATAGATGTGAGCGTTTCAGGTTTTTGCCATTCGTGGTTAAAGAATTTCACCGGTGCGTATTTACTGCTTCGCTCGCCTGATGTTATGCCGAGCCTTGTGCAGATTTGCTTTTCCGTCAGCGGTTGATGGGTCCCGAGCGCAACAAGGATATCAACTTCCTTTGTCTTTTGTTCCAGGCAGTCATAGACGATTTTGAAAATGTCTCCGATAGGGCCGGAGCGTGTATTGTCGGGCACTATCAGCAGAAGCCGTTTGCCGGCATAGTCGTTTTGCGCAAAGAACTCGGCGATTGCTTCTACAGCTTGCTCGTTTTCAATGTAACCGTCTATATTTTGTCGTTCGATGACCATTGTTCGAATCTGTTATTTCGCTTCACGATTTACTGTTTACGGTTCACTTCTTTTCCCAGGGTGGTTTCTCAGGCAGGTAGGCATCGAATTCCGCAATCACTTGTTCCTCGTATTCACCCGCGTATTCACCGTTGATGAATTTATCGAAGCCTTCATCGTGGAATCTCTTCCAGGATTTGACCTCATCCCCCGGATTAATCGGATAAAACAGCGCATCGTTGGCCTTGGCGGCTTTCATATCGCCGGGCGCATCGCCGATCATTATGACATGGCCCTTTTCATATCTGCCCTTGGTGGCGTATTCGAGATGCTGTGCCTTCTTACCCATTTCCTGGCCCGCTATGACCTCGACGTACCTGGCAATGTCGTGTTCTTCCCACTCTCGCGCAAGGGCCTCGTTTGGTGTTGCCGAGACAACGATGGCGTCGGCCTGAGGTGTGATTTTTTCCAAACTCTCGCGGACGTAAGGAAACGGAGGCAGACCCTTGACAATCTGACCTATCGACTCGTTGACCTTTTCGCTCCACGCCAGCGCATTTTCCAACTCGCGCCTGGTATCCGGGACCGTTGCCTTTTCGATGGCCTGTTTGAGTCCGTCATTGCTGAGCATACTGTTGGGATCATCGACCCATGCAAAATAATGTGGGTATTGCGGGACCTTAAAGTCTCTTGCCTTGACCATCGGGTGGGACGGAAGTAATTCTGCTATGATGCGCTTAGTGGTTTTATGCCGGTTGAATCCGCGCGTTTTGGAAAACAGGTCCGCAAATTCCTTGCATTCGCGCACCGCCTTCGCTACCGGCTGCAGGCCGAAATAGCCAATCAGCCAGGGACAGAAACATTCCCGCTGCTTGATTCCCATTGTGTCAAACGCGCAGCCGTCCGAATCGATACCTACGAAAAATTTCTGTTTCGGCTTAAAGTCTTTCAAAGGTTGTGCTGGGTCGGTCATGTTCTTTCTCCTGAAAATTATACTCCACTAAAGGCGGAAAAGCCGCCGTCGATGGGGATGACAACTCCGGTGACGAATTTCGCTGCATCGCTTAACAGCCAGCAGACTGTTCCAATCAGTTCTTCCGGCTCACCGAACCGACCCATTGGGGTGTGGTCGATAATTGTTTTGCCGCGGTCGGTCAGCTCGTCGGTTTTTTCATCGGTCAAGAGGAAACGGTTTTGCTCGGTCAGAAAGAATCCTGGTGCAATCGCATTGACCCGGATGTCTTTGGAGCAGTTCTGGCACATGTGCACTGCCAGCCACTGTGTGAAGTTGCTGACGGCGGCTTTGGCTGCTGAATATGCGGCGATTTTTGTCAGAGGCAAAAACGCATTCATACTGGAGACATTCAATATCACGCCGGCACCATTTTCAGCCATCTGTCTGCCAAAAACTTGTGTGGGTAGCAAGGTGCCGAGGAAATTCAGGTCGAAGACAAATCGGATGGCATCGGCCGGCAAATCGAAAAACGAAAGGTCCGGCGAAGTCGTGGCCTCTTTCTTATTTCCGCCCGCGCCGTTAATTAATATGTCGACTTGACCAAGCGCGGATGTGACTTTGTCTTTTGCAGCCTCTATGCTCTTTTTATCAAGCACGTTACATTTGACAGCGATAGCCTGGCCGCCGTTGGATTTTATTTCATCGGCAACTTTGGCTGCGGCGGTTTCATCTATGTCCAGAACGGCGACTTTTGCACCGGCATTGGCAAGTGCCTTGGCCATTGTTCCGCAAAGGACGCCCCCGGCCCCTGTAATCACGATTACTTTATCATTGATGTCAAAAAGCTCATTCATTTAATGTCCTTCCTGCTCAAAGGTACTTCGGAAGTTTCTTTTCCAGTGGTTTGCGTTCAAATCTCATAAATACGGGCAGCCCATCCTTGCCGATTTTTACAGGTGCTTCTCCCTGCACCAGCGGCCTGACATAATCCCGCATCGCATCGGTTATATGATTGCCCTTATCATTTATATACTCGGCGGGCACTTTCTTTTCACCGTTGGCCACATCTCGCAATTCTGCCAGCCCTGTTGTACATTTATATTTCGGCCCATCCTCACGAACCAGAGTCACCATTTTGCCGTTCTCGCCGTCCATCGCATATTTTACAGCCATCTGCCCGCACATATAGGCCTCGTTGACGTCGGTCAGCGAAGCAAAGTGCATGGCTGTTCGCTGGTTGGTGCCCAGCTTATTAAAGCGGGCCTTGATGCCGACTTCCTTCTCAATCACTGCCTTTAGCATGTCCCCTACGCCGCCAAGTTGCACGTGGCCGAAGTCGTCTTTGGCAAAGTCTCCCGAGTCGGCGGTTATATATTCGCCTTTGTCGTCTTTTAGTCCCTCGCCGGCAACGATAAAGACCCCGCCCATCTCCTTATGTACCTGCTTGACATCGCTGACGAATTTGTCCCAGGAAAAGCCCGCTTCCGGCAGATATACTAAATGCGGTGCGTCTTCGGGGCAGGTTACGGCAAGGCCCGTCGCTGCTGCTATCCAGCCGGCGTTTCTGCCCATCACCTCGAGAATAGTACAGGTGTCGTGTGTGTATAGTGCTTCCGTATCTCTGCCTGCTTCGGCTGCACAGGTCGCCACGTATTTAGCCACACTGGGGTATCCCGGACAATGGTCCGTGCAGGCAAGGTCGTTATCAACTGTCTTAGGAATGCCCATACAGACCAGCTCATAGCCGGCGTCCGCTGCCAGCTTGTTGACCTTGTCAGCGGTATCCATCGAGTCGTTACCGCCGGCATAGAAGAAGTAATGAATATCGTGGGCCTTGAAGACATCGAGTATTCTTTCGAAATCCGCCTTGGATTCTTCCAGTGATTTGAGTTTATACCTGCACGAGCCGATAGCTGCCGCAGGTGTTTGCTTCAGTGCCTCGATGGTCTCCGGCTTTTCAGCGGAAATATCGAATAAATCTTCGCCTAACACGCCCAATATACCGTTGGTTGCGCCTATTACCCGGCTGATTTTGCCCGATTTTATTGCTTCCTGAATAACGCCGCAGGCGCTTGAATTGATTACTGCGGTCGGTCCGCCCGATTGTGCCACAATTGCATTGGCTTTTGAATTCATTGTAATTGCTCCATTACAGGTTTTTACAGTCTTGATTAAATGGCCTCAATTCGGCAGAATATACACCACGCCGGTTGCGATTTCAAGATACTTTGTAGAAAACATGCAAAGATTGTCAT
>JBARPZ010000127.1:0-7200 GCA_049643445.1 Sedimentisphaerales bacterium
CGAACCCAAAACAAACCCAATTTATCCTGTCGTAGCCTCTGGCGAAGCAGGATCCCTCCACCCCTTCTTCCTTTCAATCCATCTCATTTTACCTATTTTAACTCTTCCTTCCTGTCAACTTGGCGTAGTCAGTCCCTCATTTATGCCAAAATTTGCATTTATTCCCTTATAAAATGCCGTATATCTCCTTGCATAGGCGATTTTTGCATCACATAATCACAGTAATTATAGGTAGTTACGGACATTCGTCCTAAAATAGCCCTCTCCAGGCATAAAAACTGGTATATTGTTTGCTTGTCTTGTATAAATTATGCGTAAATTTAACAACCAAATCCTATTGAACATAATATTAGGAGGCAATTAACTATGGCAGTAAAAGAATTGGCATTTGAAGGCGATGCAAGAGCTGGTCTGTTGGCCGGCGTCGAAAAACTTGCGGCAGCGGTCAAACCAACGCTTGGTCCGAGAGGCCGAAACGCTATTATCGATAAAAGCTGGGGGGGGCCGACCGTAACCAAAGACGGTGTAACGGTGGCTGAGGAAATTGACCTTATCGACAAGAACGAAAACCTTGGCGCAAAACTGGTAAAGGAAGCAGCCAGCAAAACCTCAAAAATTGCCGGCGACGGAACAACAACGGCGACCGTCCTCACCGAAGCATTGTACAAGGAGGCTTACAAGAACCTTGCCGCCGGGGCGGATCCTATGGCCCTGAACCGCGGGATGAAAAAGGCCGCCAAGGTGGTAACGGATAAGCTCGTTTCGTTGTCAAAACCGATAAATATCACCAAAACCGATGACATAATAAATATCGCCTCAGTATCAGCTAATAACGATTTAGAAATCGGAAAGATTATGGCTCAAGCCTTCCAGCGGGTCGGCAAAGACGGTGTCATTACCGTCGAAGAGGGCAAAAGTTTCGAAACATACGTCGATTTTGTGGAAGGGATGCAGTTTGATCGTGGCTACCTTTCGCCTCACTTTGTAACCGACCCGGACAATATGGTCTGCGAGCTGGAAAAACCATATATACTAATACACGAGGAAAAAATCAGCAATGTAGCCAAGCTCGTGCCACTACTTGAAAAGATTGCAAAAACCAAAAGGCCTCTGCTGATTATTGCAGAAGATGTCGAGAGCGAAGCGTTAGCAACGCTGGTGGTCAACAAGCTAAGAGGAATCCTGCAGTGCGCAGCTGTAAAGGCACCCGGATACGGCGACCGTAGAAAAGCAATGCTGCAGGACATAGCAATCCTGACAGGTGCGGAGCCGATTTTCAAAGATTTGGGCATCGAGATGGAAAATATCAGTGTCAAACAGCTCGGCCAGACCAAAAAAGTGACCATCGACAACGATAATACAATCATTGTTGAAGGTGCCGGTAGCCAGGACGCTATCAGCGGCAGAATCAAGCAAATCCAGAGTGAAATCGAAACGATCACAAGCGATTACGACCGTGAGAAATTACAAGAACGTCTCGCCAAGCTAACAGGCGGCGTCGCTCAAATCAATGTCGGTGCCGCAAGCGAAACGGAAATGAAAGAACGTAAAGCTCGAATCGAGGATGCCCTGCACGCCACAAGAGCAGCCATTGAGGAAGGTATCGTGCCCGGCGGAGGTGTGGCCCTCATTCGCTGTATCGATGCGGTCAAAGAATTAAAACTCAAAGGCGATGAGAAAACAGGTGCCGACATATTGCTAAAGTCTCTCAGGATGCCCTGCTACTATATCGCCGCTAACGCAGGAGCAACACCAAATCTCGTGGTTAACAAAGTCACGGATGGCAAAGGCGGCTTCGGCTACAACGCCGGCACCGACAAGTACGAAGACCTTCTCAAAGCCGGCGTCATCGACCCGGTAAAAGTAACACGAATCGCCCTGCAAAACGCCGTAAGTATAGCCGGCTTGCTCCTAACCACAGATTGCCTTGTCACCGAAAAACC
The DNA here is from genome assembly GCA_049643445.1 of Sedimentisphaerales bacterium. Lineage (GTDB taxonomy): Bacteria > Planctomycetota > Phycisphaerae > Sedimentisphaerales > Anaerobacaceae > CS2-K091. Next base: position 1,944 of record JBARPZ010000127.1, read on the forward strand.
TAAAGAGGAAATGACTTCACCACCAGGAGACCCAGGCATGGGTGGCGGCATGGGAGGCATGGGCGGCGGCATGGGAGGTATGGGAGGTGGAATGGGTATGATGTAATACGGTCTGAAGCCCATGACTACCGGCAGATGAGTAAAAGAGGATAAACAATGAGCAACAAAACAAAACCATCACAAACTTATACACCTGTACATAGGTACAGAATAAGCATGGCAATTGTGTTCATGGTGTTGAGCTTTCTTCTCGTCCCATTTTGTGCTCAGACAACCGCCAAATCAGCCTTACCTGAAACCAAACAGCAGCGTGATGAACGGATGCAATGGTGGCGTGATGCAAGATTCGGCATGTTTATCCACTGGGGCGTATACTCTGTGCCTGCCGGCACGTATAAAGGCAAACAAATACCAGGCATCGGTGAATGGATTATGGAAAATGCAAACATTCCCGTTGCAGAGTATGAACAGTTTGCTAAACAGTTCAATCCCGTCAAATTCAATGCCGAACAGTGGGTGCAAATCGCCAGGAATGCGGGGATGAAGTACATTGTCATCACAAGCAAACATCACGATGGCTTCGGTCTGTGGGATTCAAAGGTCAGCGATTACGACATTATGGATGCTGCGCCGTTCAAACGCGACATACTCAAGGAATTGTCAGTTGCCTGCAAAAAACAAGGCGTCAGACTTTGCTTTTACCACTCCATAATGGATTGGCACCACCCGGATGCACAGGCACCTTTTTACCCGAACTATAACGACGACAAACGCACGAATCCTAACTTTAGTCGATACGTTAAAACCTATATGAAGCCCCAACTGAATGAGTTAGTAGCCAATTACGGCCCACTTGGTGTTCTTTGGTTCGACGGCGAATGGATAAAGGACTGGACTGAACCGCAAGGTATAGACCTGTACAATTACGTTCGAAGCCTTCAGCAGGACATTCTTATCAACAACCGTGTTGGCAAAGGACGCAAGAGTATGCAGGGTATGACCAAGGAAGGTTATTTCGCCGGTGATTTCGGTACGCCCGAACAGGAAATACCACCGACAGGGCTCTCTGGTGTTGACTGGGAAACGTGCATGACAATGAACGACACCTGGGGTTTCAAGTCATACGATGATAACTGGAAGTCAAAGGAAGACCTGCTTCGCAAGCTCGTGGATATTGCCAGCAAAGGCGGCAACTTCCTGCTCAACGTAGGACCTACCTCCGAGGGCCTTATCCCTGAAGCCAGCGTCGAACGTTTGGCTCCTATGGGTGAATGGATGGCGAAGAACAGTGAAAGCATTTATGGCACTACGGCAAGCCCATTTGAGAAACTTCCCTGGGGCAAATGTACAGCGAAGCCTGGAAAGCTGTACTTACATGTTTTCGATTGGCCCGAAAACGGCGAATTAGAAGTGCCAATGCCCAGAAGCGACGTCCAAAATGCATATTTATTTGCGAGAAAGGATCGTGCTGAACTTCTGTTAGGCAGCGATGACAGCGGCAATCTCGTTGTCACTGTACCGCGAAGAGTACCTGATAAGGTCGATACGGTTGTTATGTTGGAAATGGAGGCTGAACCGGCTGTTACTACACAGGCAAAAGAAGGCTCGGTTAATCTTAAGGCCAGTAATGCCGTTGTTCGCGGGACAAACGCCAGGTACGAGTCCGGCGGCGGCAAGGACAACATCGGCTTCTGGACGAATCCCGACGATTATGTCATCTGGCGATTCAAAGTGATCCAAACAGGAACTTTCAACGCCGAAGTGACTTTTGCCTGTGATGCAGGTTCGGGCGGCGGCAAGTACATTCTAACGGTCGGCGGTCAAGAGCTTGCAGGAACAGTCAAAGACACCGGCGGCTGGACCAGTTTTGTCACAGAAAAACTTGGGACCGTGAAAATCACCAAACCCGGCACATATAACCTTTCCCTTAAACCCAAAAGTATGCCTCGCGGCGCGGTGATGAACCTAAAGTCGGTAACGCTGGTCCCGGTTAATAAATAATCAAATTTGTGTATACTGTAAAATGGTAGTTAAAAAGTGAAACCTGAGTAGAAAAGGAGTGAGTTATGAAACTTAGACCTTTGGACGATAGAGTTGTAATAAAACAATTAGATGCAGAAGAGAAAACCACAGGCGGCATCATTCTGCCCGACACCGCAAAAGAAAAACCGCAGATCGGCACAATCATAGCCACCGGACCGGGCAAAATACTCGATGATGGCAAACGAGGCAAAATGTCTGTAAAGAAAAAAGACGAGGTCATCTACGGTAAATACATGGGTAGCGAAATCGAAATCGACAGAGAAAAATATGTGATTTTACGAGAAAGTGATATCCTCGGGATTATTGAAAGGTAATTCAGGAAGGCAAACATAAAACACCTTTAAGATTTTATATAAGGAATTTGTAGGGGTAAAAAAATGGCAAAGCAAATGATGTTTGATGATACAGCACGAACAGAGCTTAAAATCGGCCTGTCACAACTGGCCGAAGCAGTCAAAGTGACCCTCGGACCGACCGGCAAAAACGTCATACTACAAAAAAGCTGGGGCTCTCCGAAAGTTACAAAGGATGGTGTGACGGTCAGCAAGGAAATCGAACTGCCAGAACCATTCAAAAACATGGGCGCAAAGATGGTCAATCAGGTCGCCAGCAAAACCTCCGATGTTGTCGGCGATGGAACAACTACTTCAACTGTCCTGGCAGAAGCAATTTACATCGAGGGCCTCAAGCACGTAACAGCAGGTGCAAATCCAATGGCCATCCAACGAGGAATCAGCAAGGCCGCTGAAGTCGTTACCAAATTCATCCAATCGGTCAGCGTACCTGTAAAAGGCCACAGCGATATTGCAAAAGTGGCAACCATCAGCGCAAACAACGACCCGGAAGTTGGTGAAATTCTCGCTGACGCAATTGATAAAGTCGGCAGGGAAGGTGTTATCGAGGTCGAAGAAGGCAAAGGAATGGAAAACGAGCTGAGTTTCGTTGAAGGTATGCAGTTCGATAAGGGATATATATCCCCATACTTTATGACTAACGCCGACACCCTCGAAGCCGTCCTTGAAGATGCCTACATCCTGCTGCAAGAAAAGAAAATATCCAATGTTCGCGAGCTTGTTCCACTGCTCGAAAAAATCGCTCAAGTCGCAGTGCCGCTTTTGATCATCGCAGAAGACGTGGAAGGTGAAGCATTGGCGGCAATGGTCATTAACCGCCTGCAAGGCGTATTAAGAATTTGCGCTGTTAAAGCTCCCGGCTTCGGTGACCGAAGAAAAGCAATGTTAGCCGACATAGGCATCTCAACCGCAGGGCAGGTAATCACCGAAGATTTGGGTATCAAGCTCGAAAGCATTGAGCTTTCACAATTAGGCCGGGCCAAGAAAATCGTCGTCGGTAAGGACACAACCACAATAATCGAAGGGGCCGGCAAAAAGAAGGACATCGCGGCCCGCTGCGACCAAATCCGCAACCAGATGGAAAAGACAACCAGTGACTACGACCGTGAAAAGCTGCAGGAGCGTCTCGCAAAGCTGACCGGTGGAGTTGCCGTCATCAATGCCGGCGCCGCAACGGAAACAGAAATGAAGGAACGCAAGGACCTGCTGGACGATGCACTTCACGCCACAAGGGCAGCGACCGAAGAAGGCGTGGTCGCAGGTGGCGGTGTCGTGTTCTTACGTGCTATCCGCCAGGTAGAAAAGGCCAGAGCAAATGCCAAAGGCGATGAGAAAATCGGCTTTGACATTGTATGCAACGCCCTTAAAGCACCGACAACCAAGATAGTGGATAACTCCGGCGACCAGGGCGATGTGGTCGTCGCTCAACTTCTCGAAAAAACGGAGAAAGATAAAAATATCGGCTACAACGCCAACACCGGCCAGTTTGTTGATATGTTCAAAGCCGGAATTATCGACCCGGCAAAAGTCGCCAGAACCGCTTTGGAAACGGCCGCCTCAATAGCAGCGCTGATGTTAACCACTAATGTATTGGTAACAGACTTAAAAGATAAAGACGAAGAGCCAATACCGGGCTCGATAAGATAAAACTTCTTGAGGCGGTACAAAGTTGCTGGTGACAAGCCACGAAATATGAAATTATGGCTAAGCGGGATTATTATGAAGTTCTGGGGGTGGGCAAAAATGCCTCCGATGCTGATATTAAGCGCGCATATCGGCGCATGGCGATGAAGCATCATCCGGATAAAAATCCGGATGATAAAGAGGCCGAGGCAAAGTTCAAAGAATGCGCCGAAGCTTACGAGGTCCTCAGCGACCCCGAAAAGCGTAAGCGGTATGACCAGTTCGGTCACGAAGGTCTTCGCGGAATAGGCATGCGTGATTACGCACATATGAACTGGCAGGACATCGGAAGCATCTTTGAGGACATATTTACTGGTATTGGTGGATTCGGTGATCTATTCGGGATGGGTGGGAGAAGAAACAGACGGACCGGTCCGGCGAGGGGCTATGACCTTGAGACCTCCGTTGATCTGACACTGAATGATGTTGCTAAAGGCACAAAAAAAACCATAGAGTTCACTCGTCAGGATTTATGTCCTGAATGCACCGGCACCGGCAGTGCAAAAGGGACTAAGCCCGGCAAGTGTCCGGGTTGTGGTGGTAGCGGCCAGGTCGCAAGGCGAGGCGGCTTCTTCCAGATGGTCTCCACCTGTCCGCAATGCAAAGGCGGCGGGCAAATAATTACTAATCCCTGCAAAAAATGCAAAGGCGCCGGCAGAGTTCCTAAAAAGAGAATCGTCGATATCAAAATTCCGCAAGGTGTCCACGAAGGACAGGGTATAAGAGTCGCCAGCGAAGGTGAACCCGGCAGAAGTGGCGGGCCAAGAGGCGACCTGTACTGCTACGTCAGAATAATACCACATGAATTCCTGCAGCGCGACGGAAATAACCTTATTGCTATTGTACCTGTAAGCTTTACACAGGCCGCCCTGGGGACAACTATCGACGTGCCGAGCCTCGATGGCACAAGAGGCCTTAAAATACCACCGGGCACACAATATGGAAGTGTCTTTAGAATCAAAGGCCAGGGGCTGCCGGACATCCGAACACGTCGAACCGGCGACGAACTCGTGCAAATCATTATCGAAACACCCGCTAAGCTAAACATAAAACAGCAGGAACTACTGAGAGAGTTTGCCAAAACAGAAAACAAAACTGTTTCCCCGCAGTCAACACGTTTTTTCGAGAAACTAAAAAAATACTTTGGTAACAGTCGATGAAAAAGAAAAAAGCAGAAA
>JBARPZ010000128.1:0-2500 GCA_049643445.1 Sedimentisphaerales bacterium
GGGCGCCGCTGGGGCGCCGCAGCCAGCCAATGGAGCCGCGGATGTCGAACACACCCAGATCTTGACTTGGGCGCCGGCGGATAATGCAAACTCCCATCAGGTGTACTTCGGCATGGATGAAGAAGCCGTCATGAATGCTACAACCGCTTCGCCGGAGTACAAGGGCAACAGAACTCTTGGTTCTGAGAGCTATGATCCCGGCAAACTCGACTGGCATACGAGCTATTACTGGCGGGTGGACGCGATCTATAACACCGATCCGGACAATCCAGTGAAGGGCCTGGTCTGGAGCTTTATGACTGCTGATTTTCTCGTCGTGGACGACTTCGAGAGCTACACCGACGATGACGCCGCCGGTGAAGCCATCTGGCAGACCTGGAACGACGGTTTGGATGTTGCCGACAACGGAGCGCAAGTTGGCTATCTGTTGCCGTCGTATTGCGAGCAAACGATTGTACATGGCGGCGCCCAATCCATGCCGCTGCTTTACGCCAACGAAGCTGGTGTAACGAATTCGGAGGTGGAACTGGTGTTGACGTCACCCCGTGACTGGACGGCCGAAGGCGTCGGGGAACTGTCGCTGTGGTTCAGGGGCGATTCGGCCAACGCGGCGGAGCCATTGTATGTGGCGATCTCTAACATTGCCGGTTCACCTGTTGTGATAGCCCACGATGATCTGAATGTGGCACAGGCTAGCACCTGGAGAGAGTGGGTCATCCCGCTACAAGCCTTTGCTGATCAGGGTATCAATCTGACCAACGTGGATAAAATCACCATTGGTCTGGGTACCAAAGCCGGTATGCCAGCACCTGGCGGTTCGGGGACGATGTTCATTGATGACATCCGTTTATACCAACCGGCCGAGAATGAGGGCCAGTAATCACCGCGCCTGTCCGGTCAACAATTGAATTCGCATCAATTCGGAGCCTCTGCCGAGTGAACCGGTGTAGGCTCCGTTGTTTTTTGCGAGGGCTGCTTTGGACCGGGTGATCGCGAGAACCTTTCCTATAAAAAGGCTCGACGACTGAATATAACCTCGCCAGGTGTATACGTTCATGTGTCAATGCGGGTGCATGATCTGGAGTTTTCTCTTGACAGGACACGACTCGATCCGATATAGTGGAAAAGTTGGAAGCTAAGCATCATTAGTCTTACAACAAGAAAAGTTTCAATAGCTCGTCATGGATTTGTCTAATCAACGAGCCGTATTGGGCTTTGGAGAAAGGAGGTGTTACTACATCAAAAAGCGTTATATTCGGCAGGTACAAATATCGTAAATCTCGAATCACCATTTACTATCTTGTTTGAAGGAGGATCGTTATGTACAGAAGAATGATCTTTTTAATCCCTCTGGTTCTATTGCTGAGTATGGCCGGCAGTACTTCAGCGGATCTTGTAGCTCACTGGGCGTTTGATGAGGGCTCCGGGACCGTCGCGCACGATGCAAGTGGCAAAGGCCACGATGGTTCCTTCGAAGGTTCCCCCAAGTGGACGAGTCCGGGTTGGAATGATATCGGCTGGTGTCTGCAATTCGGAGGTGACGGTGATCGTGTCACCGTGGAGCCATTCGATTTGACCGGCAGCGGCATTACGCTGGCCGCATGGATAAACGTGACCGCTTTTCAGGACGATGCCCGGCTTATATCCAAGTCTGAAGGTTCAGGAACTCCCGACCACTACTGGGCCATGATACTTAGCGGCAGTGGCGAGAATAACCTGGAGTTTCGCCTCAGAACGGACACGGGCGCTACCACGAGAGCCAGCGCACCTGACACGGAAGACTTGCAAGCCGATGAGTGGATACACATAGCGCTGACCTGGGATGCCAGCGATCCATTCATGCGTTACTACAAGAACGCCCAGGAGATCTTCAGCCAGAACAAGGCAGGTAACGCCGTGGGCATCAATCCTGATGTTAAAATAGCCCTTGGTAACCAATCGGCCAGCGTCGCAGACGCCGCTGGCAGAATCCGGCCCTTTGGAGGACGGATGGATGATGTTGTCGTGTACGACCGAGCACTGGATGCTGAAGAACTCGGTGTTCTGATGTTGGGCCTGCAAGAGATTCCGTACGCTCGAACGCCTGATCCAGCCGATGGAGCCCTTGTTGAGGATACGTGGGTGAATCTTAGCTGGATGGCGGGTGATTTTGCAGTTTCTCACGATTTGTATTTGGGTGACAATTTCAGCGATGTAGAAGAAGCCACGCGAGAATCAGACGTGTTCCGCGGAAACCAGACCTTGACGTTTTATGTGGCCGGCTTTCCGGGATATGCCTATCCAGACGGTCTTGTTGCAGGAACAACCTACTATTGGCGAATCGATGAGGTCAACGAGGCCGATCCGAACAGTCCGTGGAAGGGCGATGTCTGGAGCTTCTCGATTCCGCCCAAAACCGCGTACAATCCGGACCCGGCCGATGGGGCCGAGTTTGTAGGCCCTGATAATGTGACCTTTAGCTGGACGCCGGGCTTCGGGGCCAAATTGCACACGGTATATC
>JBARPZ010000129.1:0-2082 GCA_049643445.1 Sedimentisphaerales bacterium
AATTGTAGTTCTGGATGGGACCTATACCGGGGATGGCAACAGAGATATTGATTTTAACGGCAGAGCTATAACCTTAAAGAGTGTGAACGGACCGGAAAGCTGTATCATAGAATGTGGAGGAAGTTCCTCACACCCTCATCGCGGATTTTATTTCCACAGCGGTGAGAACTCCCAATCTATTGTAGATGGATTCACAATTACTGGTGGCTGGATAGGCCTTTATGGTGGCGGCATACGTTGTGGCTACTCCTCACCCACGATTAGGAACTGTATAATAAGTCGAAATAGAGCAAGCATGGGCGGCGGAATGTATAACGACAACAGCCATCCGATATTAATTAATTGTACCTTCGAGTCAAATTATTCAGTAAGCGCCGGCGGCGGGATGTATAACTCTTACAGCAATCCGGTACTGACCAACTGCACATTCAGTCAGAACTCGGGAGTAGGAGTGGGCATGACATCGGGCGGCGGTATGTTTAACTTTAATGGCAACCCGACGCTAATCAATTGCATCTTCGACAGGAACTCGATGATAGGAACGCACGCTGGTCACGGAGGGGGTATGTATAATTGGGGCGGCAACCCAACGCTGACCAACTGCATCTTCACCCGGAACTCGGCAATAGGAGGTGAATATACTGCTTACGCTGGCGGCTTGCGTAACCGGCAAGGCAATCCGATCCTGACAAATTGCATCTTCTACGGAAACTCAACGAACGATTACTGCGGTGGGATTTACAATTCTGACGGCAAGCCGACACTAACGAACTGTATTCTCTGGGGAAATTCCGACACAGACGGCATGGATGAATCCGCCCAGATATACACAGAGGGTGTTGGAGGACCGTTCATCAACTATAGCTGCATTCAAGGGCTGGACACATTCGCGGGCCACGGCAATATTGGCGAGGACCCGTGCTTTGCTGATTCGAGCAATGATGATTATCATCTGAAATCTCTGGCCGGCAGGTGGGATGCGAACAGCCAAAGCTGGATTCAGGATGATGTGAACAGCCCGTGCATTGATGCTGGTGACCCCAATTCAGATTGGACTGCGGAATTATGGCCACACGGCAAGCGAATCAATATGGGTGCTTATGGCGGCACGCCTGAGGCAAGCATGTCTCAGTTGGATATTGGCAATATTGCTAACCTGGACAATGATGTTAGCGATATAGTGAATCCACTTGATCTTGCTTTGTTTGTTGGCAAATGGTGTTACGAAGAATTCCTATTGGCCGAAGACCTAAACAGAGATGGCTTTGTCAATTTCATTGATTTTGCCATTTTTACCGACAATTGCGAACTGCCTCCGCAGGGACCACCACCCGGTCCGGCAAGTAATCCGGCACCAGCGAATGGCGCAACAGAGGTCAACCCAAACGCTGATTTGAGCTGGACGGCCGGCCTTTATGCGATGTCTCACGATGTTTTTTTCGGGACGAGCAATCCGCCGCCGTTCATACACAACCAGACCGCTACAACATTCGATCCCGGCACAATGGCTGTTAGTACTATGTACTACTGGCGTATCGATGAGGTCGGTGCATACGGCACAACCACCGGTACAGTCTGGAGATTCACGACTCTGGCTCCCGGTCCGGCAAGTAATCCGGCACCAGCGAATGCCGCAACGGAGGTCGACCCAAACGCTGATTTGAGCTGGACGGCCGGGGTTCATGCGACATCTCACGATGTTTTTTTCGGGATGCGCAATCCGCCGCCGTTCATACACAACCAGACCGCTACAACATTCGAACCAGGCACAATGGCTGATAGTACTATGTACTACTGGCGTATCGATGAGGTCATTGCATACGGCACAACCACAGGTACGGTTTGGAGATTCACGACTCTGGTTCCCGCTCATTCGGCGACGAATCCGAATCCACACGATGGTCAAGGAGGAGTCACTACAACTCCTGTCTTGAGCTGGACGGCCGACCCTGATGCCACATCGCACGATGTTTACTTCGGGACGAGCAATCCGCCGACGTTCATACGCAACCAGCCTGATACAACATACGAACCCGGCACACTCGAAATGGCAACGACGTACTACTGGCGTATCGATGAGGT
>JBARPZ010000130.1:0-3559 GCA_049643445.1 Sedimentisphaerales bacterium
TCTCGAATATTGGCTCCGGAGTATTGGCCCCTAACATATTTGACGAGACTCACCAAATCACCACCCCGGAGATTCTGCGGATTTGTCCCCGTGAAAAATCCTGCATCCTTACGAAGAGCGACCCGCATTTTCCCATTTTGCGCTTTCATTACAAGATCTTAACCTGCCGGGAAGTTGTTGACAATGAGATGAAATCTTGGTATTGCAGGGCTTGAAGTCTACAGCAGTGCTTCAAAAAGAGTGTCAAGGCGTGCAGGAATGCCGTTTATGAAGTTAAATGGGAAATCCCGGTTGTGGGTAGGGATAACATTTCGCGGATCCGGACAAGTCCTCGGCAATCGGTCCTCGGTGTGCTTTCCGATCGGTCTGCATGTTTGCATTTTCACAAGTTTCTCTTTTTAGGATTGTTCAATGCCATTTAAGACATTTGGTCTTTCAGATCCGCTGGTTCAGGGGATACTGGCGACAGGTTACACGGCCCCCACGGAAATACAGTCACAGGCAATACCGGCGGCAATTAGGGGCAGCGATATCATCGGCTGCGCCCAGACGGGCCCAGGCAAGACGGCGGCGTTTGTGCTGCCGATACTGGATCGTCTCAGTCACGAGCGGGCCGGGCGCAAGCGGACCGTCAGGTCATTGATCCTAACTCCCACGCGCGAGCTGGCCGTGCAGATCGAAAGATCGATACTCGGCTACGGCAGGTTCACGGACCTCAAGGCCCTGGCGGTTTACGGCGGCGTCAGCATCAACAACCAGATCGCATCGCTGCGCCGCGGCGTCGATATCGTGGTCGCCACACCCGGACGGCTGATCGACCATATCCAACGCAACACGATCGAACTGGGCGGCGTCGAGGTGCTCGTGCTGGACGAGGCCGACCGGATGCTCGATATGGGTTTCGTCGACGACGTGCGGAGGATCGTGGGCCCGCTTCCGAAGAAACGCCAGACGATGCTCTTTTCGGCGACGATATCGCCGGAGGTTCAGACCCTGGCGGCCGACATGCTGAAATCGCCGAAGGTGATACAGATAGGCCGGCCACGCAACCCGATCGACACGATCACCCAGCATATCTACGCGGTCGAGAAGACGCTGAAGATGGACCTGCTGCTGCACATGATCGAGGACTGGCGGATGTTCAGCGTGCTGGTGTTCTCGCGGACCAAACACGGGGCTGACAAGATCAGCCGAAGGCTCAAACGCGCCGGCGTCGTCGCCGTCTCGATACATTCGGGCCGTACACAGAACCAGCGGCAGCGGGCACTCGACGGCTTTCGCAGCGGTAAGTATCAGGTCATGGTCGCCACCGATGTCGCCGCACGCGGCATCGACGTCGAGGGGATATCACACGTCATCAATTACGACGTGCCAACTCACGCCGAGGATTACGTCCATCGGATAGGCCGGACAGGAAGAGCGGAGGCCACAGGCGACGCGATCACGTTCGTTTCGAGCGAAGAGGAAAAGTACCTGCGCGAGGTCGGCAAGTTCATAGGACGCAAACTAAAAACGCAGAAGTGCAGGGGCTTCTCATACGTCAAGTCCACGCCGCCCGAGCCGAAGACCGAAAAAAGCTCAAAACCATCGCCACGCAGGGAGCTGCCAAGAAGCAAAACCGCCTCAGGAGCAAAAAAGTCATATCGCGGCCCCCGAAAACGATTCAAAAGATAAAGCCCGCGACCCTGCCGAATCCATCTTGTTGTCATTCTGAGCGCAACGAAGTGAAGCGAAGAATCTCAATTTTCCGTCCTTGTATATAGCCCCCACCCCTGTGCTTGGGTGACTTTTCTATGCCTGCCCCGTGAGTTTACACTGAGCTTGGGAGTTTACCCTGAGCAAGGCCGAAGGGAACAATACAACAACGTTGACATTCTATCTCCGGTAGACTAAATTGATAACAAAAAGATTTTAGGGTGTGATATTTCGCACCACTTTGACTGGCAACCGGGAACGAGATACGAAATTGTTTGGCGGGAATTGGGGATGTTAGTGAAAGGTTTATTCACAAGGGTAAAGGATAGTAGTTATGGATTACGTCGGTCAACTTGAACGCATCAAGAAGCTTTCAATAATTGCTATGTTCTCTGATGATTACCTTATGGATATTCTCGTTTTGAAGGGGGGAAACGCTATAGATATCGTTTATGGTATTGCCTCCCGGTCCTCGCTTGATCTTGACTTTTCTATAGCAACCGAATTTAATCCGATTGAGATGAGTTCTATAAAATCCAGGTTCGAAAAAGCCCTGAATAGAGTTTTCGATGAATCAGGTTACAAAATATTTGATATTAAATTTGGAGAAAGACCTGAGGATAGTGGCCCTGATGTACCCCCATTCTGGGGAGGTTACAGATTGGAGTTTAAGTTAATTGATAAGACAAAGTATGTGGAACTGGAGAATGATGTGCAGCGTTTACGACTAAGTGCTGTGGATGTTGGCCCTGGGGCACGGAAAACGTATAGGATTGAGATAAGCAAGTGGGAATACTGCGACGGGAAGAATGCAGAAGAACTTGATGATTATACTGTTTATGTTTATACCCCCACAATGATTGTTTTTGAGAAGCTCAGGGCAATCTGTCAGCAGATGCCGGAGTACTCTATGTTTCTTGGAAAGTCTTACGAGACTGCGAGAGCAAGAGATTTTTTTGATATTCACACGGTTGTTGAACACTTCAACATCAACCTGACTACAAGTGAAAATCTGAATTTGTTGAGGGGCATATTTAAGGCAAAGGAAGTTCCCATTAATTTGATTGGCAATATTAAGGAATTCAGAGAACATCATCGGCAGGATTTTATTGCGGTTGAGAATACTGTGAAACCGAACATAAAAATAAAAGATTTTGATTACTATTTTGACTATGTGGTGAATAAATGTAATAAGTTACTTGAAGCCCTTGGGGAAATATAGTCGCCATTTCTTGGAATAGTCGCTCTCTTTCATTTGATGTATAAGGTAGAAATTGTATTTCATCTCTAATTGAGCCAGCAAGTCAATCTGGGATTCTTTATAAACTCTCGCTGTTTCCAGATAAAATCCTATTGCCTGGTGGTATGGGTAGATATAGTTGATTTTTTTTAGAGTAGCAACCAGTCTGTTTATTGAAACCTTATTGTGTGCAAGTCGGTATGCTTTTAAAACCTCAAACACCCCCCCGGCATATTCTGGTCTCACGGTTATGTCGATTAGTGTTCGCTCGACATCGGTTAGACGAATCTTTTCTCCATTAGGCCCGATACCGTCAGTTACACCGAGGTTGTCCGTAAACATACCATTGAGGAGGTGTATTTTTCTGTTCTGGTACTCGGCTGTGTTTTGGGAGAGTCTTGTTTTTCTTTTGAATGCCCAATCCATTCGTTTCTGTTCGAGTTTTTGTTTAGGGCGGGGCTTGGGTGTTTGCTCCCAATTAATGTATATTGTTTTTGGGATTTGTTCCGTTAGCTCATGGAAAAACATGGCAGTATAGTGTGTGAAGTGGCAATTTGGTTTGATACTAAGTAATAGTTGATATAGAGGTACATCTCCCCAGGTGTATCTCACTAAAGTTCCATA
>JBARPZ010000131.1:0-1719 GCA_049643445.1 Sedimentisphaerales bacterium
CCTGGTGAAACTGTAATCTGTCAAAATCAGTCCTATCGGCGCTACTTACATCGGCACTTCCAATAAGGTTCAGCTCTACACCGAGACCCTCAGCAGCTAATTCAAGTTTGCGTGCCGAATCTTCAAGGCTGTCTGCTGTGTTGGCCAGGTCCAGACGCCGGACCAATGCCATGACAATTGCCTCCTCCTCCGTGTAAATAGGTTGGCCCACGCCTATTTCTTCCAGCGCTGTCAGCTCATTCTGATCCAGTACGATGTTGGCATCGGTCGGCAAAGACAGCCGTATTTTGAGTCTGTCGAGGGCCTGTTCATATCTTTGTCGGGTCGTAACGAGGCTGTTTTCCGCACTCAGCAATCTCTGCACGGCCTCATCTGCTTCGGACGGGGCCCTTTGACCGACTTCAACCTCCATCTTCAGTTGGTTTGTTGATTCAATCTGTCTCTGGTAGCTTGCCTCGGCAATGACTACCGAGTTCTTCTGCTGCAAAACGCGATAGTAATCACTTATGATGCTGACTACAAAGGTCTTACGATAGCGGTTGAAGGTGCGAATCCGATATAAAACGTTTCGCTCCGCCTGGGTCAGTTGTTCTCTTGCCGATTTTCCGGCGCCGGCTCCCAGCAAAGGCACAGTGACATCGCCGCTCAGGACTGAGCCCAATGTGGTTCTTGGATCGCCGGTAAGAAAACGCGTCCAATCAATGGCAATGCCAATATTGAATAACACCCCATCAAGTAGCAGTAATTGCTGCTGTACACCACTCGAAGTCGTAAGCTCTACATCATCCCCATTACTCTTATCATCGACATAACTTCCGTCTATACTACCAAACCATTGTCGTGCATACCGATGCCGTGTCAGTGTTAAGTCAAGCGCCGAAAGGTAAAGGGATTCTTTCTGCGATTGGTACTCCCGATTGAATTTTGTAGCAATTTCAACTGCCTGCGCAAGACTGATGACGCCTGACGGCGGAACAGATTGTTCGGTCTGGACGTCATTCGGCGATGACGGAACATCGCCGATGACATAGTTGGCCTTTTGCCCGAAGCTGTCCTGCCATTTGCTGTCGATAATCTTATAGACTTCTTCATCGGCCTGGGCTTTGTAGTGCTCAGGGCTGCACCCGCCGGCAACACCAATAGCCACAGCGACGCATATCGCCCACCAAAACAAACTCACAGACCCAAACCTGCAAAACATGAAATTCTTCTCCGAAACAGTCATCACTTGCGCAAAACCACCTCAGTCAATACTCATATCATTATACAATAAAAAGGCAGAAAACGAAAGATGAAAACCTGGCTAAGGCCTGCCCAGCCATCCCAATTGGCGACATTTTGCCCTCAGTTACATACGGAGGGTCCGATCGAAACATACAGGATTTGTCGATTTGGATGCTCTTAAGGTGCAAATATGAGTCAATTATCGTGCCGCTGACAAAGAATTGAGGCGTTGTCGCCCGCAAAAATGCTGCCAAGGAATCTGCTGGGGCTCGGTGCCAAATCGGCGAATTTTGTTGCAAAGCGGACAGATTCACTGTACATTTTGTTGGTTGGCTATACTGGCGGCGTAGCCAAGAGGCCTAAGGCGACGGTTTGCAAAACCGTTATTCGCCGGTTCGAATCCGGCCGCCGCCTGTTTTTTCTTATATTCAACCCATAATCAAGGCCGATACTATGAAAGTAAATATCGAAAACCGCACTCTGGAACTCCTCGAT
>JBARPZ010000132.1:0-2766 GCA_049643445.1 Sedimentisphaerales bacterium
ATGGTTCACACGAGGCGGACATGTACCGGAACATGCGGTGGGCAAACGTCTGCCGCATTCAGGTAAAGAATACGTGCGTCTGCACATGTGGGCTCATGCCTGGCGGGCAGGGATTCTGCAAAACATCACCGGCATCGAGCCATGTCACATGTATCGATTGACGGCTTATGGATTCTTTCAGCCTAATAAGGCTCCGGAGCCTAATGCCAGAATCGGCATCGACCCATCCGGCACCCTGGCACAGCAATTTTCAGTCGATGTCAACAAACATCCAGCCCCCAAATACGATGAAGGGGTAGGTGATGACCCGAAGACCGACAAATATGAAGGGCCGGATATTGCCGAAACCACCGTCTGGTCTGATTACCATGATTACTACAGTTGGGGTAAATTTGAGGTAACAGCCGAGGCCAAATCAGACACAATTACCGCAATCCTGTACTGTGCACCCAAGCAGAGACCTGCTGAAAAACCCATATACGAGATGAACTGGGACAGCGTAACGCTTTATGAGGTTCCCTGGCCCACAAAACGATTGGTTGCCGATGATGCGGTGCTTGTACCGGATTCAGGCTTCAAGAAGGTAGTTGTAACTGTCCAGCCGGAATTCAATACCGCTCAGGTTACGTGGAAAACTGCAACTCCTTCAGGCGCATCTCAAGTGCTATATCGGTTTAAAGGCTGGGATGCCGCCGCTCAAAAGAAAGATGATAAGGTAAATCGTAGTAAAGATTTCCTCTTTGAAAGCCCGGTCACGTACGAAAAATCAGAAATATTTCACCGTATCGAGGTCAAACATCCGGAAATACGCTCGGCTTCAAAATTAGAACTCGTAGCCCTTTCACGGGCGCTGGTAGACGGGCAGTGTGTTACGCTTTGTTCACCTGTAGAAAGTATCAGTTTGGCCAATACGATTCCAATCACCTCTGATTAGAATTTACAGGTAACACTACAATCTGCATGACTCCTCTAAATAAGTCCACCCATTGAGAAGCAATTACAGTATGCTAACGCAAAAATTCTCACTATTGGCAATTCCGGCTAAGAACAAGGCGGACAAATGGCCAACACTATTGTATTTATGGGGTTATTATGGTATGTTAATGAAAGAAATAACCATACATATACTCAGATTAATTCCGTTCATTAGAATGATGCAAACTTATCAGCAAGAAACTTATAAGAGTATATATAGTGGCAGATATATTAAATACCCCTGATTCAGAACCGACCTCTTCTGTACCACAAACCAAACAATCCGAACTCCAGATGACCGGATTCGTATTCGATATCAAGAAGTACGCCATACACGACGGTCCCGGCATCCGCACGACGGTGTTTTTCAAAGGCTGCCCATTGTATTGTAAGTGGTGCCAAAATCCCGAAAGCTGGAAGAAACATCCGGAACTCGGCTTCCGAACGGGCAGATGTATCAGGTGCGGTCAATGCGTAGAGACATGCACTCATAAGGCAATTACGTCCGCTGATGACCAACCTGTGACCGATGTAAATATATGCAACCTGTGTGGCGAATGCGTTGATGCCTGTATGGCCGGTGCACGAGAAATTATCGGGCGCCAGATAACCGTCAGTAAGGTCATGGCCGAAGTCGAAAAAGATGTTGTTTTTTACGACCAGTCCGGCGGTGGCGTCACGTTCTCCGGAGGCGAACCCCTGATGCAGCCGGAGTTCCTTCTTGCGCTGCTGAACCAGTGCCAGGTACAGCAGATACACACGGCCGTGGATACAAGCTGTTACGCGGAGCCGGAGATTGTAAAAAGCATCAGTAAAAAAACCGACCTGTTTCTTTGCGACCTCAAACACATGGACAACGAGAAACACGAGCATTTTACCGGTGTGGGAAATAATATGATACTGGATAATATTAAACGTCTCTCTGAGGCCGGCAATGAAATCATAATCAGAATCCCGGTCATTCCCGGTTTTAACGACGACCAGGCAAATATTAAAGCAACAGGCAAATTTGCTGCGTCTCTGCCATGTCTTGGCGGCATAGATATCTTACCCTACAATCGCGGCGGTATGGAGAAATCGTCTCGACTCTCGGCCGACACCAAGCTCATGCGAGCCGAAACTCCCGACGAGGAAACAATGATCTCGATTGCAAAGTCCCTTGACAATTTCGGATTGGAAGTCAAGATAGGCGGCTAATGAATATGAATGAAAGAGTGGCAAAACTACGAAAACAGAGTGTTGAGATAAAACCCTATATCTCCACCGAACGGGCGGAACTGATGACTGATTTTTACAGGAGTGATACACCTGCCCGTGTCTCTGCTCCCCTGTGCCGTGCCCTGTCATTCAAGTACCTTATAGAGAATAAAACCATCTGTATCAACGATGGTGAACTGATAGTTGGTGAACGTGGCCCGGCACCCAAAGCCACACCCACATATCCTGAGTTATGCTGTCATAGCCTCGAAGACCTGCGCATACTTAATAGTCGCGAAAAAACATCATTTGTCGTCACAGAAGAGGTGAGAAAAATTTACAAAGAGAAAATAATCCCCTTCTGGGCCAGCAAAACCATGCGGGAAAAACTCTTTAGTGCGATGGACAAAAAGTGGCATCAGGCGTTCAACGCAGGAGTATTCACCGAGTTTATGGAGCAGCGTGCTCCCGGCCATGCCATCCTTGACGACAAGATTTATCACAAGGGTATGCTGGATTTCAAGCGTGATATCGCAGAAAACCGCAAGAAACTCGACTATTCCAATGATCCACACGCCAACGAAAAAGACCAGG
>JBARPZ010000133.1:0-1544 GCA_049643445.1 Sedimentisphaerales bacterium
ATAGCCGGCCTTTACCTCATTTACAACGCCGTTTAGTCCATCTTTTCACTTTGCACATTCCTTATTGACATCTCCGGTTGCCCGCCTGTATAGTAACAAAAATCAAATGGGTAAGTATGCCCCTGGACAAAGAAAACGCATACACCTAATGGTATTGGAGTTTATATGATGGATCCGGCAATCTTCAAGGCATACGATATAAGAGGCGTTTATCCCGACCAGCTCGATGAAGAAGCCGCGTGGAAAATCGGCTACGCTTCAGCCCGGTTCCTGCGCTCCCTGCTGCGAGGTTACCAGAGAGGCCAGGCAAATGCCCAGTCCCTATGCGTCGGGCGTGACATGAGAACGCACAGCGAACGGCTGGCGCAGGCCCTTATAGAAGGCATGAATTCCACAGGCACAAATGTAATTGACATAGGCATGATTGACACACCGCAGATGTACTTTGCAATCAATCATCTCGGCACCTGTGGCGGCGTCCAGGTCACCGCCTCGCACAACCCGGCCAAGTATAACGGCTTCAAAATCTCGGGCCTCAAGGCAACACCTGTTGGAGCCGACACCGGATTAAAAGACATAGAGCACATCGCTTTGGCTTTGCCACACACTAAAGCCAATACAAAAAACTCCGTCCAGAATCTCGACTTGACCGAAGAATACAAAAATCATGTCCTCAAGTTCCTCCTCCCCGGAAATAAAAACCTCAAAATCGCCGTTGATGCTTCGAATGGAATGGCGGGAAAAATGGTCCCCGCCGTCTTCAGCAACCTGCCGATAGAAATCCTGCCGATTAACTTCGAACACAAAGGAAAATTCACACACGACCCGGACCCCCTCGTCGAAAAAAATCTCGCTCAGGTAAAAAGGGGCGTTAAACAGGAAAACTGCGATTTCGGGATTTGCTTCGACGGTGACGCCGACAGGATGATGATGGTCGACCAGACCGGTAAAAACATAAGTTGTGATTTGCTGACCGCCTTAATGGTGCCGTATTTTCTAAAAGTCAATCCCACGGCAACGGTCGTTTATGATTTGCGCAGCAGTTGGGTTGTCTCCGAAGAGATTATCAAATATGGCGGCACCCCGAGAAGAGAAAGGGTCGGCCACTCCTTCATGAAAAAGGCCATGCGCGATTCCCGCGCCGTATTTGGCGGCGAGCTTTCCGGCCATTTCTATTACCGCGACAACTACTGCGCCGATTCGGCGGCTATCACCCTCGTGCACGTATTGAACATCGTCAACGAAACCACACTGCCGATAAGTCAGCTCATCCAGCCCTTGAGAAAGTACTGCCAAAGCGGCGAGATAAACTTCAAGGTGGAAAACAAGCAGGAAAAAATGGACGAGCTTGCAAGAAGATACAGTGACGCCAAAGTAGATTACATGGATGGTGTCTCCGTACAGTATAAAGACTTCTGGTTTAACTGTCGCCCCAGCAATACCGAACCGTTGCTCCGCCTGAATGTCGAAGCAAAGACAAAAGAGCTGCTGGACGAAATACTTGCTGAAATCAAAGAACAGCTCACAGCCCCGACATGACATGA
>JBARPZ010000134.1:0-8408 GCA_049643445.1 Sedimentisphaerales bacterium
CTGTCGCCCACTTCGCTGACTCCGGCCACGGTGGACCAGGCACAAGCTTCCTGCCTCCTCGAAACGTGACCGGCCACGCCGGATAAACGAGGCCGCGTATGCGGACTATCGGTTCGGCCTGGCTGAAGTGCTGCCTGAACCACGAGACCTTCTCATCGAAGGGCCTCTCAATACTGCTGAGCTGCAACGTGCCTCCATCGCTCTTTACCTTCAGAATCGTCGGCCATATCTTCTCGAACTCCTCACGGTCGTCGAAACGGATCTCGTACACGTTCTCATTGTTGCCAGGCCATGCGATCTCGGTTGTCTTTGCCTGCGCTCGATAGGGAGAAAGCTCTATCGGCCAGTCAAGCGGCCACGCGCCTTCTCCGCTAGTTATAACCAGCCCCAAACACAACGGACAGCTAACGAGAATGATTACCATCCCCAATACCCAACTTGTTTTCGTGAACCTATGCATTGCCATTGTGATAACCTCCACTATCCGAGATTTCCCATATACACTTCACTGAAACACTCCTGCACACTTGAAACGCTATAATATCAAAGTCTCATCGAGATTGCAGCAATTCTCTAACCGCACCAGCGAGTTGTCTCGCAAAAAACGCCAGAAAAATTGAACACCTATGTCGAGAAGCCACCTTTTCCTACTACTCTTGCGCACCGATACCGTTGCCCTCCATTCCGGAACTTGGTTTTCAACAGTACCACACATCATCCCGGCCTCGCAGGTATTGTCAAAAAACGCAACTGCTGGATTCGGGCAAGGATTTCCCGAAAGAGCGTCTGCGGCACAGCCACTTCGACCACACCCATTGGGTTCTCCCATGTCAAATGGTCTAAGCTGGCTTGAGTGGTCTCCATAGGCTCCATACTATCAAATTCAACTACATTTGTCACCCACTACTTGGGAAATCCGGGTTTAGATAAATCCGATGTCAGGTTTGCTATAACGCCGCCAAGACCTCAGCAGCAAGGTTTTAGTTAATCCTGATTCATCTGTTCTTGAACGAATCGTCGGGAGTGCGGTTCGGCTTCGGATGTGGAAGTAAAAGTCGCGTTCTGACGGTTGCAATTTGAGAATATTATGGTATCATAACGAAATGGACGGTCTTAGGAGTGCTGCAAACACGGTAGTTCGTATGAAAGTCCGGGAAAGATGGGCGATTAGATTGTTGTTTTATTAATTTCTTTTATGTGAAGGAGGTCATTATGAAACGGTATAGATTATTGATTCTTGTTTTGTGTGCGGCTCTGGTCGGCTCTAAAGTGCTTCTTGTTTATTCAGGTCAGCAAAACAAGACCAGCGATGAGTTCCGCAGGCAGTTTATCAAAAACTTCCAGCGCACCTCATTGAACACGACGGTCGGTGACGCCATGATGCTGCGAATTCTAATCGAAAGCATGAAGGCCAAGCGCGGCATCGAGGTCGGAGCAGCCAGTGGCTTCGGGGCCGTTAATATGGGTGTAGGTTTTGAGAGGACCGGAGGCCACCTTTACACACTGGAAATCGATCCGGAGATGGTTAAAGAAACCCGCGATAATTTGAAGAAAGTCGGCTTGGAAAAAACGGTTACCTGCATAGAAGGGGATGCACTTAAGACACTGCCAACGCTTAAGGGCAAGTTTGATTTCGTTTTCATCGATGCGCTTAAACGGGATTACTTCAAATATTTCAAAATTATCGAGCCGAAGCTGAAACCGGGTGCCGTGATTGTAGGTGACAATGTCATCCGTTCTGAAAGGGCGATGAAGGATTTTCTCCGATTTATACAGGAAAGCCCCGACTACGATACGGTTATTATCCGGGCCTCCATGGAAAAGAACGATGGCATGTCGATCAGCTATAAGATTAGGTGATATGGTCTCTTGCCATCTGGACAAAGGCCGATGTTTTAGCTATGGGAGTATTTGCATGACAAGTCCGCTGTAATAGCGGCGGTTGGGCTTGGATCTGTTTAATCTAAAGTCGGCCATACTATTTGGCCTTTAGCCTGGGCGATGGTGTTTTCGTAGGAGCCATAGAATTCGCTGTTGCAGTCAAGCCAGAGAGTCAAACGGTGAAAATCTTCTTCTGAGAGCTTGACGCCGTAATGCCGCTCGTCCATATACTCCATTAGTCCGGATGCTTTGGCTCCGAATTTGCCGGGGATCGTTCGGCTGCCGCCGTGAACTCCCTGATTAATGGAACCGTTGGAGACGTGGAAGTAGAAGCCGTACTTCTCGGCCAGGTTATTGTAAGAGCGGGTCCATCCGTTATTCCCCTCGATTTCACCGGTTAGATCAAGTGCTTTTTTCTGCTGATGGCAGGTAACGCAGTTTCTTTCCAGCACCGGCTGGACCAGGCGGACATAGTTGAAAGGATTTGAGCCGTCCACGTCGGATTGAATTGCCGAAGGTGGACGCTTCAGGGCCAATGGTCTTCTTGTAGTTTGTTTTGGAACACGATGCTTTCGCTCGTGGCACCCTAGGCAGGTCAGTTGCTCACCGGGATGTACGTATGTAGCCGAACGCATCGACTGGATTGCCATGCCCCGTTCGTCGAGTGCCTGAAAGTAAATCGCTTTGCCGACGGGTGCTTCGAAGTATGCGCTGCCGTCCGCCTCAACTGGCACAGTGCCCAGAACAACTCGGGCGTTGGTCTGATTGGCGATGCCGATGCGGGGTTTGTTTGGTGGAGGGGTAGTCTTTGGCAGGGCCTGGATGATTCGCAAAGCTGTTACCTTTGTCCCTTCGGGCCAGACAAAATCGCTGTCGTAAATATTGACGATGGTGATCGTTTCCTGCGGGATCTTGCCGCCGGCCCTTCGGATTGCCTCGGCCGTTTGGACTGTCTTGCTGGGGATGATTGGGGGCCTGGGACGCGGCCGCAGTGGAATCGGGCTTAGACAAGAGATAGATGGGTCGCGATAAATCAGCTCGCGGTTGCCGAAGCGGTCGATCCAGTAGATGCCGCGGTTTTTGACCTCGGAGTCATAAACGCACAGGTAGTCGTCTTCACTCAGCGGCCAGGCCGTACCGTACCTCATATAATCGCGAATCGGTTTCGCTTCCGCTTCCGGGAAAGGCGTATCGGGAGTCAGCCGGGTAAGTTGGGCCATCGCTCCGTCGTCCTCGAACCGCGGATCGATCATGACCAGTGACCCGAAGGAGTTACCGTGGTGGGAGCCCGTGGTGGCCACGTAGCGGTGTGAGCCGGGAATCGCTCGGATGCTCATCTCCATCCACGGCCGGGTTTCACGCCTGACCGGATAATTGCCGTGGAACGAACGGGGATTGCGGCCGTCCGGGAAACTGGTCCAGATGTGGTGTGCTATATTCGTATCGCGGTCGACATAGTCCCAGCGGCTGTAGACAAGCATCCCGTCGTTGTTCACGCTCGGATGCCATTCGTGCGTCTCGTGAAAGCTGATGCAGATAATGTCACTGCCGTCCGGCTCCATCGAGTACATCGTATACACCGGGCAATTCCGGCCGCAACGCAAATACCCGCCCCTGCGTTCCGTGACAAACACGATCCTGCCGTCGGGCAGAAAAGTCGGGTCGAAGTCGTTCCAGGGCCCGTCCGTAAGCTGCACCAGCCCCGTGCCGTCGGCGTTGACTTTAAAGATGTGGTAGCTGATTTCAGGACCCCACTCATACGCCTCCTTGCCCTGGTATTTCTCGTATGCCTTGGCCTCTGTGTAGGCGAACAGGATAGTCTTGCCGTCATACGACAGCTCCGGCGCCAGAAACGTGCCGTTGGAAAGGTTGTCGCCGGTGAGCCGTCCACGCTCGACGACCGAGTTTTGCAGCACGTTGATCAGCTTCGGTTTGCTGCCGAAAGGGTCCGAGAGGATAAACAGTCCCCCGCCCGGCCGGGCGTTGCAGCCGTAGTACTGGTCGCACATGTGGAACACACCGCCGGAGTCGTGCCGTTTGATAAAGAGTATCTTATCGAAGTCCAGCAGCCGATTACAAAACGCTATCCGTCGCAGAAGACCGCGGGCCTCGAAGTACAGCGATTTGCGTACCTCTGCCGATATAGTCTTTTTTGATCCCGACCGGCTGAGACGTTCTCTCAGTGACAAAAGACCGATACTTAGCTTCCGCAGACGCTCCGCATCGCCGTCCTGTCGCTTCAACCGTAAAGCTAATTGCTCGCCCCTGTCCACGACCTGCTTCGTATGCGACAGAGAGAATCCTCCCACCGGCGATTGTCCGGGCCTTACGGCTGTCGTACCGGGATAAGAATGCGGGCTAACGCTCTTTTGGTCCGCTGGTTTTCCCAGGGCAATATTCTTCTTCGGGTCGTCCGCCGCATAAACCTCGACTTCATCGAGTGCAAACGAGCATTTGCCCGGTATGGCTAATCGAACAATACGCCCCGCTTCGTTATTGTTCTTAAGACTCACTATAAGGGGCTTGTCCTCTCCGTAGAAAATCTGACCGTCGTGTTGATAGATGGATTTGAACCGGAGGCCCTTTTCGGATTCACTTACGAGTATCTGGATGTTCCGCGTACGCAGGGCTGTGCCGCCGTCGGTGCGATTGTGGATGACAATCCGGTCCAGTTCGACCGTCTCGCCCAAATCGACCTGCCACCACGGGTCCTGCTCTTTGCTGGCGACATGAAAACCGAACCCGCCGTTCTTGACACCGTCACACCCGCCCGCGGCGTCCTGCGCCGTGGTCACACCGCTCACATTGACCTTTGCCCCTTTGGATGCATCCGTCCTGCCGGCAGCAAACTTAATATCCTCCCTTACCCAGTCGGCCTCGACCAGCTTGCGCGCCGAATCCCCGACATCGGTCATCCCGGCCGAAACAACGGATGCACAAAAAGCGAGTATCAAAATCCCCGCCAATCGATGAAACCGAAATTTGCCTCTTTTCATTGAAGAATCTCCGGTAGAAATCTTATTGCTTGATTATACCATAATCAGACAAAATGTATACAAATTTATCCGCCACACGGATTGCCGGATTAATCTTTTAACAATACCGATTAACTCCCGGCACCGTCGGGGATCGTCATTGTTTTTAGCCCCTCAAATTTATTTGGGGGGTCAATTGAAAAACAAACCTTGGCATAGCCAGGGTTTTCCTTATTGGTTTGACCCGCCACCGTCGGGCTTTGTCATTCTGAACGAAGCAAAGCGAAGTGAAGAATCTCATCGGTAGGGTGTGCACCGCACACCATTTTTCTGTCATTCTGTGCGCAACGAAGTGAAGCGAAGAATCTCAATTTTTCGTCCCTGTGTTTAGCCCCGCCTGCCCGAATCCCTGCATGCAGTAGGCAGGGATCCAGACGTCTTTTTAAAACAATTCCAAATTCCTTCTCCCCGGTGTCATTTCGACCGGAGCAATGCGTAGCATTGCGGAGTGGAGAAATCTGGCCAATAATGGAAAATAACCTCCACGCACCCACTCACCTGTCCGAATCCCTGTAAGTTGTAGACAGGGACCCAGTAGGCAGGGATTCACCCATTTACTCAATACATTTTTCATTTTTTCTTTTTGATTTTTGATTTATTTATGCTATTCTGTTACCCAAAGGCAGAGTCGTCCGGGAAACAGGTAATTCTTTGAAATGAATAACGGAGCCCCAAATGTAAGTGCGGGGTAAAAAAATTATTTAGCCACCAAATTTATTTGGTGCTTGCTTAGCCCCGCCACCTGTGGGCGGGGTAGCTTACGAGATGCGAAAAATGACTTACGAGTATCGAGAATCCAGAATCGAGCATCGAAAATACTATCAACATTTACCTAGCCGGAAACGGCTATAGAGTGTGAAGAAAAATGAACATTAGAAAAACCAAAAATATCTGGTATGTGATATGGATTGCTATTGGGATATCGTTTTTTATCTCAGGATGTCCATTTAAGTCTGGGGTTGAGGGAAAAGCATGGTTTCAATATGCATCAAAATATGACCAGGCAAGGAGTAAGATGATAGCAAATGAAGCTGCTAAGAAGGGGTCTTTTATACAAGATCTTACCAGGATGGGCAAAATGGAGCGGAAATTCCTGCGAGCAAAACAACCGACAGAAACTGAGATAATATCCATTCTCAGGTCACAAAATAGGAGATTTCAAAGAGTTGGTCTGGCAGCCATGTTTTTAAAACCAATAGAAACAGACCAGCTAATAGAAATTTTATTTGAATTTATACAGGACCAGGAACCAGAATTTAAATTTTATGCATTAGTATCTCTTGACAAATTTACAAAATTCCCAGAATCTAAGAAGGCCGACTTGGGGAAACAATTATTGGAGATAGTTAAAACTAGAAGGGATAATGAATTTTACATTCAGGATTTTTCTTTATTAGCCAAATTTCCCTCTGAAGAGGCAGCCCTATTTTTAACTGAAAAATTAATGAAAGAAGGAAAAGACCCTGTTATACGTGCATTTAGATATACTGCTTTTAGGGCATTGAAAGAGATGGGGAATTCGTTTTATGATGAGGCCGCAGAATATGTAAATAAACATGGCAGCCCTGAAATAAAAGAGGAATTATGGGAGAGAGAAGAAGCGTGGGATTCAGATAAAGAAAAATGATTTTTCTGCTGAAATAAAAAATTGTCTGAAGAAATAAATGACATCATACGAATCCACAGGCTGGGACATAAAAAATATAAACACATTCTGACTGTCTTTGGAATTTTCTTTTTCTGCTTCTTCCTTTGGCTGAATCTTTTACTCATGCAGCAAGGTAGGGTGTGCAACTTGTTTGCACACGCGGAAACTTATGCGCTTATAAAACACTTTTTTTCCAAAAAAGTTGGATATTTATTGAACATACAGAGAGAGTTTGGTATAATACTTACCGCCATAGAAATGGCAGAGTTGGAGGGCCAGCGGCCCAAGTCTTAGTATCAGCAGATACACGCAAAAACGCATTATTTTGCATCATAAAAGACATATTTGTAAACATTTTGGTGTATTTATGACTAATAAAGCACCTTTTTGTGCATCTTTACGGCCAACAAGAACCGTTTTTAGCCGGCTAAAAACCTATATGATCTCTGTTAATCCTGTTATCTTGTCTATTTTTTCTTCGTGCCTTCGTGCCCTTCGTGGTGAAAAAATCCGTAAAATCAGTGTTAATCCGTGGTTAATAAACGACTTACGAAGTACGAAAGATTACGTACGAAAAAATAAACTTTTTATGCAAAACAAAGCCAATTTCCGAAAAGTCAAGTTGAACGTAAATAAAGTATTAACAAGAGATTATGAACAAAAGGACACTTGGTCAATTGGGAAAACAAAGCCAATTAAAGCCAATTCAAAGCCAATTAAAGCCAATTCAAAGCCAATTAAAGCCAATTCAAAGCCAATTAAAGCCAATATAATGCCAAAACAAAGCCAATACAAACCCAAACAAACCCAATTTCAGAGCCAAAAAATGAAAATCACCGGCCGACATAAACCGTTTGCTTACGAAGCCGGCACCAATGGAATCGATAAAACTAATTGCATTCTAA
Source organism: Sedimentisphaerales bacterium (assembly GCA_049643445.1). Classification (GTDB taxonomy): domain Bacteria; phylum Planctomycetota; class Phycisphaerae; order Sedimentisphaerales; family Anaerobacaceae; genus CS2-K091. The sequence goes on from JBARPZ010000134.1 coordinate 7,470, forward strand.
GCACAAATTTAGTAATTATAAGTAAATACACACGGAGCAATAAAATGAAATTGTCAGAAAATTGTTGCCCTGATTTCAATGAAGGAGTCAACTTATGCATGGAAACCAAATAAACCGGCGTCAATTCATCAAAAGCACCGCTGCTCTGGCAGGCGCTATCATTCTGCCTTGCCACGCCCAACCAGCTTCCGAGATAAAGCCCAAAAGAACGGCTGTAGACCAGGTTAAACTCGGTAAGACGGGCTTAAAGCTCAGCAGGCTCGGCCTCGGTACCGGCAGCATAGGAGGCAGTATTCAGAGAGGTCTTGGACAGGAAAAATTCAACAGCCTCATACGTTATGCCTACGACAAGGGTATCACTTATATCGATACCTCAGAATCATACAGGACACACGAAATGGTCCGAGAGGCGATAAAGGGTCTGCCCAGAGAAAAGCTCTTCATTCAGTCGAAGATGCCCGGAATCCCGGAAAAACCCCTCGAAGTCCTTGACCGTTACCGAAAGGAACTGAACGTCGATTATATCGACAGCCTGCTTGTTCACTGCGGCACCAGAAAAACCTGGCACGAGGAGCGTAAACGGCTTTTGGATGCCTTCGAAGAAGCCAAGCAAAAGAAAATCATACGTGCCCACGGCGTCTCATGCCACACCATCCCGGCTTCGGCAATTGCTGCTCAGCTCGATTGGGTTGACGTTAATCTTGTCCGCATCAATCCTCAGGGTGCGCACCTCGATACTCCCGCCGAAAGCTGGAATGCCAAGAGCGATATATCCCACGTACCTGGTGTGATGGAACAGATAAAGATCATGCGCAAGAATCGCCACGGCATCATCGGAATGAAACTCATAGGAAATGGCGATTTCAAAAAGCCCGAAGACCGCGAAAAATCCATTCGCTTCGCCATGAAATGCGGTTTACTCGACGCGGTTGTGATTGG
>JBARPZ010000135.1:0-2068 GCA_049643445.1 Sedimentisphaerales bacterium
ATCGATGCCGTTAAAACGCGAGGGCGAACACTGGCGGACGCGGAGGTCGGCCACCGGACCACCTCGCTGTGTCAGCTTGGACACATTGCCATCCAGACTGGACGAAAGTTAAAATGGGACCCGGACGCCGAACGGTGCAGCGATGATGATACTGCAAACCGTCTGCTCAACTGTCCGATGCGAAGTCCCTGGCGCTTATAGTGTAATCAACCTTTTAAGAAGGATTGAGAATTATGAAAAGCAGAAAAACCAAAAAGTCAAACGTATTAACCCGGCGACAGTTTTTGAAAAGCTCGGCAGTAGTTGCAGTCGCTGCTGCATGGCCGACAATTGTTCCGGCTTCCGTATTCGGAGCCGGCGCACCGAGTAATCGTATAACAGTGGGCTGCATCGGCGTTGGCCGGATGGGGCTCGGCGACTTGCGAGAGATTATGGGATTCAAGCAGGCACAGATTGTTGCCGTATGCGATGTCGATTCCAACAGGGCAAAGCACGCCCAACAGCTCGTTGAAACCCATTATAGTAAGCAAAACCAGGATGGGACCTACAAAGGCTGTGCGACCTACGGAGATTTCAGAGATTTGGTCGCAAGAAAGGATATTGACGCGGTCTCAGTTGTCACACCCGACCACTGGCATGCCTTGCCTGCGGTCGCCGCTGCCAAGTCTGGAAAGGACATCTTTTTGCAAAAGCCCCTGACGCTGACAATCGAAGAGGGCCGTCTGTTGAGTGACACGGTTCGTCGATATGGACGCGTCTTTCAGGTCGGAAGTCAGCAGCGATCTGATTCCAGATTTCGCCAGGCGTGCGAGTTGGTTCGTAACGGACGGATTGGCAAGCTGCAAACGGTGAAAGTTGGCTTTGGGACGGACCCTGCCACGGGGCCGCAGCCGCCAATGCCGGTCCCCGAGGGGCTCGATTACAATATGTGGCTGGGACCGGCGTCGTGGGCGCCATATACGGAGAAGCGAGTCCATCCCCAGAGCGGCTATGGCCGGCCGGGATGGCTGCGAATCGCAGACTACGGCGCCGGTATGATTACAGGCTGGGGCGCCCACCATAACGACATTGCACAGTGGGGGATGGGAACCGAATACACCGGACCCGTGGAAATCAAAGGAGAAGCCGAATACCCCAAAGACGGACTTTGGGATGTGCACGGCGCGTTTAGCATCGAATACACCTACGCCAATGGAGTCAAGGTCACCTGCACCGATACGCAAAAAAACAAACAAGGTGTCCTTTTCGAAGGGACGGAAGGATGGGTCTACGTCAAGCGCGGACTCATCGATGCAAATCCGAAATCGCTATTGACCTCGCCCATCGGTCCCGATGAATTACAACTCTACAAAAGCAATAACCACAAAGCAAATTTCTTCGATTGCATAAAGTCACGAAAGGAAACAATCGCCCCTGTTGAGGTGGCCCACCGCTCCTGCAGCGTTTGCCTGCTTGGCGAGATTGCGATGCGGCTTGGTAAAAAGTTAAAATGGGACCCCGAACGGGAACGATTCACCAATGATGACCAGGCGAATCGGATGCTCTCCAGGCCAATGCGCAGCCCATGGCATCTGTAAAAAAACAGAAGCAAACAAGTACAATCAATGTTCTTTAAAGAGAATGAGATGAACCGTTGGACGAAATTCGTTGTAGTTTTATTGATAGTTACTGTGTGCAGTATCTTGGTCAAGGCAAAACCGGATACTTCCGCTCAAGTGACTGGGCAACAGGTGGCAGCGAAGATAGAGAAAGATAAGGTCACAGTCACCGTCGGTGGTAAACTCTTCACATGCTACAAGTTCGCTACGTCACAGAAGTACCCATATTTCTGGCCGGTCAACGGCCCGGCATCGGGCAAGTCCATCACGACCGAGACATCTCAGCCCTATCCGCACCATCATTCGCTGTTCTTCGGCTGCGACCGCGTCAATGGAGGTAACTACTGGCAGGAAGGCAACGAACGCGGGCAAATCGTCTCACAGGGGCCAAAGCTTATCAAGGCTTCTGGCGACCGCGTTATCTTCACCGATACATGCCTCTGGCAGCAGCCCGGAGAAAAACCGATTAT
>JBARPZ010000136.1:0-6915 GCA_049643445.1 Sedimentisphaerales bacterium
CGACGCAGGATGCTCGTCCTTCAACCTGGAATATGACAACGCAAATCCCAAAATGGGTTCGCATGAAGGCACTTTTAGGCTGGCTGGTAATATCCCGGTTGGCAGGAGCGAAGAATGGAAAACAGCCCGATTCACGCTGCCGCAATGCCGTTTCATGAATCGGTGCAATGGTACCGACTTTCGTATCGCCATTTTGGGGCCGGATTTAGCGCTGGCCATAAGCGAGGTCAAGCTCATAAAAACACCTTAGTCCATTGGAAATAATAGGATAAATCGCCCCTTCAAGAGCACAGTTTCCTGGGGGAGTGTTGGGATTTTCCTATATCCCGGTTTCAGGTTTTCTACTAATTATCCACTAACAATGCAATTTTTTTACTAAATCCTCCCATCTCTGAGAAGTTTTGGCATAAAGTTTGTTTACAAATCAGCCAGTGGATAAAATTCCGGCACATGGCCCTTGGCAGCAACTATAACGTGTTTCCTGCAAATGAGTTATGACACATAGATTCCTGTTTTTGTTTGGATTAGGCGGATACGGTTAACAGGTTACATAACTCTCCAACCATGAAGCTTTCGGCATCCGGGATAAAGCATGAATTCCACGGCCGAGTTATCAACAGGTTGTCCACAACGGTGAACTTGCCATAAGCTGGATACTGTACCATAACAAAAGGTGCCAAGAAACTCCGGCAATTCATAAGTCTTTGTAAATACAGGCCATAAACAGTCCTGGGCAAATAGTGAATGAAAAAACATAAAAAAACAAAGCTGAGAAAACGTATAAAAACTAATGTCGGATCACCTTTTGTCATGCTGTGAAGAAATGGTTATTGTATCTTGTCAGAAAACTTTGGGCCCTGTACAATCAGTCCCCTGATACATGTATTAGTAAGGATAATAATTTGAAACGTTCTCTGATTACAATTGGCGAATCAATCCATGCTTCCATCCATAAGACCGGCAAAGAAATGACGCAGTTGGCGGAACTGGGCCCCGATGCATACTCAGCGCCAAGTGGGCCGCTTGACCATATCAAGAGCCTGATTAAATCACAGGCAGCCGAGGGCGCTGATTACATCGCGGTTAATCTCGATGCCTTCGGTGAGGACGACCCACAGGTTACTGTTGATATGATGGTCGAATATGTCAGGATGGTCCGCAAATGGGGCAATGGCGTGCCGATTTGCATCGACAGTAGTAACAATGATGTTCTGATAGCCGGGTTGAAAGAATGGTACAATACCGAGAAGGAGGTCAAGCAGCCGCTTATAAATTCGGTCAAGACGTATACGATGGATGATCTGCTGCCGCTAAAGAAGGATTTTGACTACGGATTCATCGGCCTTTTGGTCAGCGAAGATAAAGCCACCGGCCTTGGCGGTTCGCACTCGGTTGACGAGCTTTATGGTCTGGCAAAGCAGCTCTTTCAAAAGGCCGTCGGCGAATATGGTTTTAAGCCCGGCGAGATCTTTTTCGATTCGACCGTATTTCCACTTGCGATAGATATGCCGATGGAACCGGGTGTGGCGGGCTATACCTATCGGGCGTTTGAGACAATAAAGAAGATTAAGGGCAATGTGAAGATGAAAGGGGTGCATTGTTCGCTCGGTGTAAGCAACTGCGTCCGCGATTTGCCTGGACGAAAGATTGGTATTTGCAGGGCATATGTTGCAAAGGCAATGGAGTACGGCCTTGATGCCGCTATAGTTAACGTCGCACACCATTATGGACAAGTTGCCCCGGACCCGGAATTGTTGGAACTGGTTGACGCCTATGCAAAGATGGACGGCTCCCCCGACAGATTGAATAAGGCGACGGCGTTGATGAGCGAATTCTGTCGGACGCTTAGAAAATCTCCTTAATATATTTGGGAAGATTCTTTTAGGTCAGCACAGTATCAGCTTGCAAGCCGGCAAAGATAAAATTACATCATCAACAGACTCACTGCCATAATGAACATCCCTGTGACTATCCCCGCGATGACGAGATGTCCGTGGCCATAACGATGGGCCATCGGCAGCAGCTCGTCAAGTGATATGTATATCATCACGCCGGCAACAAACGCCATCAGGCCCGCAAGAACACCCGCAGTCAAAAACGGCATCAGAATCAAATAGCCGACGATGGCGCCCACAGGTTCGGATACGCCGGAGAGAAACGAATAGAAGAACGCCTTGTTCTTGTTTCCTGTAGCATAAAATATAGGTACGGACACGGCAATTCCCTCCGGGATATTGTGAATAGCAATCGCGATAGCTATGAATACGCCAAGCTTGAGGTTGCCAAGCGCCGAAGCGAACGTGGCCAATCCCTCCGGGAAGTTGTGAATACCTATAGCCAGGGCCATAAATAGACCTGTTCTCATAAGGCGGGAGTTCTCTTTATGGACAACTGCAGGTTCATCAATACCTGCAAATTCGTGTGGATTTTCGGGTTCGGGTATCAACATATCTATCAGCCCTATGACACCTATGCCCATAAAAAAAGCAGCAAGCCCCCAAAATTCTCCAATGGTTTCCGAGGCTTCCGGCAGAAGCTCCATAAAAGATATATAAATCATCACCCCGGCTGATACACCCAACGAGAAAGACAAATACGTTATTTTGGGCTTCTTTATAAAATAGGCGATGGCGCTGCCAATCCCCGTAGAAAGCCCTGCAACAGCAGTAAGGGCCAAAGCTATGCCCACATTAGCTGATACGTCCACATTCACCTCCAACATCAAAGGACTAATATCCTTCCTGGCTCATACTATGAGTATATTAACAGCGGCAAGGCCCTTTGCAAATTCGTTTTTTGAATCTGAGCTGCTATATCCGGAATTTTGTTCTTTCCTCTTTTGGCGGCTTTTGTTAAAAATGATGTTGGCTTGTTCCCAATCTTCAATCATTCGTTAAAACCGGAGAAAGGGCCGAAAAACGGAAAATATACTTTGTCGAAAGAGCAAGACTTTGTCGCGATTTCCTACTATGTGTGGGCACACCGTGGCAAAGGCGAGATAACAATATGGCCGATTAGATTTGCCAAAGGAGAATGAAAATGGCAAAAAGATGGTTCATTTTGGCGATAGCAGGTTCCTTGCTGGGTGCTATATTGCCTCTGGGCACCGGGGAATCGAAGGCCTCAAGTATCCTTAAGACCGGCATTTTCTTTGTTGCTCCGAACGGCAGCGATTCCTGGTCAGGACGGATACAGCAGCCCAATGTAGGCCGGACGGACGGTCCATTCGCTACGCTTGCAGCCGCGTGTAACGCGGCACAGGAAATGGGCACAAAAAGACCGAGAAAGGTCATTATTCAATCCGGTCGGTACTTCCTGAACAAGCCGCTGGTGCTGACGGACAAAAACTCCGGGCTGACCGTAGAAGCTTCGCCGGGCGCCATGGTCAACCTCTATGGCGGCCGGGAAGTAACGGGTTGGAGAAAAGATGGCGGCAAGTTCTATTCAGCCAACCTGCCTGACGTCAGGCAGAGAGTGTGGGACTTCAGGGCCCTCGTTGTAAATGGGCGCTTCTGTCGACGCACCCGGCTGCCTGAGAAAGGCTTCTTCACACACCAGAGCACGTTCAATGTACCCTGGATGACCACTACAGGCGGCGGTTGGAAACGCAAACCGACGAACGAGGAACTGACCAGACTGAAATACAATCCCGTGGACCTCGGGCCCTGGCTGGATATCAACAACGCCGAGATCACTGTTTAGCATATGTGGGATGAGTCACTGGTTGGCGTGTCCGATATGGATACAAAATCCCATACCCTGACCTTCACCAATCCTTCAAGTCATCCGCCGGGGGCATTCGGGGTCAAAAAATACGTCGTTTGGAACGTCCGTGAGGGAATGACGAAGCCGGGGCAGTGGTATCTGGACCGTACAGGCGGCAAAATCGTGTATTGGCCCCTTCCGGGAGAGGACATGAGCAAAGCAGAGGTTTTTGCTCCGACCATCGAGTCCATCATTCGGATTCAAGGTACGAAGAACAAACAGGCCAAAGACATAACCATTCGCGGCCTCGTGCTCTCGGTTACGACGACCCCACTGAAGGCGGGAGGTTTTGGAGCGGGCAGGTTCGAAGGAGCGGTCTCTATTGTCTCCGGAGAAAACTGCGAGCTTGTCGACCTCGAAATCGTCAACGTCGGAGGGCAAGGTGTCAAAGTCTCAGGCAGCAACCTTCGTATTGAAGATTGCCACGTTCATCACACCGGCGCCTGCGGCATCAAGTTCAGCGGAGCCGGGTCTCTAATTAAAAATAATTACATTCACGACGTCGGCCTTACCTATCCCAGTGCTATCGGGCTTCAGGGAGGTGGCAAAGATAACGAGATCAGCCATAACGAAATCCACGACACACCCTATACGGCCATCAACTGGGGCGGAGAAAGAAACAGAATCGAAAACAACCTGATTTACCGCGCGATGCTGGAACTGCATGACGGCGGAGGAATCTACTGTTTCGCAGGAAAGGGGCTCGTGCTGCGCGGCAACTTCATCCGTGACATCCCCGATACCGGAGGTTATGGCTCCTCGGCTTACTACCTTGATGAACGGTCTGAGAACTGTATCGTCGAGGGAAATTTGTCAATTAACGTCGCCCGGCCGACACATAATCACATGGCAAAAAATAACACTATCAGCAATAACGTTTTTATCTGCAACGAGGATGCAAGATTTACTTTTCCAAGGTCTTCGGACTTTATCTTTGAGAAAAACATCGTCTATGCAAAGGGTAAGATTGTGTTTGATAACACAACTGCCATCACTACATTCAGGGACAATATCCTGTATAGCACCGAAGGCCAGGTGCAGGGTAACAAGATGAGCAGATACACCCAGACAGGTTCTGAACAATTGCAGCCTGGCAATAATCTGTTCGCTGACCCGCTTTTTATCGATTTTGAGAAAGGTAAGGCCAGTTTCGCCGCTCAATCACCGGCGGCCAGGCTCGGCATAAAACCTATCGATGTAAGCAATGCCGGTCGGCGCCCTTAGGGCCAGGCCTGAAAATCGAGTTGAAGCAAGACTTATTTTGTTCTTGACCCATTGACCGGCCATTGTTAAAAAAGGACCGGTTTATCAAATAAATTTGCACTTAAATGGAAGGGAATTGCACTATGGCAGAAATAAACGAAATCCCGGAAACCCCGGAAACTCCAGGTGGTGAACCAGGCGCCGAGCAGCCTGCAGGCACCACACCACCCACAGGCGCCGAGCAGCCCGCCACCGCTGAACCCACCGCCAGCGCTGAACCCCCCGCCAGCGCTGAACAGCCCGTAACTTCGGAACCGGCTGCAAGTCCCCAGCAGCCCGTAAATGCCCAGCCAACCGAAGTGAGCGAAGAAGTAAATAAAGACGCCCGCATGTGGGCAATGTTCTGCCATCTGGCGGGGCTTGCCGGTTTAGTAGTGCCGGTTATTGGCTGCATCATAGGGCCATTGATTGTCTGGCAGATAAAGAAGGAAGAATTTCCTTTCGTGGACGAGCAGGGCAAAGAAGCAGTGAACTTCCAGATATCGATGTCACTGTATCTGCTTATATCTGCCATTATATGGATACCGCTGTCTTTTGTCTGCATTGGCGTATTCATACCGGTTGCAATAAGCATAGTTGACTTGGTCTTTTTGCTGATTGCAGCGGTCAAAGCCAACAATGGCGAGCACTATCGCTATCCGCTGTGTATCAGGTTCATCAAGTAAAAATCTGCACAGCAGCAGACGAAAATTAAACACCGGTTGCGTGTATGCGATTTGTTATCAAGCTGTTGATTAGTGTGTGCGTTATCGTTTTTTGCACACAGATAGGACGCAAGCTACCCACACTTGCCGGGTTGATTGCGGTAATGCCGCTGACCGGACTTATCGTTCTCGTCTGGTTGTACACAGACAATCCGGACAATTTCAACATAGTGATCGATTACACCAAAGGCGCTCTATGGGGAATCCTTCCAAGCGTCTTGTTTTTTATTATGGCTTTTATATGCTTTCGTAAGCACTTGTCCCTTTGGATTGTGCTTTGCGCCAGTTTTACAGTCTGGCTAATTGCCGCATTTTTTCACCAGTGGCTGCTTCATAAATAGCTGGGTGAACCGTCTAATCTAAGTGTTTAACAAAGACAACTGGAGGTGTCCTTTTATGAAATATCAAATGCACCGAAGAGATTTTATCAAAGCTGCGGGACTGGGGGTGATATCATTGGCACTGCCCGGATGCGCAAGTGCTGTTCAGTCACGTGCCGGCAAGGGCAAACCGCCGAATATTGTCCTGATTATGGCCGATGACATGGGGTATTCAGACATCGGCTGTTACGGGGGTGAAATCCGTACTCCTAACCTTAACGGGCTTGCTTCCGGCGGTCTTCGATTTACGCAATTCTACAACACCGCTCGCTGCTGTCCGACGAGGGCCTCACTGATGACCGGGCTCTACCAGCACCAGGCCGGCGTCGGTCACATGATGGGCGATAGCGGTTATGACGGCTATCGCGGCGACCTTAACAATCGCTGTGTCACCATAGCCGAGGTGCTCAAAGAAGCAGGATACAGCACGTATATGTCCGGTAAGTGGCACGTGACCAAACACCGCGGGCCGGATGGTCCCAAGCACAATTGGCCGCGTCAGCGGGGATTTGACCGCTTCTTCGGAACTATTCATGGAGCAGGCTGTTTCTACGACCCTTGTTCATTGACCCGCGACAATACGCAGATCCCGCCAGACAGCGACAACTTCTACTATACAAATGCCATAAGCGACAACGCTAAAAAGTTCATCGAAGAGCACAAATCCCGCAGTGGTGACAAACCGTTCTTTATGTATGTCGCCTACACCTCACCGCACTGGCCAATGCATGCCCTGCCTGAAGATATCGCCCGCTATAAGGGACGGTATGACAAGGGCTGGGACGTTCTGCGAGCCGAACGGC
>JBARPZ010000137.1:0-2219 GCA_049643445.1 Sedimentisphaerales bacterium
AACCAACAAAACGATGATATTGAGGAGACTATTCATGCTCAGAATCAAACATGTATCTGTACTGTTATTGTGTGTACTTTACGGAACACTTATAGCGGATGACAGACTGCCCAAAAAACCTTCCGGAAAGTTTTTCCCGTTGAAGGCCAAAGACCATAAAAGTGCTGATTCGTTCAAATTGGGTCAGCCGATTGTTGGAACATCGTATTTCTATTGGTACGATATAGACACGAAAAGTCATATTATTGACGGTGACGCTACTGATGCACTAACGACACACCCGGCCGATATGAATGGAATCAGCTATAAGCGGGCATCGTGGCACAAAGAGCAGTTAGAGGATATGATTGCAGCGGGGATAGACTTCCTGATGCCGGTCTTCTGGGGTGTTCCGGGAAAGTATGATGGGTGGAGTTTTGCAGGATTGCCGCCTTTAGTGGAGGCACATAATGCTCTGGAGAAGGAGGGCCATCAACCGCCTGCAATTGGTCTGTTTTATGATACATCAATACTCCAATGGAATGGATTCAATAAGGATGGGAGAAGTTATCACGTCGATTTGTCAACGGATTTCGGAAAAGAGTGGTTTTATACGGCGATACGCGATTTTTTCAGTATGATACCGCCTTCGAAATGGGCGCGCGTAGACGGCAAGCCGATTGTTTTCCTTTATTCGGCCGGCTTTGCAAAAAAGCAGGGTCCAAAACAGCTTGATTATGTAAGAGACAGATTCAAAAAGGACTTCGGCACAGATGTATTCCTGGTCAAACAACCGGGCTGGCTGGGCGAAGCCGATGCAACGTATTCCTGGGGCGGCGCGGTCAATGGGCCGCTTATTTACAGGCAGACCGTTTCTCTCGGACCGGGCTATGACCACAGTGCGGTACCGGGCAGAACACCGCTTATCGTCGAACGGCTCGATGGCAAGACATATATTGAGCGATGGTTGAAGGCGCTGCAGCTCAATCCGACACACAGACCCTGGATGGTGCACGTCGAGACGTGGAACGAATGGCACGAGGGTACGGATATAGCCGAGTCCCGTGAGTATGGTCGAAGTTATATTGTCCTGACGCGTCTTTTCTCAGATATGTGGCGGACAAAAACAAGGCTCAAACTTGCCGGTCAGTATTATGATGCCAGTTCTGTCGCCTGGGAGCCGGGCCAATCCAAAGGTCTTAAACTTCGCCCAAGCAGTGGTGATGGTTTCTGGAAAACCGAAAAATTCGGAAATGTAAAAGCGGTTGTCTCCGCTTCGAATTCAGAGGCGGGCAAAAGTCGCTATCTTTACTTCAATGTGGATGACGCTTTCGCCTACGAATTGTACGACCGGACTATCTCAGTAACGGTTACTTATCGCGACGCAGGATGCTCGTCCTTCAACCTGGAATATGACAACACAAATCCCAAAATTGGTCCGGTTGGAGGTGCTTTTCGGCCGGCTGGTAACATCTCGGTTGGCAGGAGCGGGAAATGGAAAACAGCCAAGTTTACGCTGCCCCAATGCCGCTTCATGAATCGGTGCAATGGTACTGACTTTCGTATCGCCATTTTAGGGCAGGATTTAGTGCTGGCCATAAGCAAGGTCAAGCTCACAAAAACACCTTAGCCCATGGGAAATAATGGGATAAATCGCCCCTTCAAGAGCACAGTTTCCTGGGGGAGTGTTGGGATTTTCCTATATCCCGGTTTCAGGTTTTCTACTAATTATCCACTAACAATGCGATTTTTTTTCTAAATCCTCCCATCTCCGAGAAGTTTTGGCACAAAGTTTGTTCACAAATCAGCCAGAGGATACAATTCCGGCACATGGCTCCCGGCAGCAACCATAACATCTCTTCCATAAACGACTTATGATGCATGGCTTCCTGTTTTTGTTTGGATTAGGCGGATACGGTTAACTGATGACATAACTCTCCAACAATGAGACTTCCGGCATCCGAGATAAAGCATGAACTCCAGGGCGGAGTTATCAACAGGTTGTCCACAACGGTGAACTTGCCATAAGCTGGATACTGTACCATAACAAAAGGTGCCAAGAAACTCCGGCAATTCATAAGTCTTTGTAAATACAGGCCATAAACAGTCCTGGTCAAATAGTGAATGAAAAAACATAAAAAAACAAAGCTGAGAAAACGTATAAAAACTAATGTCGGATCACCTTTTGTCATGCTGTGAAGAAATGGTTATTGTATCTTGTCAGAAAACTTTGGGCCCTG
>JBARPZ010000138.1:0-1826 GCA_049643445.1 Sedimentisphaerales bacterium
ACCTTTTTCAGTGTTGTACCAACATGGCCTTTTTGGCCGCCCGCCTTTTTACCCGACTTGCTTGTCGAATGTTTTTTCCTGTTTGGATCGCTTGATGGTGGCTTGCTACTGTTTGTGCTATTTAAATTTAGTCGATTGGCAAGCAGCGTGATTATCAGTATGAGTATTTCAAACATTGATTTCGTGGCCGCTGACAATTGCTTGTCTTCACGAAGAAGGGCCTGCACCTTCTTAACCGTGGCCTCGATGTCAATGTTTTCAATCTTCATTCGGTTCCTTTCCTGTGTCAATGTCATTTACTAAAATGACTATAACACATGTTTTGAAACCGAATTTTTTCGCTCTACAATCAACGCTATCGCTATAAATAAAATCAAGCAAGAAGGTTGACGTATTTAACTCTAACACCCCCCAGGTCGCTCTGTTAGATGCCCTTGTGGCCTGAATAAACAGAGTATCTATGCAATGTTGTTTTTTAGGTTTCTCAAGAAAAACCTTGTCAAGCTTTTTTTTCTACTTTTTAATTTTATTTCGCTGAATAATTACGACAAGAGAAGCATTGTATCTTATTAATCGTCCGGGAAATGCACCATCACATCTTGATTCTGCTCAATGGATTGATCGTAGTCTTGATCTTGTAAGTGATACTTTCGATGAAGTATGGATACGGGGTGATACTGATTTCAACTTAACCACAAATTATGATGAGTGGAGCAAGAAATGCAAGTTTGTGTTTGGCGTTGATGCTCGCAATAATCTCATCGAAAAAGCAGCCTCGATTTCTGAAGAACAGTGGCAGCCTCTACCGAGAAGGCCTAAATATAAAATCAAGACAAAGAAACGTAAACGACCTGAAAATGTCAAAGAGCGCATTGTGAAGGAGCGAGGCTACAAAACGATCCGAACAAATGCAGAGCATGTAGCCGAATTTATGTACCGACCAGTAAAGTGTAAGAAAAGCTTCCGGGTCATAGCATTACGAAAAAATCTTACGATCGAAAAAGGAGATATGGCTTTATTTGATGATATTCGCTACTTCTTTTATATCACCAACGATCAAAAAATGACACCGGATGACGTTGTCTATTTTGCTAGAGATCGTTGTGATCATGAAAACGATATTGAGCAATTAAAAAATGGAGTCAATGCTATGCGTATGCCGGTAGATGATCTGCTTTCAAATTGGGCATACATGGTAATTGCCTCATTAGCATGGAATATAAAAGCTTGGTATGGTTTACTGACTCCAAATAAAGCTCTTGGTTACCAAATTGTTCGCATGGAATTTAAGCGCTTCGTTAATAATTTTATTAATATACCATGTATCATAATTAAAAGCGGACGTCGTATCGTATATCGTATTATAAGCTACAATAACTATATGCGAGATTTTTTTAAAACCTTTGCTAAGATTAAATCATTAAAGTATGGGTGACCATACTTTAATGGGCAGTGATTGATTATTTATTCGCGAGCCCGACCAAATATACCATAGAAAGGAGTAGTCATCTTTACCATACAATTTAATCTGAGCCTGATAAAATAAAGGGAGAAGTATGCTTATATTTTGTCAGACTTTTTCCAAACAGTGATGATGAAAATTATGGCCTGAAGATTTAACTGCAAGTAGCCGACCTTCATATTTACGCTTATTTTGGGGCTAATAAAGAAGAGATACAGGCTGTCTCCTTTTATTCTAATCCCAATTGTTAAGCTATGACATATCAAAATGAGAATTCGGAACAACCGGGCCTATTCAAGCGGATTCGATATTCGATTTTTCCAAGTACGATACTGGGGCTAAAGGCCAGGGAGAACTATCGCCT
>JBARPZ010000139.1:0-23771 GCA_049643445.1 Sedimentisphaerales bacterium
GCCGAAATTTCCGGCGGTGTATATTCTTTTCCTCGTGCGTGGACCTTGACCAACTCTTCCGGGCCGCCGGTAATTTTGTAGGGCACGATCTTTTCCTCTTCCGAGACTTCACTGTGTCGTCTGCCCATAAATCTTTTGATGGAAAATATAGTGTTTTCAGGATTGGTTACCTGCTGATGTCGTGCAATCTGGCCGATGAGCCTCTCACCCTTGTCTGTAAAGCCAACCACCGAAGGTGTTATTCGAGAGCCGGCAGAATTAACCAAAACCTTCGGTGAAGACCCTTCCATTACGGCGACGACAGAATTTGTCGTTCCCAAATCAATTCCAATGATTTTAGCCATGATTAAGTTCCTTTCGCTTTATTGCGTATCATCAGTATATAGAAAGTTCTGAAGGTATGAATGTGCAAAAAGCGTGCCAGTTAGGGCTCGCATCCGGCCTGGGCCATTTAAGCCCTTGTACTTCAAGAGGTTAAGTTTTTTCCTGCCGTCTTTATTCACATTCCAATTGCCCGTATATAGTGCCATTTTGGCAGAATCGAACGGTACAGAAAAGCAGCAAACACAACAAATCTGATTCATCCGGTTAATGAGTAAGTGGCCTGGACAAATCGGACTTTGGAGGCAAACAAGATTGTAAAATTGGGTTTGTTTGGGTTCGTATTGGGTTTGTTTTGGCATTTTATTGGCTTTAATTGGGTTCGTTTTGGGTTCGTTTGGGTTTGTTTTTCCCACTTGACCAAGTGTCCATTTTATCGTAATCCTTTGTTAATACTATATTTACGTTCAACTTGACTTTTCGGAAATTGGCTTTGTTTTGCATAAAAAGTTTATAATTTCGTACGTAAACTTTCGTACTTCGTAAGTCGTTAGTTAAGAGTGAGCTAAAGTGCCTAAAGTGAACTAAAGTTGGATTCTCGATGCTCATAATTGGTAATTCCCCTAAGGGTTTTCCGTTTCGCTCTCAGACTAACCACTAACGATAAAATTTGACTTGGGCCTGCTGGCCCTAAGACCTTGCCACTCGGTGGCTTACGACTTGCGGTTCTCCGCTAAATTCCTGCCATTCCTATTGCGGCTTACGTTTGCCTTCTGGCAAACATATAGGTATTTTAACAGGATTCCAAACAAAAGTAAACAAAAAAATAAAAAAAGTGCTTGTTTTTGGCCGACCGGCGCCCCGATACTGGATACTTGATGCTGGATGTGTGAAGGGTTTGATGGTGAAACGGTTGGGCGGAGGGAAAAACGCGTTTTTCCACGTTAATTTAGGTAAGAATTTTACAAAAAATCAATCAAAAACGCACATTCGTCCAATTAAGTGAATGGACGTTTGCCAGTTATTGACTCAGACAGAAAACAGAATGATTTTATTATAATATGAATTCTTACGAGAGATTAGCGCAAAAAGGCAAAATTTTTTTTTAAACTTCCTTGACTTTTTTGACCGAATTGTTATCATATATGATAACAGAGAAGAGATGAGAATAGAAAGGGGTGACAAAGGATGATTGATAAGGAAAAGAACTTCGGGAGCTATCTAAAGGAACTGCGACTTAAGTCAGGATTCGGCTTGAGGCGGTTCGCTAATTTGATTGAAATCAAGGCCTCCAATTTGTGTGACATTGAGCACGGGCGGCGTCGAATGCCGAAGGAACACCTGGAGGCCACAGCTGATGTCCTTGGTCTGGAGAAAGGTACTTCAGATTGGGAACACTTTTTTGAACTGGCTCGCACAAGAGGAGAACTGCCGGCGGACGTACAACAGATGGCAGAGAGGCGATTCATGCCGGCTTTGTTGCGTACCATAGATAATGTTAAATTATCCGATGATGATGTAAAACGGCTAATTGAAGAGATCCAGGGAAGGAAGATTATAGGCGATGGTTCCAGTTAGCCACCCTCATACTTATACTCTCACTGAACTATAACAAATTGCTGCTAACCAGTTGAAATCTCTCGGTGATAATTTCACTATTCCGGTTGATATAGAAGATATTGTAGAACAGTGTGGTATTGACCTGGATATCAAAAGAGGCTCAACTGATCGTGGCATAATGGGTCAGATCGGTACTAATTTAGATACGGGTAAATTTATAATAAAAATCGACGAGAAACTATTCGAGGCGAGACACAATCAGCGAATATGTAGAATGACGATTGCCGAAGAATTTGCTCATTTTTTACTTCACAGAAAAACCATTGAGAATGTAAAAACTTATGAAGACGTTATAGCCCTCAAAAATCATCCTCACTGGCACAAATATGAAAGAAATGCTAAATGGTTAGCCGCTGCTTTATTAATGCCTGCGGGACATGTATTGAACGATAGCCGTGAATTATACAAACAGATTGTTTCTTCGGTTGGTTTTGATAATCCAACAGCAGTAAAGAAATATATTAGAAATTTACTTGCAGATAAATATGACGTTTCAGTTTCTGCTATGAAATATCGCCTCGAGAATTGGCCGATAAATGTAATGGATAAAATTGATCAGGCCATGCGGGATAAATTAGACTTTTTGGACTAAGCTGTCTCTTTTGTTTTAGTTGGTGAGAATTTTCCAGCTGGTCCGCCGGACGTGAATAAAACCGCGAAGCGTGTGACCATCGCTCCTAACAGGACATAGCCTAAAATCACCTGCACCATTAATAATACCTGCCCTTTCCAACTGTCTGGATTTGCGGCAATATCTCCAAATCCCAATGTCGTCATTGTAACCACTGAGAAATACAGCGCATGCACAAATCCCTTTATATCATCCACAATACCGTTGACTAAAACACACTTTGGCCAAAGCCAGTAAATCAACGCAAAGACAAACGCCAGAGCAAAGAAGGTAAAGATTATGCGCCATGTGGATAATCCGTAATTACTGACACACCAAAACAGACGAACGGGCAATGTCAGCAATTGGTGCATATTGACAATCCATTTGTTCTTTGATTTTCCGCGATACCTTTGCTCCCAGTTTTTACGCCGGATATTGTATTCCAAAAGCTGCTTTGTCCCCGGGTCTATACGAGCACTATCCAGACCCACCTCGCGGAAATCCGTTCTGCGATCAACATGACAATAGCAAAGTGAGGTGGAACCACTTAATATAGCTATACGGAACTGCGTGCCTTGCAAATGGGCATTACTGAGGTTAGCACCTTCCAAATTTGTATCGCGTAGATCTGCACTTTCCAAATGCGCATTCCCAAGATTAGCCTTTTTTAGATAGGCGCATCTTAATTTTGCGTTTTCCAGATGGGATTCCAAAATAAGTACACCTTCTAAATGCGTAAAGTTTAGTCCAGCATCCTCAAGATAGGCTTTATGAAGTTCAGCGTTTTCCAGATGTGCAAAATTCAGATTCGCACCTTCAAGATGAGCTCTATTGAGTTGTGCCTTTTCCATATAAATCTCTGGTGTCTTACATCCATATTGTCGGTGCGTACTGAGGTTAACACCTTTTAGCCAATAATCGTTTAATTTCGCTTCTTCAAGACAAACATCCTCATCCGGATACTCTTTTCGCCAATCGTTCCATACGGTCATGTCCTTTTTGGCCGAGCAGCGTTTGAGCATGTCGTACTGCTTTTGGCTGAACTTGCGCTCACCTTCCGGCTGCTGGCGGCCGGACTTAGAATCCTCATTTGCCATTTATATTTGTCTCCTTAGTTTCCCTCGCGTAAGAAACAATGGCGGGGCAAGCCCCACCCTACACGGCCCTCGCATAAGTGCGAGAGAAAAATACCGATTTGATTAATCTCCGCCTTTTTCATAGCGCCAACAGTGTATACGAAAGTTTCCGCGTGTGCAAAAACAAATTTTGCACACCCTTAGAATGAAGAATTGAGAAGTTAGAATTGGGAATGAGATTGCCGCGTCGCTTCGCTCCTCGCAATGACATTTCTTATGGATTCGGAGCTTTCGCAGGGATGGCAGCGGGAGATTAATTACATGCTGTGGCCAGATTTCTCGACTCCGCTGCGCTCCGCTCGAAATGACATTGATTGATGATTGATTTTTTTTGGAGATTCTTCCCCTTCGACAGGCTCAGGGCAGGCACGGAAGAGATTCTAAATTCGAACTGTGTGGTGGCTATAAACCCTGGTTGAGTGCAGAGCGGATAATCTGGGCACGCAGTGCGTCTCTGTGAGTGGCATCGAGGGTTTTTCCATAGTTTAACTGCAGATGGGCCGGGAGAGTCAGCATAAACAGCCGGTTTATGGTCGTAATGGAAAGTCCGTCCCTCTTATTTGCGCGGCTGCCCTGTTTGCTGAGCGTGCTGAGGGTATCAATCGCAGGCGTCGAAGCCCCCATGTGCTCGCGCATATTCAGTCCCAATCGCAAATGGCTCAGTAAGAACAAGGCCTCCTGAGAACTTATCAGATGAGCATTGCGCAACAGCGCCATCGCCCGAGAAATCTTATCATCAAGGACATCCATCTGCTCGGAGAGCAGTTGATTCCTGGCAGCGTTTTCATAGTCGACAATTTCGGGAATGATGTTTTCTTCAAACTGCGTGATGATATCCGACTCTGAAATGCCAAGTGTTACCTGATTTGATATTTGATAGAAATCGCCTGCGGCCTCTGTGCCTTCGCCAAAAAGACCTCGCACGGCCAGGTTCATCTCCTTTGCGGCATTGAAGAACTTGTCAATCTGGCCAGTCATTTTCAACGCCGGCAGGTGCAGCATAACGGAAACGCGAATTGCCGTACCCAGATTCGTGGGGCATGCCGTCAGGTATCCATAACGAGGACTGAAGGCATAGCTGACCTTCTGCTCAATCATATCGTCGATGTGATTTATCTGCTCGGCACATTTAGATATCTGCAGGCCGCCTTTCAGGACCTGGATTCGCAGATGGTCCTCCTCGTTAATCATAGCAGTGAAAAATTCGCGCTGGGCGATAACGACTCCTCGCGGGCCCTTGCCGAATGCGTGGTGTCGGCTGATAAGATGCCTCTCCACCATGAAATGCCTGTTCAGAGCGGGCGCCCTGTCCACGCTGATATAAAAGACTTTATCGCCAAGGTCCAGGGACATCAGGACGTCTTTGAGCTTTTTAAGTATTTCAGATTTTTCATCCGTCGAGCATCTGTTCAAGAATTTGTATCCGGCGAGATTTCTTGCCAGCCGAATCCGTGAAGATATAACAATATCTGCCAAGGGTCCTGAGCCGCTAAACCACTCGTTTATGTCACTACTTAGATCAGTCAGTTTCATTTTTTCTTGTCTCGTACTTCTTTATTTTATCTCGCAGTTCCGCCGCGAGTTCGTAATCTTCGCTTTGCACCGCCGCATCGAGGCGCTGGCGGAGTGTAATAAGCTGTATTTGCTTTTTTGTGCCCGTGGAGGTCTTTGACGGGACTTTTCCACAGTGAGTAGTGTTGCCGTTGTGAGCTTTCTTTATAAGCCGGCGAAGTGGTTTCTCAAAAACCTCATAATCATAAGGACAGCCCAGAACCGCCTCTTTTCGGAATTGGTCGAGCGTAAAGCCACAGTGCGAGCACGAGGCCGAGGTCTCCTTCTCTGAAGGGCCGAACAGCTCCTCATCTGTCGGTTGGACGGCAAGCAGGCTGCTTAGCAGCTCATTTAAAGGAATCTGACTCTTGACGGCTATCCCCTCCTCCTGGGCACAATGCTCACAAATATGCATCTCGGCGCGCACCCCGTCAGTAATCTCGGTCAGGTGAATAGTCGCCTCATTTTTTTTACATACCTGGCACTGCATATATTGGATTCTCGATTCTCGAGGCCCGATACTCAACGCCCGTCGAGTATCCGGCATCGGGCATAAAACAAACCGGTCACACATACATCATACCACAATGCTACCGACTTGGCAAGTGACCGAATCCTCTTTGAAAATATCGTCAAATTCAGGAGGCCTCTGTAGGGCGATTTGCGAGGCGTTGTCTATTTATCAGGTCGTCAATCGCATTTTTTTTTGCGTTTGCCCGCTCAGGGGGAACCGGTAAATTTTGCTAAACATCCCGGTTCCTCAGTAACGATTACAGCTTCAAGTTTGACGCCTTTGGGTAGTCCGGGCTGCAGTTTTTCATATATGTATTTAGCTACGTTTTCAGCCGTCGAGTTAATCGGCTCAAAATAATCGATGCTGTTCAATGTCACATTATCAAACTCAGCCACGATATTATCGAGCATCAGCTTTAGTCGGCGAAAGTCCATAACGAGTCCTATATTGCTTAGCATGTCGCTGCTGACATCAGCGGTAACCGACCAGTTATGAGAGTGCACCGGCTCTTTCGAGCCGTCCGATAAGGTCAACTGATGCGATGCCCAAAAGCGTGTTTCAACACTAACGGTCAACATATCCTGCAAAAATCCGACTATCGAATTTCGAAATTCAAATGTTTAAAACTTTACGTTTTAATTTTTGTATCCTGGTTATTTCGATTTGTTTCGGACTTCAAATTTTGTGCTTTGTTTTTTTAGGCGTTGCTGCAAATGATTACGGACATTTTCCGGAATCAGTTTTGAAAGGTTACCACCCAGTGTAGCAATCTGGCGAATGAGGGTCGAACTGGTGAAGCCGTACTGCTCGCTGGTCATAACAAAGACGGTTTCTATGCCCGCGACGGCCCTATTTGTCATAGCAAGCTGGAACTCATACTGAACGTCGGTAAGGCTTCGCAGGCCCCGCAGGATGACATCCGCCTTTTTTTGGGCAGCATATTCAACGGTCAGCCCATCAAAACTCTCAGCCGAGACGCCGGGCATATCGGCTACCAGTTCAGCTATCATCTCGACCCGTTCTTTAGGAGTAAAGAGCTGGTTCTTGACCGGACTTCGCCCGACTGCAATGATAAGCTCGTCAAAAAGTTTTATGCCACGGCTGATAACATCCAAATGCCCGTTTGTAATCGGGTCAAAGGAACCAGGGAAAACCGCTCTTACAAATTTTCGAGCCATTAGTTCACCTTTATAACTGATTAATAACGTTCAATTACTGAGTTACGTTTACTATGTTACATTATTGATAATTAATAATCAATAATCATTTTTAAGCCATCGGTCGAGCCAACCAATCACCGTCTCGTGCCAGAGAATGGAATTGTGGGGCTTTAGCACCCAGTGGTTTTCATCGGGGAAGTAGAGCAGCTTGCTGGGGATACCGAGACGCTGCAGGGCGTTAAAGGTTGACAATCCCTGTGTATCGGCCACTCGGAAATCCAACGCGCCGTGGATGACGAGCATCGGGGTTTTCCAGTTTTTGACGTAGTTGACAGGATTATGCTTTTCATAGCCATCGGGATTTTCCCAGGGTGTGCCGAGGTGGTCCCATTCGGGGAACCAGAGCTCTTCTGTATCGAAGTAGGCCATCCGCTCATCAAGATTGCCATCGTGATTGACCATGCAGCGGAAACGGTCCGTCCATTTTCCAGCTATCCAGTTAACCATATAACCACCGAATGAAGCTCCCAGGGCACCGACTCTATCGCCGTCCATCCACTGATAGCGCTTTAGGGCGGCGGCCAGACCTTTCTTTAGGTCTTCAAGGGGCTTACCTCCCCAATCACCTCGGATTGAATCGGTAAATGCCTGTCCGTAACCTGTAGAGCCGTGAAAATCCACCATGACCGCAGCGTAGCCAGCTCCTGCATAAGCCTGTGGGTTCCATCGATAGTGGAAAGTGTTTCCGAAAGAACCCTGAGGGCCTCCGTGAATTAGAAACGCGACGGGGTATTTCTTACGGGGATTAAAATCCACGGGTTTGACCACATAGCAATAGACCGTTTCGCCGTTGAATCCCCTGAAGGAGAACTGCTCGTATTCACCCATCCGGGCGGCGGCAATTTTCCCTGAGTTGATATTTGTGATTTGACGCACATTACTGCCATCAGGTTTAACCGAATACAGTTCCACAGGGCTGCTCATGGAACCGGCGCCGTAAATAATCCTGTTGGCTGAGACGCCGAGTGAATTCACATTACCTTCTTTGACGATGGTATGAACTAAAGCCGTTTTTACATCGATTGCGAACAGGGATTTTTGACCTATATTGGTTGCTGTGGCATAGATTGTTTTGCTATCGTCTGAGAAACAGAGAGAAGATGGGCTGCGATCCCAATTTTCCGTTAAGACTCGTCTTCTGCCTGCCGGCCAGCGCTGGAGGATAATTCGGAAACGGTCGGACTCGTACCCGGGCTTAGTCATAGCTATGTAGGCCAGGGTCTTGCCATCGGGTGAAAAAACCGGATTAGTATCCCAGGCTTTGTTCTTTTCGGTCAAACATTTCGTCGGGGTGGATCCGTTAATGGGTACCAGGTAGAGATCGAAGTCCGTCGACCACGGTTCCTGCCTGCCGGCATCTCGGGCGGAAAAGATAAGGGCTTTACCGTCGGGTGTAAAAGTAATCTCCTCGGGACCTCCGAACGGTTTGGACGGAGTATCAGCATCCATACCCTGCATCAGGTCCACTGCTTCGTCTCCTGTCGAAGTCATGACGAACAGATGCGAGCGTCGGCCATCTTTCCATGTGTCCCAGTGCCGGACAAAGATTCGGTCGTAAATTCGGCCGGTTGTTTTTTTTGCCTTGATACCGTCGAGCCTGTCCTTTGTGCAGTCCACCGTGTTGCAGTCTGGGAAGACCTCCATAGTGAAAGCAATGTGGCGACCATCAGGTGAGACGAGAAGATTTGCAACGTCAAGGGGCCCATTGGTAACCTGCTCGGCCTCTCCACCGTCAACGCGAATGCGCCAAACCTGTGAGGATTCCGAGCGCGTTGATATAAACCAAATGAACCTGCCATCCGTCGCCCAACGTGGATTAAAGTCGTTTTCCGGATGAGACGTCAAACGGCACAGCTCCGTCCCGTCGACTCCGATGAGCCAAAGGTCGGTCCTGCCGCGGTTGGCTTCGAGGTCTGTTTTCCGCAACACAAAAACAACCCACTTGCCGTCGGGCGAGACCTGGGGGTCAGAGATGCGGTCCATCGCCAACATATCGTGAACTGAAAAAGGATGAGTTTGGCCGACAGGAGCTGAGGCACAAACTGCGACAGTTATGTGAAGAACAAAGAACAACATGCAGGCCAGACGCATATTTTTCTCCTTTACGCTTAAACAACAAATTTTTTATTGCCTTATCACAAATGAAAAAGACGTAACTGCCAAACCGCTCAGGTTTCATTATGCGGGTTGTTTTTCGTTTTTTGTGAGTGTAACGGGGATATCAAGCCAGAATGTTGATCCTTTGTCAAGCTCGCTTTCCAAGCCGATACTTCCCGCCAGCATAGCAGCTAAATCTCTACTGATGGTAAGGCCGAGACCGCTGCCGGCCGTTTCGCGGGTTATCGAGCCGTCAGTCTGCCGGAATTTTTCAAATATCTTCTCCCTATCAGCCTCAGCGATACCGCAGCCGGTATCAGCTACCTCGATGCGGACTGTGTTTTCATCCGGCAGAAGGCTGGCCCGAATTTCTATCCTTCCCCGCTGTGGTGTGAACTTTATCGCGTTACTTAGAAAATTGTAAAGAATCTGCTGGACTTTGCCGGCATCTGTCATAAGGGGAGGGATATTGTCGGCCGTGATGAGCTTGACTTTGATTTTCTTTTTCTTGGTCAGCAAGGAAAAGGATGCTATCAGAGCTTTACACAACTGTTTGACAGAGGCCTTTTCTATGTGCAGCTCCATTTTTCCGGCTTCGGTCTTTGCAAGGTCGAGCAGATCATTAATCATATTCAAGAGCCTGTTTCCGCCTGTAATGATATTTTCAGCGTACCTCTGTGCTTTGTCCTTTTTTAGAATTCCGGGCTTTTCGCGCAGCACTTGTGCAAAGCCCAGTATCGCATTCAAGGGCGTTCTGAACTCATGTGAGATGTTTGCTAAAAACTCGCTCTTTATTTTGTTGGCCTTGAACAGCTCGATATTTCGCTCGGACAGCTCTACAATTTTGGCATCGAGCTGCTTGTTTGCCTGGCGGAGTTTCTCCTGTGCGGCCTGGAGTCCATCGAGCATATTATTAAAGGCATTTGCGAGCTTTTCATATTCGTCTCCGGTCTTTATCGCGCTTCTTATATCGAGATTTCCCTCAGCGACGTTACTTGCAAGGGCTCGCAGTTGTCGAATCGGTCGAAGTATTACCCTCTGGGTAATCATATAAAAAGCAACGACAGCGCCCACTCCAGCGATGAGCCAGGCCGCGATTATGGAGACGCGATTTATAAGTACCGTGTATCCGATATCCGCCGACCGTTGAATAACCACGGCACCAATCTGCTCATTTAGAGAAAAAGCGCTGGCAGAACCCTGCGGTTTATGGCAGCTTATACATTTATCGTTTGCCCTGAAAATCCGTACGTAGTTACTGTGGAGCAGACCGGCTTTTCGTGCAAAAAAGATGTTATCTTCTCTAGTCTGCTCAGCTTTTAGAGCATCAATCATCTCTTTCTGCTGTTCGGTCAACTGCGACAACTCGGATTCATTGTCTTTTGTGAAACGAATCATGCGTATCCCAGTGTCATTTACATCAAGGACCACCCCCGTATTAGCCAGTGGTGGAAGAGTAGTTTCGCCGGACTCTTTTAACCTGAAGTGTTGACGCAGCAGGTTTTCAGCTTTGGCTCGGCCAGCATCCAGATAGGCTTTTTTTGTCAACTGTCCCATCCAGATATAGGGCCACAGAAGCGCAAGGATTAAGATAAAGACCACTGCCGCCCCAAATGCTATCCTGCATTTGTCGGCTAACGACAGTGGAGACAACCTAAGCCTCTTCAAGAGCTTGCGCCAAATGTGCTTTAAATTAATCCGCATAAAGTTTTTCTCTGTGTGCAAAAAACAGCCCCGTCTGCGAAGAAGTCATTCCGCCCTTAGGCAGATGACAGGTATTTCCAGCAGCAAGGTAATATTGTTATACGCAATATCAGCAAAAAGTTCAAGCCGATTTTTCACCTTTACCTACCCTCTTTGGCTTTTCTTTTATATCTTTATCGACCTGACAATGGCATCATCCATACTGTCTCTTGCAACCAATTTTGAGATTACGAGGATTATTGCCAATATAATCCCACCAACGAAACCACCGATGTGCGCAAAATAAGCAGCTCCCCCTGTATATCCACTTATAGCGCCCAGAAGATTGAGTGTGATCCACAATATAATTATCCAAAAGCCGGCTATGCTGAAAAAAGGTATATAGACTATAAACCAAAAAAAGCATTTTATGGAATTATACGGATAGAAGACAAGATATGTCCCGATAATACCGAATATCGCACCACTTGCACCAACGGCCATACGGACATCAAAAGTAAGATGCACAACCGCAGCCAACAGTCCGGTCGCAATGTATACCGGCAGATAGAGTACATTGCCCATCTTGGCACATACGGCATTACCGAAGACCCAAAGGAAAATCAAATTGAATATAATGTGAGGGTAACCCACATGCAACCACATATACCCAAGAAGCCCCCTGGCAGACCAACCATTCAAAAAAAAAGGTTTCGTTCGCTCTTCGGGATAAATCTGCTGCAGAACAAACACCGCTACTATTGCAATCATTACCAGGTAGTTAGCAAACGGCTTTCTCTTGCTTTGAACGTCAACTTTATAGGGAAGCAACAGGAACAAGAGACATCCTCTTCAATCGCAGCAGTATGCATTCGGTCTGCTTTGGGCGCGGTTATTACTTTTGGTCATCGGTTTTTTGCTCGATTGCGCGCAGGTGCTTCTGCGTTCTCAGGTTCAGCTCTTCGAGCTGTTTTGCATCCACCTGGCTTGGTGCATCAGTCAAGAGGCACTGGCCTCGCTGTGTCTTCGGGAACGCAATGACGTCTCGAATATTTTCCGTGCCCGTAAGCAACATAATAAGCCTGTCAAGACCGAATGCTATTCCACCGTGTGGTGGAGCTCCGTATTCGAGTGCCTTTAGAAAGAAGCCGAACTGCTGCTGCGCCTGCTTCTTGGACATATTCAGCAGGTCAAAAACTTTCTGCTGCACTTTCATGTTGTGGATACGAATACTTCCGCCGCCAATCTCAGAACCATTAACGACGATATCATAGGCTTGCGAGCGTACATTGGCCGGGTCGGTTTCAAGCTTGTCCAGGTCTTCGGGCACAGGAGCGGTGAACGGATGGTGCAATGAATCGTAACGCTTTTCGTCCTCGTTGAACTCAAACAATGGGAAGTCTACCACCCAGACAAAGTCAAAGCTGTTTTTATCGTAGAGCTTCAGGTCTTTAGCCAGTTTACACCGCAGGGGCGCCAGGGCCTTATTAGCAACACTTTGGCTATCAGCGACAAACAACAGCATGTCACCCTCTTTTGCTTTGAAGCGTTTGATTATCTTCTGCTGCAGCTGGGGGTCGAAGAACTTGGACAGACCACCAACAAATGAAAGTTTGCCGTTTTCTTTTTTTAGCTTCGCCCAGGCCAGTCCCTTTGCACCGTAGTCGGCAACAAAACCGGTGAGCGTCTTTTCAATATCGCTTCTGGAATATTTTTGGCCCGGGGCACAAAGTCCTTTTACAATCCCGCCTTTTTCAACGACGGAAGTAAATACTTTGAACGTGCTTTTTTCGGCGATATCTGAAATGTCTTTTAACTTCATATCGAATCTCAAATCCGGCCGGTCGGTACCGTAATCATCCACTGCCTCTTTGTAGGACAGCCTCCGCATCGGTGCCTTCACATCTACGTCCAGTATTTGCTTCCAGATCTTCGCTATAAGATTTTCGTGGACGCCGATGACATCGTTAGTATCGACGAAACTCATCTCGACATCGATCTGGGTAAACTCGGCCTGTCTGTCCGCCCGCGGGTCCTCATCGCGGAAGCATCGGACTATCTGGAAGTATTTCTCGAGACCGCCGACCATTAGAATCTGCTTAAAAAGCTGCGGGGATTGGGGCAGCGCGTAGAAACAGTCTTTGTGCAGCCTGCTGGGGACGAGAAAATCTCTTGCACCTTCCGGTGTGCTCTTGGCTAAAAACGGCGTCTCAATCTCCAGGAAACCCAATCTGTCGAAATAGTCTCTCACAATTTTTGCGACACGATGGCGTACTCGGAGCTTTTCCTGCACCTGGGGCCGACGCAGGTCAATATACCGGCTGGTGAGGCGCAGCTCCTCGCTTGTTTTTTCAGCACTATCGATTTCAAATGGCGGTGTTTTTGAGACATTTAGAATCTCCAACTGCTCAACGACCAGCTCGATTTGGCCTGTGGGCAGCTTTGGATTTTCCATGCCCTCGCTTCGCGGCTGAACCAGCCCTTTGGCGGCTATTACCCATTCGCAGCGGATTGTCTTTGCCAGCTCGTGTGCCTGCGGCCGGGTGACAGGATTAAAGACCAATTGGGTGAGGCCTTCTTTATCACGGAGGTCGATAAAAACCAGATTGCCGTGATCTCGATAGGAATGTGCCCATCCAGCCAGTGTTACCTTTTTGCCGGCATCTTCCAGCCGAAGCCGCCCGCAAGTATGCGTTCTTTTGAGCATCTTAAAACTCTCTCTACAATTCATGGTTCGTGACTCTTGACCCTGTCGCTGTCTTTACGACTGACGACGATATTCAGACAAATAGAATAGTCCTCAAAGGCTGTTTCGTCAATAACGAGTTTTTGGATTTGACATTTGGCCAATTGAGCAAAAGCCCGGCCCCTAAGCTGGCACAGTAGTTATGAGTATTAGTTAGAAGACTGAGGATTGTTACGTTTGCTTGCGGGTTTCATTCTTTCGAATCGCTTACAGAACAGGAAAAACAATCCGGGCCCAAAGGCCAGCGCCATAATCACCAGACCCGCTGCTATACCGATCCAAGTGATCCCCGGTGCAGAGCAATCTCCTCTTCTCCTTACAATAATGTGGCTTGGCACCGCTATAAGCAATTCAAGAATACTGCCGCGGAGCAGCCAGGTCGTCAGGCGCTGAGTCAATTTCCCCGGCTCAGTATTGCGGTAAAAACGATAGAATAATATTGACCAGACGAGCCAGCTAACAGCAAAGAAGGTCAGACTTGCCCAGGGATACACTGCCCCGCCGGCATCATCGCCCCAAATCGCCATTAATATCGACCATAATACGCCCAGAACCAGGATGGAAAATAATAGTGCCGCCGTTACTACGGGTACCCAAATCAGCCGCTGTGGCTTCGGTGCCTCTGCCACTGTCCTTACTGGAAACAACAGCATCAATGCCTGTATTACCGTTATAATCCCGCAAAGCAGCCAAAACTGCCAGGCCGTGTAAGCTTCGAGAATTTCCGAAACATCGATCCTGTTGTAAAAAGCTACGCACGTAACCAAAGGCATAAAGACAATCACCACCAGGCATATATAAAGCAGCACCGTAACAAATGCCCATTTTGTCATTTTAACACCTCTCAGATTTAAGGTTTCTCAAACCGATTACCGGGCCGCGTGATAGAACCGAATATCGACATATTCCCCTCATGCGACTTTCTCATATCCTATTTTTAAGCATAGCTATATTGCTTCTATAAGTATCGGCAATCTTTGGACTATTTACCCACAATAAAAGGTAAACGCATGTTGGCTGCATGATATGTCGGACAATGTTACACGGTGGTGTTTATTTTAGCATATTTCGCAGGTAGACGTGCTCATCGCCATTCCAGGGTTTGGAACATATATCAATATCGCCATCGCCGTCAACATCGGCGACTTTGGCCTCGTGGCAGCGTTTGCCGGTGAGAATCAAATGCTGTTTGAAGTTTTTGCCTTTGCCGTCGAGATTTTCCCAGATGAACCATTTATGAGGAGGTTTCTCCGTCAATGGGCCTCCTCCTGAGAACACATCGAGGTCGTTATCGTTATCGAAATCGGCCACAGCGAGTGAATGGTAGTCCTGGCCTGCCTTGTCTGCAATCAAGTGCCTTATCCATGCTCGGCCCCTGCCATCCTTGTTCTCATGCCAGGCGACGCGTCCGCTGACACAATCTCCTTCGGCCTGGACTACATCGTTGTCCCCATCTTTATCGATGTCAGCGATCCAGGTTTTTGTCATTAGAGGAAATCTGGCCTTCGGCTGGCCGAAGTCGATGTTATTATGCTCAGCCCATTTTGTTCCTTTCCCATCGAGATTCTCGAACCAGATATTTGTACGTACCACATCAATGTCGCCGTCGCCATCGATGTCGGCCGCACCTTTTGGGTCGACTGCACCGTGCACCGGCTCGCCTATCCTATGTTCGGCCCAAGCTTTTGTCGGATCGGTCGGAATTTTATACCAGAACAGGCCGCTTCTGTCGCTCATAGCCAACAAGTCGAGCTTCTTGTCTCCGTCGATGTCCGTAAAGACAATATCATGGGATCTTTCTATAACCGCGTTGGGATACTTTATAAATTGCTGTTCTCGCGGTTTGCCCGTGTTTCTGTACCAGGCGGCTCCGGAGACCTGGTCTATCCAGCCGTCGCCATCCACATCAAAAGCTGTTCCACCAACCTCTGTAGGGACTTTTCGGCCAAGCAGGTGCCTGACCCAATTGTCCGGGCCTTTATACTCGAACCACCAAATAGTTCCGCCATTGCATCCGGCAATCCAGTCCAGGTCGCCGTCCTTGTCAACATCTACCAGGGATGTTTGTCCCATCTGTCTGCCGATTTTGTCGATAAGATGATATTCAAACTTCGGGAATTCGGCATAAGCCGATGAGCACAAAATGAACGTTGTCACAACAACATTGAACACACATAAAAATCTTCTACTTTTACAGGAAAGCATGTCAACTTCCTTTCATTAAAGTATTCGTTTTGTGTGTGACGAGTGAAGTTAGCCGGCCGGGAAATCAGGCTGCTGTAGTGATATTTTCGTCGTCACTACTTTCAGGAGCCAACAACAGAACTTATCCTTGTTGTCAAAAGCCAAATAAAATTGTCGACCGCGGCTCTATTTAGCGTACTTTACAGTAGAGCCATACGACATGGTATCCGTGGTAGTTACCTCTTTATCGCCGGTCAGTTCCGCCAAGGCCTTATCAACATAGTTAATTACGCCTTGCCTCTTTCTGCCCCTTTCGTCATTATCAATTGCGCCCTGATAAGCGATACTGCCCTTGCTGTCTATAACATACATATGCGGTGTTGTTTTTGCACCGTAGGCCCGGCCCACCGTACCTAACCTGTCATCAAGTATCGGATAGGGAAGCTTGCGTTCTTCTGTAAACTGTTTGTTTGCTTCCGGGGCAGCATGGCTTGTACTGTTTATCGTGAGCCAGACGACATTCTTGTCCTTGAATTTGTTTGCAAGGGCGATCATCGTAAGCTTGTTGCCGTAGTGTCGCAGGACAAATGGGCATTCGTAATTGAACCACTCCAGCACAACAATTTTGCCCTTGTAGTCTGAAAGACTTATCGTTTTTCCGTCGAAGCTATTTAGTGTAAAATCCGGCGCTTTCCTTGCAACTTCGGGCTCGACCTCCTTTGAAGGCTCTTTTGAAGGCTCCTTTGAAGGCACTTTTGAAGGTTCCTGGGCGGGTTCTCTGCCCTTACAGCCGGTCAGTACTACAACTGTTAGAGCCAGGACTGGAAGTATCGTAAATATTTTTTTCTTCATTATTTGCCCTTTCATCAAACTGTCTCAATTTATCAGTTCGGCCAAAACCCGGCTATCCTAATAGTCTGAACACAGCCGCTAATATGGACACCAGCCGAAATGGATTTCCATACTCAATTATGGGTGGTTTTGGCCAAAAATTAAAACAAAATCCGGAGAAATAGCAAATATTGTAAAGACATTGCCATAGATGCAAAGGCGATTTCGGCTATGTTTGCATACAGGATTTTTGCCTCCCAGCGGTAAAACCGCCTGGTATTCCCACCGCATTTGGTATTCCTTATATGCATGACCAAAGCTGCCAGGTGCCGTCCTTGGCCTGCCAGAGGGCAAAATCGACCGGCTGCTGTCTGGGGCTTGTGAACTCACCAAGGTCGGGATTGCCAGCAATCTGCCACCACTGCCCTTCAATTTCAGGCCTCATTACAGGCTTTTCCAAAGAAGCGCTCCCAGAGACTCGCATCCCAGAACAGCCGCTGAAGATAATTAACAGTGTAATAATTGACATACGTTTTCTAAACCGGCTCATGTATTTCTTCCTATTTCAGAATGAGCTTCCATTTCGATGGTTTTTTCAACAAATATTGACCTGAAAAAAAAATTTTATCTACCTTTGAATATACTTATCTTGTATATAAGAATTTTTGCAAAACGCCATTGAAATACAAAACAAGGGCTATTTTGGACTTAACACCAGCACGTATAGAGAACAAGCGGCAGAGTACTTTCCCGCAGGTATTATTTTTTTTCCAAATACGAACATTTTTTTACAAAAAAAGTATAGACTTTAAGAGGAATTTTATATATACTTGAAGTAGCATTTTACAGGGCTGGGATTATCTCGCTTTCTCCTCTCCCTCCGCTCCCAGCCCTGCTTTTTTTATGCGCCGAAAACCGCCAATCCGCTAAAATCCATAGTTAAAAGTAGAGTTTGCTTTGCAGATTCGAGGTAGGATTTTGTTGTAATATCTCCGAGTCGCGGCTTTGCTTCTGCGTCTGTAATTGACGAAGAGGTATCACAAGACGTGGATTAGGTTGTTATCGGCCGGTAAGGAAGGTGTTTGTCTGCGCCGGCAAGCCCTCTACTACTCATTATTCAAAAATTTAATCAGCTCTTCCGGGACGTAGTCGTTAGCAAAGGCGACAATATCGCGCACCTCACTGCTCGTCAAATCACCCTTGATGTTCTGGTTATTAATATCGACGTTTACAATTATGCCGAACGCCATATCCTGAGCAGGAACATTGGCATCGCCTCTTGTGATACGCCTTAACTGAGTCGGTCTTATCTGCACGTTGATGTTTTTTTCTTCCATCGGAGTTTCAAGCAGGATACGCAAATTTTTTGCCCTCTGCCTCCAAACATCATTTTTAAAGTTGCTGGCTAAAATCTGTACCGAATCCACCTGGCCGGTGTCAAAAATAAATTCATGAACCA
Organism: Sedimentisphaerales bacterium; assembly: GCA_049643445.1. GTDB lineage: Bacteria > Planctomycetota > Phycisphaerae > Sedimentisphaerales > Anaerobacaceae > CS2-K091. The sequence continues at coordinate 17,976 of JBARPZ010000139.1, forward strand.
CGCCTACCCGCGGTATCGCCCGGTCTATAAACTTGGCCCTGAATTCATCCAGGGCTTTGCGAAATATTTTATCCTTCTGCGGGATATCAAAATCCTGTATGCCGTCGATGTATAAGCGCTGGGGAAAAGTAAAAAGGGGACCTCTGGCGGTCAATATGAATGTCGGCATCTCGGCCCGTTTGTTGTTGGAGAGCATGAATGTATTTTGTATTCTCAACTGCTTCGGGCCGGCCACCAGGGTCTCAAAAACCTGTGGAAACTGCTCTATAAGGGCGTTGCAATAGTCCTGAAGCTTGGTTTTATCCTGTTTAAGGACAATTGGCGGCTGGACGTCCACACCGTATTTAACTACATGCTGGGATATGTGCTCTTTGTCAAACTGGTAATTCATCGTTTTTTGCCGCCTGAAAAAGCTGTAACTTTACACAGTTTATAACATGGGTGGTGAGAAGTCAAAGAAAACCAGCCGATTATAAACCGGACAACAGGAGTGTTTCTTAGCAGATTACAATAGGCTTGCGGTTGTAAACAGAGAAAGCTAAAGAAGGCCTTTGCCTTGAATAGAATCTATCTGGCCCAATTGGGTATGCTTTTCACAGAATTTCTTCGTATACTTCCATTCCAAGTTTTGCCTTGACAGGCCTACCTTCTGTAAAAAATATCTTCCAAGGATATTCCTTGGTTGGCCTTCCCAAGAAGTCCGAGTACTCTAAAGACAACTCCATCTGCTGAACATACTAAACAGTTTTCAGACGAATCGCAAAGAAAGGCGAGCGTTTCTTTTTCACCATCGTGGATATCGGCTTGATACAGCAACTTAAACTTATCATAGAAGGTTTTAACTACCGAGAACTCGACATCGATGATGCTTATAAGTTCCTGTTCTTCGTAAGGTTTCAAGTTTATTTGCTTCGTGCCATCGTCGGTGTATAGAGCCTGATCATCTGCTATTATCCGCGATATTCTTACGTCGCAATGCTTGATAAAATCGTCCCAAATCCCCAAACTGAAAAGTTTTATAATCGGCCCGGCATCAAGCAACAGAAATTGAAATTTTTTCATCCTTGAAATCCTCATCTTCCGCCAAGTACTCGCCAGCCTGCTTGTAACTCATATCCATATACTTTGCAAACTGCATCAGAGATAATTTCCCTTCATTCAGTGCTCTTATCGCCAGACTACAATAACGCTCAGGCTGCTTGTTTGGTTTGTGCGATGGTCTTGGCTTGGGAAGTTCGAGGTATGCTTTTGCTGCATTCACATACTTTTCAGTATCTGGCTTCTCGAGCCGGTATATACTCGCTACTCGATATAACATCGCTTCCAAAGACACGTCAAACTCCCTCGCTATATCATCCAAGCGATCGAGGCTTATTTGCTCTTGTTCATTTAAGCTTGATTCAACCCTTTCTTTAATCGACTCTTCAGGCATTAAAAACCGACTTGCGAAGGCAACCGCAAGCTTTTCCTCAGACTCACTTAACTCAGCCGATTGAGCCCGGAAAATCGACCATGTAAGAATATGGAAGAGCTCGTGAGCAAGATCATAGCTTCGTCTCCACTGCTTGCTCTTAGCGTTTAGTAGAATAGCAGGACCAAACCGGTTTGATACAGTCGATATAGAACTGCCGGAGTATTCCAGATAGAATATCTTAATGTAGTAGACCTCTTCAAGTAGCCGCTTAAGTGAAGCTATTGGCACGTCGCCAAGTTGAAACCACTTTTTGGCCTTCTTTGCAAATAGTTCAGCTTGTCTAAAAGTAAACTCTTCGGGCTTACTTATATCGGGCTTTGGCAAACTGCACTCTTTTACTTCATCAGTCAAGACTTCAAGCCTATGGTATTGTTCGCAAAGTTGCTTAAACTCTGCTTCGGTTTTCTTGCTTTCTGCCGAATCTGGTTTATCACGCCAAAGCACTGTATCTTCAATAATTGGTTCATCAGATAAAAAGATGTCTATTGTTTTTCTGTAAACCTCCGCTAACCTGCTAAGTTGTGAAAACTTTGGCTCACGTTTTGAATTCTCGAATTCACTGATGGAGGATTCACCTATCTCGCTTTCTTGAGAAGCTTTTTTCAAAGTATAACCAATGGCTTCCCTTGCGAATTTTAATTTCCGTGCGATATCCATTTTTAACCTCCTATTTCTGGTTCCCAGAATATTATACTATAGAAATCGGCATAATGGGTTAATTTTATTCTGGAAAACAGAAGATTTTTTACATTTCTTCGATTTTTCAGCAATTTGCCGGGTAAATTACCCAAATTTTCTCGGTTTTCCTCACAAATTTCTCACAATTTAATAGCGTCTGGTGGTGGTTTTTGTGGTTCGTTTGTGGTTGACGAAGAAATATCGCAAAGCGTCGATTGGGTGGTCGTAGACACCGTCTTTTAGGGGCAGCTCGCCGGCGGCAGCACTGCCGGATTCGGGATAATGATAGCACCGCATCGCCTCTATCAGCCGCTGACACCTGTGTGAGATTATAAGCCGGCTCTTGCCATCTCCGGCCCGAACCGCCCTTCGGACAAGCTCAATACCCTCCAGGATGCCGCTTCGCCGGTATCGGGCTTTTATTCCCATCGCCCTCAGCTCCCGAACGGCACTTGTTCCGGTAACATCGTTTACGCCGGCACCGGCGGGGTCGCAAAAAGTCGCAGCCACCGAACTTTCGCCGCCGGGTGTGCGGCTCTTAATCTCGCCAACGTGCACGTCAATCGTCGCGCGGCTTCGAACATACTCATCTATGACCCGCACAACGCCGGCACTGTCGACCTGAATCCACAAACATACAAAGGGATTTACAAAACCAAAATCAAGGGCGCGGTAGAGAGGCAGGTTCTGGTCATAATCAAGAGGCCGGACGTGCCTGTATGGATCGAACTCGCTAAAGACCACATTCTCCAGTGAAGGCCTTCTGCAAAGCATCTCAGCCTCGAAGCCTGCCCTGCTGGCCCGTCGCATCTGAGTTATGCAATCGTCAATTTTCAGATAACCGTCGGCAACTTTTGCTTTTCCCCGGCAGTCTTCCATCAAGGGGCACTGCGAACAGCTTCTATCGACGCACTTTTCAATTACTTCCAACATGCACCATTTAAAGACCGGTGTGCCGAAGCAATCTGCATCGGAAACAACTTTTTGCATCAAACCATACGGTCTGTGCATTGTGCTGATTAGCTCCATAGCAGCCACAAGATTTTCGGTGCTCTGGGTGGTGAACTTTGCGGCTGCAAAAACATCCTCGTCGAAAAGCTCAACCTCATCACATCGAAGTTTGTGAATGTGCTGGCCGCGAACACTGGTCGCCGATTGCGTCAGGACCTCGACGGACGAGCCGTTGAGAAAACGGCATTTTGCTTTGAGGGCCGGGCCTGCCAGAAACTTTTCGAAGCCGTTCCATAAAAAAGCGGTAAGGTATTGATACATTCTGCCGGACTGCTCACCTGAGCCGCCAAGAATCCTGACCCGGCAGTTCGGCTTAAAGACACAGTCCAAAAGCGTTGCGACCGCAGCCAATTCAGTCTTGCCGCCGGCACGGTTGGCCCAGACAATTGCATCGGCGTTTGCTTTTGCTTCGGCAGCGAAGTCTGCAGCGAAAGTGTGCCAGAGATAATCCATCGGCCTATGATGTTCGGGGCAGATTCTTTTGTCCGGGACATCGATACCAAGAAAAACTTTGACGTAATTTTTCAGGTCCCGCTTTGTGCCCGGTCGAGTACGGCGTAAACTCTCGTAAATGTTAGCTGCCCTTTCGATATTGCAGGTTCCTGCTGAATTGAACATAGTTGATTTTGTCATTATTAAACCCCCTGGTTTTGAATGCTGTTTGCAGTAAGTGCATAAATAAACTTTTGCTATTATGCTCTTTCTTGAGGTTATTTCACCAGCATGCGCCGTTCGGTCCCGGCTTTCAAGTGTATGGTGATGCCTTCATGAAATTGTTTGCCTGTATCTGTTTCCTTGTAATTGTACCTTAGGTCGTGAAAGGTATAGGGTTTTTCGGCCTTGACGGTGAACCATTCGGGGAACTGATTGAGGCGGGGCCAGTCAATGGGCATCTTCATAACAGTTTTATGACGCGGCACATCGAACAGGATTTTCCCCTCCCACTTCTTTTCGGCACGAATACTTATTTTGAGAACATTGCCATCCTGAACAGCGCCAAAAATAACATCCTCGCGCCAGGGTCTGATAGTCAGGCCCCTGGTTTTCCACAGGCAATACATTATGGTAGTTCTTGCGAAGTTGCCGTCACCGTGCCAGCCCTCGATGATGCCATCCGGTTTTTGAATTTTCCACATCAGCTTTGTTGAATAGTCCAGCCATTCTTCGGCTGAGCGTATTGGTTCGCGGTTGTAGAGATTGATGGCGCCTTCGATGGAATCGGCGTAGCCGTCGGCACCACCACCTTCCCATTTGTAGTCGCTATAGTATTGAGTGAGGTTGCCGAGGGCATATCGTACGGCCTGACGATAGGCCTCGGTTTTGTCGATTAGATAAACGGTGTAGACACCGTTCAGGTTGTAACCCCAGTTGTCGGTTCTACCGTTGTCATGGGCACCGGTGGCGGTATCGACCCAGTTGTAGAACAGGCCATGCCCGTCGCGGCCCACTTCGAGGATTCGGTCGAGCATCTCGTGGATTGGTTTTTCATATGCGTGCTTCTTATCAGGGACGACAAAATTGACGGCGGCGTAGAGCTCACACAGGCCAGAGACGATCTCGCAGCCGTGGTCATCGAGTCGCAGCCTCGGTCCGCTGGCACCCGCCCCGCCGACGGACCATCTTGTGCCCATATCACCATCGAAGGTGTTGGCCGGCCTGTTCGGAACCTGGTGACCGCTGGCTGTTGCGGATTTGACTTTCAGCTTCTTATCTGAGGTCCCATAGAAGGCGATTTCTGCGATGTTGGTCCAGTCGTTCTCGTTGTTACCGAACCCATTGATGCGGAAATAGCGGCCCGAAGTCTCAGGCAATCCGTACGATTCCATGGCCGCCGACTTGCCACTTGACTTGCCGTCGAAGACCTTCTTCCAGGTCTGCTTGTCCCTGGAGGTCTCGATGTTGAAAACGTAACTTCGCCGGTCGCCGTAGATCCAGGCGATTTCGGCGCGGGCGATTTGCTGCGGTTCGGTCAGTTCAAGCAGGAGCCACTGCCCCTTCGCCGGGGAAACTACACGGGTAGGGTGGTGGTCGCCGAGAAGGTAGTAATCGCCGAGGCGAACGGCCCATTCGAGGTATTTTTTGTCACCTGTCATCCAGTAGATGCGGGAAAGGGTCTGGAGCATCTCGCCGTTGATTTCCTGGCTGGTTGACGGGATTTTGCCGTACCTGGTATCAACCGGGGCGTGCTTCCATATATCATCGAGGATGCCGATCATACGGTCACACCAGGGGCTTGGGCCCAGCCATTCGGTAAGCGGCAGCAGGCCGTCTTTGATGTATTCGGACGAGCCGAAGATGATACGGCCAATATCGGGCTGTGCATCCTGAAAATTCTTTTTGGGAAATGAGTACGTGTCCGGCAGGTTTCCGATTCGGGATGTAAGTTTGGTCTCGGTGCGAAGCATATCGAGCATTCGGCCATCGAACATGGGACGGTCCGTAATGGCCGCAGTAAGTACCATAAAGGGGTAATTATCCGCGGCGCTGTCCTGGGCATTCCAGATGTCCTTGTTCCTGTTGAGGTTTCTGGGGATTAAGCCGGTCGCAGGGTCGGCATGATTGAGCCAGCCTTTGACGAAATTTCGGCAGCGTATAAATCCCTCGTTGGCAAGCTTGCCATTCTCCATCGCCTG
>JBARPZ010000140.1:0-11113 GCA_049643445.1 Sedimentisphaerales bacterium
AGGGTGTGGCAGACCGGCAGCCAGCAGCGGTCGGAGGGAAACTTCCACAAGGCCTGTGAGCTGGTCCGCAACGGGCGGGTTGGCAAGGTGCATAAGGTCGAGGTTGGTCTGCCGACCGGAGGCGGCACCGGCAATAATCCGGTACAGCCGGTTCCTGATGGATTTGACTGGAACTTCTGGCTGGGCCCGGCTCCCTGGGTACCTTTTAGGGGTGTTTACCACTGGAACTGGCGGTGGATAATGGATTACTCAGGCGGGCAGCTCACCGACTGGGCAGGCCACCATATCGACATAGCGCACTGGGGTCTTGGCCTGGATCGGACCGGGCCGATCGAGATAGAAGGCAAGGGTGTTTATCCCAAGGACGGCATGTATGATGCTCCAACGGAGTATGATTTTACCTGTAAGTACGCCAACGGGATTGTAATGTCTGTCACTAATAACAAGAAAAATCTCCAGGGAGCGAAGTGGTACGGCGAGAAGGGTTGGATATATGTCAAACGCGGCAAGCTTGAGTCTGAGCCCAAGAACATTCTGGATGAGGTGATTGGACCTGACGAAATAAAATTAATAAGAAGCCGGGACCACAAGCAAAATTTCGTGGACTGCATCAAGAGCCGGGAAGAAACTATTGCCCCAGCTGAGGTTGGGCACCGGTCTATCAGCGTTGGACTGCTGGGAGAAATCGCGATGCTGACCGAGCAAAAGCTGCGATGGGACCCCGATAAAGAAGTCTTCCTTAACAGTGACCAGGCCAACCGGCTGCTGTCACGTCCGATGCGGGCTCCCTGGCATTTATAGGAACGATTGTTGATAAGTAGAAAGTTGATTATTGAATATAAGTTGTAGAAAGAAAGGAGTAAACATGAGGCAAAGGTTAAAGTTTATTTATATTGCACTTTCTGCCTTCTGCTGTTTGTCGCTGCTCACAAATTGTTCGGTTGCCGTTTCAGAGCAGGATGTGCAGAAGATAGAAGCAGCCATGCCGGCAAAGCCTGTGGCGACCCCGAAGCAGCCGAGAAAACTGCTTGTCTTCAATTTGTGCAAAGGTTTCAAGCATGGCTCGATAGCGCACTGGGACAAGGCTCTGGAGATAATGGGGAAGAAGACAGGGGCCTTTGAAGTTGTGGTAAGCGGTGACATGGCGATGTTCAAGGCCGAGAACCTAAGCAAGTTTGACGCTGTTTGCCTGAATAATACAACCAGGCTTGGCTTTGAGGGGCCGGAACTGCGTAAGAGTTTGATGGGTTTCATCAAAGGCGGCAAGGGGATTATTGGAATTCACGCAGCGACGGATAATTTCTACAAATGGCCTGAAGCCGCGGAGATGATGGGCGGGCAGTTCTGCGGTCATCCCTGGGGCAGTGGTGACACTGTGGCGATCAAGATTGATGATCCGGGGCATCCGCTTATGGCGCCATATAAGGGTAAAGGCTTCAAGGTCAAGGATGAGATTTATCGCACAAAACCGCCGCTGTATTCACGCGATAAGCAGCGTGTTCTGATGAGTCTGGATATGTCGGATGAAGCGACCCACAAGAAAGCCGGTCCGGAAGATACGGACATCGGTATCAGCTGGGTCAAAAGTTATGGAAAGGGACGTTTGTTTTATTGTTCGCTGGGTCACAACAACCACCTTACGTGGGACCCGGCGCTACTTCAGCATTATTTAGCCGGCATCCAGTTTGCCCTGGGTGATTTTCCGGTGGATACGAAACCAAAGCCAATGATTAGTATAGGAAAGGGATCTGAAATGGACGAATTATTGGAAAAGATTAAGAAGTACGATTATGGTCAAAGCCGCGCGGCACTGACCGAACTGTCGGATAAGATTCGTGACGCGTATGGTTCGCGTGCGGAACTGATGCAAATTGAGAAGGCTTTAGTAGAGGTGCTGAAGTCTGATGCAACGCCGGCTGCCAAGCAGTTTGTCTGCCGAAAGCTGAGCATCATTGGGACCAGTGCTTGTGTTCCAGCGCTGACCGCGATGCTGAGCCAGAAGCCTGCCTCGAAAGCAGCCGCCCATCCCGCTGATATGGCAAGGTATGCCCTGGAGCGTATACCCGGTGAGGCTGTCGATGCAGCTTTAAGGGGAGCCCTGCTGAAAACGAGCGGCACGGCAAAGGTCGGGATCATTAACTCGCTGGGTCAACGTGGTGACAAAAAGGCTGTTAAGGCACTGAGCAAGCTGGTTTACAGTTCGGATGCATTGGAAGCTGACGCAGCAGCAGCGGCTCTTGGTAAAATTGCCAGTCCGGACGCCACGAAAGCTCTGGCAGAAGCAAGGACCAAGACAAAGGGTAAATTGCGGCTCGTGGTTCTGGATAGTTATCTGAAGTGTGCCGACCAGCTCGCAGCCGATGGTAAAAAGTCTGAGGCTTCGGCCATTTACAAGGAACTGTCAAAAGAGCCAGCGCCGATTGGTGCTGCCGCATTGCGAGGTATGGTTACTGCAATAAGATAAAGGAGAAGTTTAAAAAGAAGATGAATCAGATGCACAAGAGCAAAGTAGCACAGGTGAGACTACGAATGGCTGTAACACTTGTGATTTACGCAGTTATAGGCTGCGCGATGGTATCGGCGGCAGGGTCCGAGGAGCCTGAGAATGAAACTATCGGGATTGTCATCAACGCCCTTAAGGGAGAAGATGAATCGATGCAGTCCATGGCAATATCCTTGATAAGAGATATGCCGGGACCGGAAGTTACAAAAGTTTTGGCACGTGAGCTGCCGAGCCTTTCCGCCAGGGGACAAATGCAGTTACTGTCGGCTTTGGCCGACCGTGGTGACCGGGCTGCGCTGCCGGCAGTTATAGCAGCTGCAAAGGCCAAAGACCAGTCCGTTCGGGTTGCGGCCTTGAAGGCGATAGGGGACCTGGGCAATGCTTCAAGTGTTGGTTTGCTGGCAGGGACAGCGGCAGCTACGCGGGGTGCAGAGCAGAAAGCGGCCCGCGAAAGTCTATATCGTCTGCGGGGGCCAAAGATTGATGAAACGGTTCTTGCAGCGATACCGTCCGCCGAGGCCAGGGTCAAAGTTGAGCTGATTCGCAGCACCGGTGAACGCAATATAGCAGCAGGCGTTGAAAGCCTATTGAAAACCGCACGGGACAAGGATGCAAAAGTTCGCAGAGAAACTCTGCGGGTCTTAAAGACCATTGCTGAGCCGAAATACCTGCCGGCATTGGTCAAGCTTCTGGTAGACGTCCAAAGTGGGGTCGACCGAAGAGAAGCTGAGAAGACTGTAACTGCCGTTGCGCATAAAGTCAGTGACAAGAGCCGGCGGGCAGAGGCGGTACTGGCTGCGCTGCCTTCGGTTAAAGAGCAGACCAGCCGTTGCTCTCTGCTGAGAGTGCTCGGCAAGATAGGCGACGACAGTGCTTTAGGCGTGCTTCGTGCGGGCCTTAAAGACAAGAGCGTTGCAGTGCAGGAAGCCTGCATTCGCGCTCTGGCTGGGTGGCCAACCGCTGAGCCGGTTGCTGACCTGTTGAAAGTAGTACAGACCTCGGACAATAAATTACATCGGGTGCTGGCACTTCGTGGGTTTGTCAGGCTGATTGGCCTTGACAGCAGTCGTCCGGCGGAAGAGACAATTGGAATGTACAAACAGGCAATGAGTCTGGCTTCGGATATAAGCGAGAAGAAAATGGTTCTGTCTGGGCTGGCAAACATAAAATCACTTTCCGCACTTAAAATAGCAGCACTTTACCTGGATGATAAGGCTTTGCAACAAGAGGCGGAAGTTGCCTTGGTCAAAATCGCTGAAGCCATAAGCGACAGCTTTCCTGCAGAGAGTAAGGCTGCGCTACAGAAGGTTATCCAAATTTCAAAAAATGATTTCTTACGCAAGCGGGCACAGGAATTGATAAGTCAGTTTAAGGACAAGTAAGAGCATAAATGCGAATGAGTATAAGTGTACCAGTAAGCAGGTGCTTATCGTTGATGATATAAAAAGGAGAAAAATTGTGGTTTTGAAAGCAATAAAGAAAAAAAGGATATGTCGTTTTCAGCACACAAGCATGAAGCTGTTTGTTGTTGTGCTGTTTGTTTTGTCTATGGCCCTGGCCTCTTGCACCGGGCCCCTGAGAAGTAACTATGTTCAGGAGGCGAAAGCGGAAATTGAGAGGCTTGACCCATTCATGGGAGACTGGCAGGGAACCTGGAGGCTGGATGATGGATCTGATTCAGGCCCCCTGGTCGCACAGGTAATTGCGTTAGGCGATGGAAAATATCGAGCCAAGTTTCTTGATCAGTTCAACGAACGTGTGCCGGCAATAGCGATGCTCGAAGGCCAGCTTAAAGAAGCAAGAGTACGCTTTTCGGGTCCTGCCAAATATGAAGATTTTGAATTTACTTTGCAGGCGATTCTTGAGGGCCAGAAATTTGCCGGTACTTTCCAGGGACAAGACTTTGCCGGCAGCCTGGTAATGGAAAAAGTGATCCGGCTTTCGCCAAAATTAGGAGCCAAGCCTCCGGCCGGTGCCGTTGTGTTGTTCAAGGGGAAGAATCTTGATGAGTGGAAGTATTCAGGAAACAAACCGGGGCCGGTAAAGTGGAAGCTCGTTGATGAAGCCATGGAAGCCGTGCCCGGTACCGGTTCGATTATAACCAAAAAGGAATTTGCGGATGTAAAGCTGCACCTCGAATTTCGTACACCGTTTATGCCCGATGCGCGGGGCCAGGGACGCGGCAACAGCGGTGTGTATCTGCAGGGACGATTTGAAGTGCAGGTGCTCGACAGCTATGGTCTTGAAGGCCGGGACAACGAATGCGGCGGAATCTACAGTGTCGCGCAGCCGCTGGTAAATATGTGTGCGCCGCCGATGCAGTGGCAAACGTATGACATCACGTTCCGTACCACCCGTTTCGATAGCAGCGGAAAGAAGGTCAAAGATGCCCTAATGACGGTAGTGCACAACGGTGTGAAGATACACGATAAGGCAAAGGTATCGAAGGCAACAACGGCGGCACCGGGTGGCAATATTACCCAGCGGGGCGGTATATACCTGCAGGACCATGGTAATCCTGTGCAATACCGTAATATCTGGCTGGTCGAATTGCCTGAAGAGGCCGCATCGCGTTGAGCAGTAACCGATTTAACCTGTAATTTATAAGGTCTTAAATATAATATATTCGGAATAATTGTAATTTATGGTGGCTTAGGCTCGTATTTAGTGAACTGTTAGCCTTAATGAAATGCAACCATTTATGAGGGTTGATAAGAGTAATTTTTTTGAGGAATATTAATATGGAAAACCAAGAGAAAACTACTAAACAAAGTATCAGGAAGATTTCTCGACGTGATTTCATGGGTGCAGCAGCTGCTGCGACGGCTTTTACGATTGTGCCCCGGCACGTGTTGGGAGGCGCCGGTAATACCGCTCCGAGCGAGAAGCTTAATATAGCCGGTATTGGCGTGGGCGGTCGCGGGGCCGGTGACATCGGAGAAGTCAGCAGTGAGAATATCGTTGCTCTGTGCGATGTGGATTTCAGGAACGCTGCGGGTACATTCAAGAAGTATCCGAAGGCCAGGCAATACCGTGACTTCCGCAAGATGCTGGATAAAGAAAACAAGAATATTGATGCGGTCGTAGTAGCTACGCCGGACCACACGCACGCCGTAGCCACTATGATGGCAATCAAGATGGGAAAACATGTTTACTGTGAAAAGCCGCTGGCGCACGATATTTTTGAGGTCCGTAAGGTTACCGAGGCTGCCCGAGAGGCTAAAGTCGCGACCCAGTTGGGAAACCAGGGGCAGGCGTCCGAAGAGACGCGGCTGGTGTGTGAGTTTATCTGGAATGGAGCAATCGGACCGGTGCGAGAGGTGCACTCATGGTGTAACAGGCCGATTTCACCACGAGGAATAGACAGACCCAAGGATACACCGCCTGTGCCCGAAGGGCTTAGCTGGGACCTGTGGCTTGGTACGGCACCGGGAAGGCCATATCATTCTTGTTATCTGCCGTTTAGCTGGCGGGGCTGGTGGGATTTCGGAACCGGTGTCTTAGGTGATATTGGATGCCATCAGTTCGTTTCTATTTTCAGAGCCCTGAAGCTGGGTTATCCGACAAGTGTCGAGGCCTGTACGAGCGGGGTTAATTCTGAAACCGCGCCTCTGGCATCTATCGTTCGTTATGAGTTCCCTGCCCGGGGTGACATGCCGCCCGTTAAGCTGACCTGGTATGACGGAGGACTGATGCCCCCCCGACCTGCCGAGCTCGAAGACGGTCGCCGCTTTGGAGGCGCTGATGATAATCTCTATGTAGGTGACAAAGGCAAAATGCTCGGTCACAGGTTGATACCCGAAGCAAAAATGAAAGAATACGAAAAGCCTGCAAAAACTCTGCCCAGGTCACCCGGGCATCATAGAGAGTGGATATTGGCCTGCAAAGGTGGTCCGCCCGCCAGGTCCAATTTTGAGCTCTCAGGTCCAATGGCCGAAGTTGTTCTGCTTGGAAATATTGCCGTGCATATGGGTCAGACGCTATATGAAAAAGGCCTTAAGCTGTATTACGATGGGCCGAATATGAGGATTACCAATATGCCCGAGGCCAATCAATACATCCGCCGGGAATATCGCAAAGGGTGGACATTGTGATTATCTGTGCTCAGGAGGAGCCGGATAAATCTAACCACAAGCATTAAGCGAAGATAGGAGTTGAGTTGTGAAAGAGAAAAAAATATCACGTCGTGATTTTATTGGTGGTGCTGCGACAGCGGCAGCGTTTACGATTGTTCCTCGGCATGTGCTGGGAGGCTCCGGTAATAGGGCTCCGAGCGAGAAGCTCAATATAGCCGGTATCGGCGTGGGCGGTCAGGGGGCCGGTGACATCGGAGCAGTCAGCAGTCAAAATATTGTCGCTCTGTGCGATGTGGACTGGAAGCGTGCAGCAGGTACGTTCAGGCGATACCCCAAAGCCAGGCAATACCGTGATTTCCGCAAGATGCTGGATAAGGAGGACAAGAATATCGATGCGGTAGTGGTTGCCACGCCGGACCATGTGCACGCACCGGCGTCTATAGCAGCCATAAAGAGGGGCAAGCATGTGTACTGTGAAAAACCATTGACGCACTCGGTATATGAGGCCCGTAAGGTTGCCGAAGCGGCCCGTGAGCATAAGGTCGCAACACAGATGGGAAACCAGGGTCAGGCAACTGAGGGGCCCCGCCTGATGAGTGAATACATTTTGGACGGGGCGATTGGTCCGGTGCGCGAAGTTCATGTTTGGACCGATAGGCCCTTAAATGGACTTAATGCGGTATATTGGCCCCAGGGGGTGGAACGGCCGAAGGAAACACCGCCGGTACCTGAGACGTTAGACTGGGACCTGTGGCTTGGCCCGGCACCGCATCGACCTTATCATCCGGCTTACCTGCCGTTTAACTGGCGCGGCTGGTGGGATTTCGGTACCGGGGCGCTGGGTGATATCGGCTGTCATGCCCTGTCCCCGATTTTTAAGGCCTTGAAGCTTGGGGCCCCGACGAGTGTGGAAGCCATCTCTACACTGGTCAATAATGAAACATATCCCGTGGCCTCGGCAGTACATTACCAGTTCCCTGCTCGTGGTGATATGCCGCCGGTTAAGTTGACCTGGTATGACGGGGGGATGAGGCCACCACGGCCGGACGAACTGGAAGATGGCCGGCAGATAGGTACAAACGGTGCATTGTTTATTGGTGACAAGGGCAAGATGTTGGGCGGGAGGCTGATACCCGATTCAAGGAGGAAAGAATACGGAAAACCACCAAAGGTTTTGCCTCGCTCACCCGGACATCACCAAGAGTGGATTGATGCCTGCAAGGGCGGCGAACCCGCCGGCTCGAATTTCCTGGATCACGCCGGGCCATTGGCAGAAGCGGTCCTCCTGGGCAATGTCGCTCTGCGTCAGGAACTGAGAGAGAAAATGAACCGGACAAAGCTGTTATGGGATGGGCCGAACTTGAAGATTACCAATGTTCCCGAAGCCAACAAGTTTCTCCGTCGCGACTACCGCGATGGTTGGACACTATAATTGTTTTCGTCCGGCTGGAGCCGGGAGTAAAAAAAACCGCGAGGGACAGCTTAAGTTTGAGGAGTGCAAACGTGGGAAAGAACATGATTACACGTCGGCAGTTTTTAGGCAGCGCCGCTGCCGCTGCTGCGTTTACGATTGTACCGCGGCATGTTCTTGGTGGGGCCGGACGAATCCCGCCAAGCGAAAAGCTCAACATCGCCTGCATCGGCATCGGAGGTATGGGAGCTGGCGACGTGGGACAAGTCAGTACAGAGAACATCGTAGCGCTCTGCGATGTGGACTGGAAGCACGCAGCAGGTACCTTTACAAAGTACCCAGGGGCGAAAAAATACCGCGATTTCCGCAGGATGTTGGAGAAGGAGGATAAAAACATCGATGCCGTTACAGTGTCGACACCGGACAATCTCCATGCGGTGGCGGCAATGATGGCTATTAAAAATGGCAAGCATGTTTATTGCCAGAAGCCCTTAGCCCACGATGTTTTCGAGGTGCGCAAACTCACCGAGGCGGCACGAAAGCACAAGGTAATGACGCAGATGGGTATTCATATTCACGCTGAAAATGCCGTCAAGTGGGTAGTTGAGATTGTTAAATCCGGGATGATAGGTAAAGTTCGAAAAGTGGATATCTTTAGCAACAAGAACTGGGGCGGCGGCACCCGGCCGAAAGAGACACCGCCAGTGCCTGAGACATTGGACTGGGACTTGTGGCTTGGCCCGGCACCATGGCGGCCTTACCATCCGGCTTACCTGCCCGGTAACTGGAGACGCTGGTGGGATTTTGGAACGGGAACGCTCGGAGATATGGGCTGCCACATAATCGATCCCGTCTGTTGGGCACTGGACTTACATTATCCGGTGAGCGTGGAAGCGGATCCCGGCGAGTTTAATAATGAAACTTATCCACAGAAGACAATTGTGAAATGGGAGTTTGGTGAGCGGGGCGATTTGCCGCCGGTTACGCTTACCTGGTATGACGGTGCCAACAATCCTCCGAGGCCTAAAGAGCTTGATGAAGGGCGGAATTTGCCCGGTCAGGGCGGACTTTACTATGGCGAAAAAGGCACTCTGCTCGCCCCGCACATGGGAACGCCAAGACTGATACCGGAATCGAAAGGTTTCAAGCTCCCTGAGCCATTTCTGCCGAGGGGCATCAATCACTACCAGGAATGGATCAGGGCATGTAAGGGTGGTCCAAAGCCCTCGACAAACTTTGATTACTCCGGGCCGTTGACTGAAACTATCCTGCTGGGCAACATTGCAGCCCGGGCCGGCAAGAAATTACTCTGGGACGGGCCGAAACTCAAAGCCACCAATGCACCAGAGGCCGAAAAATATCTAAAACGTAAGTATCGTCAGGGATGGACCTTGTAAAATGGAACCTCGGGTTGATGGAAACCTGGAAGTAAAATTTTTAATTCACGGGAGAAAATGAAATGAACAAAAAGACAAAATTTACTGTTGTGTTGTTGTTGGTTGTTTGCTCTATCTGTTGTTTACCAAGGCCTAATGCAGCCTATGGTGGTCAGGAAAACTGGCGTCTGGGGATGCAGGCCTACACCTTTAATCGCTTTACGTTTTATGAAGCTGTTGATAAGACCAGGGCGCTCGGCATGCGCTACATCGAGGCATATCCCGGCCAGAGGCTCAGCAAGGAAAAGCCAGATGCCAGATTCGACCACAATATGTCCTCCGAAGTCAAAAAGGAAGTCAAGCAAAAGCTCCAGGATGCGGGCGTGAAACTGATAAATTACGGAGTAGTCGGGTTGTCAAACAACGAGGCTGAATGCCGAAAGGTGTTTAACTTTGCCCGCGATATGGGGATTGAGACGATTGTGTCCGAGCCCCCGGAGGATGCGTTTGATTTGATAGAGAGGCTGTGTGATGAATACAAGATTAACGTGGCCATCCACAATCATCCGAAACCTTCGCATTACTGGGATTCCGAAACCGTGCTTAAGGTCTGCAAAGGGCGCAGCAAGCGAATTGGTGCCTGTGCGGATACCGGGCATTGGTTCCGGTCGGGCCTGAATCCTGTTGAGCAATTAAAGAAGCTCGAAGGTCGTATTATCAGCCTGCATTTTAAGGACCTTGACCAGGGACACGATGTGATATGGGGGACAGGAAAATGCGATGTTAAAGCGATGTTGGCTGAGCTTGACCGGCAGAACTTCAAGGGTTCGTTCTCAATCGAGTACGAGCACAACTGGCTGAATTCTATGCCTGAAATCGCTGAATGCGTTCCCTACTTCGAACGGACCGCTGCTGACCTGGGCCAGAGCGATTGGCAATGGATATTCAACGGCAAAGACCTGAGCGGCTGGGACGGCGACCCCCGGCTCTGGTCGGTCAAGGATGGGGTGATCCGCGGTGAGACTACGAAGGAAAACCCGGCACGGGGCAATACGTTTATTGTCTGGCGCGGCGGCAAGTTAAAGGACTTTGCTCTCAAGATAAAGTTCCGCATCCAGAACGGCAACTCAGGTATCCAGTACCGCAGCAAAGAGATGGACAAGTGGCGTATCACCGGCTACCAGGCGGAAGTTGAAAATAATCCTGGCAAAGTCGGATTTCTATACCACGAGGGCGGGCGCGGCTGGCTGGTTAACGTCGGTGATTCTATGGTCATTGATAAGGACGGAAAGAAAAACGTTGTCGGCAAGGTCTCCGATGTTGAGGCTCTCAAGAAGGCCGGCTACTATAAGATGAAGGACTGGAACGAATACACCATCATCGCCCGTGGCAACCACCTGAAGCACTACCTCAATGGCTTTCCAACAATGGAACTGGTCGACAACGACCGGGTGACCAATCCGGATGATCCAAAGGACCGCAATGGTGCTGCCATGGAAGGGAACCTGTCGCTGCAGATTCACGCGGGGCCACCTATGATAGTTGATTTCAAGGATATAAGGATAAAAAACCTGAAGCCGAAATCCGATGACACTGCCGTGCTTTTAAGCGGCAAGGACCTCAATGACTGGGAGGTCAAGGGTGACAAGAGCAAAAGCAAATGGGTCGTCGGCACCGCTGCGATATCACCCGGGAACCCGAAGTTGCTTGTGGCCAAAAACGGTGGTAATGAAATGATCAATCTTGC
>JBARPZ010000141.1:0-2880 GCA_049643445.1 Sedimentisphaerales bacterium
GCCACGAACCTCTTTTGCCCTTTAAGGTCGGTAGTTACCAGGTAATATTTAGGGGGAGTTGCCTGGTTTGAACGATGTGTGCGGCCAAGGCCCTGGATGGCTTTATCTGCCCTCCATCCCGGTTGAATGAGGTAGTGTATACGCTTTCTTTGGTTCTTAGCGGAAAGGTCTGAATGATAACTTCGGCCTGTGCCCCCTGCCTCGGAAAAGACGAGGATCTTCTTTCTATCCTTCATGAAAAGATCAACATCATTTGTTGATTTAACCCGTGACCACGACTCAACTACCTTTTGAGTTCCCTTTTCGGTAATTTTATTGACGACCCTCTTTGTCCTGCCAGTAACTTCGGCCACGACATCAGTGCCAAACTCATCCAGGAGCATATCAAGGGAACCTTGTGGGACCGCAATGCTGCCAATCTCATCAAGGAGCTTTTCCCGCATGGCCACGGCCTCGGAATTGAGTACGATATTGCCCTTGGAATCACGGACAAAACGGCTTTGTTCGTTACCGTGATCGTCAACATACGTTTCTACCTGGGCCACAGGGAAGGCACCTTGGACCAGTTGCATCAAGCCATCCCTTGGGGTCAGGTCAAGATCATCAAGGGTTTGATCATCTTCGAGACGCGCCAGTGCTCTTTTGGTTGCTGCCTCAAAGGTACTTGTCAACTGGACGACAGGGGCGTGGCCCGCCGCAAGATCCTTCCGGATCTTTTTAATTAGCGTGGGGGTTTGCATCGAGGTAATGACTTGGTTAAAAAACCGCTGGTTTGCGCCCCAAAAGGCGGACATGGCGTTGCTGACAGCCGAGGCCATAACTGAATGGCCATCGTCGGAATCGACGGCACCGGTTGCGATTAAAGCGGCCTGTATATTGTTAAGGACGACCTGCCATCCTTCAACCAATTTATTGTAACTGTTAATCTGCTCGGTGCTAAGATTATGAACGAGTGTCTCTTGTTCAACGCCGTCATAGGAAAGGGAGCGGGACATATAAAGCCCCATGGCCTTCATATCCGTTGCCACAAGCTCCATGGCCGCTATTCCGCCCGAAGATATCTTTTGTATAAAATCCATCTTATCTGCAAAGGCGGTACCTTCACCCCACAAGCCAAGGCGTTCGGCATAGGCAAGGTTCATAACCGTGGTGGCACCTGTGGCACTTGTGTAAACGACGCGGGCCTTTGGAAGGCGGAGCTGTAATGCTACACCGGCCAGGGCTTGGCGTGAGGCTCTTTTTGTATATCTTCCGCCTGTGCTGTCAACGGCGTTACCCATATTATGACAATTATGGACGAGAAGACCGTTTGCAAAATAATTTGCAGTTGGAGTTTCTATGTTATATACAAATATATCTTCTGAACTACAGTGTTCAAATCTTTCAATACCTCCTTGTTTTGAAATCTGATGACCTTCCATCCTTTTGATTCCAAATAATCTGTTTTTTTCTGATCGGCAATCATTACCTTTTTGGTTCGGTGGCTTAAACCATCCACCTCTATTGCTATTTTCATTTTTGGATTCGCTATATCTATTTTGAAACTTCTCGGATACCCTTTTTTGATCGGCCTTACTCCAACCGCATGCTCCATTGGCCAACCAAGAGCATGTGCCAACAATTTCTGCGATAATGTCGGACCCATACCATTCCCACCGGCCAGATGTTTGTATCCTTTCTTTTTCATTGCATCCAAGGCCTTCTTCCTGACCTCTTCTTTCAATATTGGATTCCGATTTGAATAAAGATATTTCTTTAAATTCTTTTGGTAAACATCGGTTTGTCTTATCTTGTTTAATCTGTCCCTGGCCGCATTGTCTATCTTTGCCAACTGGTCTTCCGTCATTCTCTCTCTCGGAGGTTTTCTGCCTGGAAGAGTCGTTTGGTATTTCCCCGAACAAGACCTCCCGCAAAATCGCTGCTCTTTCCTTTTGGCAAGGAAGCTGCCCTTGCACCATTCGCAGATCTTTTCCATAAAATTCTCCTTCATTATTATTTATAGAAGGAGAATAACACATAATATCGGTAACGCACAAGCCTTTTACTGGAACATATCCCCTGTTTTCAGTGTAAATAGGATGATTCCCTGTCATTTTTAAAGAACCGATTTGATATAGCTCTTTAGTGTTTTTTCTTTTAAAAGTTCTTTGGATAGAGACAGAAACTATGTTTCCATTATTATGATCAACCCCAAAAACCAAATCACCTTTTTTTAACGTCTCTATTTTTTTAGGTCCATTTGGGGTGGAGATTAATGTCCCTGAAGGCACACATTCATCAAAGGCAATAACACCGTCGAAATCCTTTCCCGCCCACTCAACTATTTGGTCATACCGGGTCGTGAGATCATCAGCGGTCCGAGGTGCGCCCAATTTACTGTATGTGGTGAATAAAACACCCTCATCGGTATGAATCCGGGCTGAGATCTTGTTTCCCTGGTTGTCTTTCCGGGTTGCGGGTGTAGCGGAATGATTAAATAGTTTATTAGAAGACCATCCGACCTGGTTGAAATCTCTTTGGGCGTCCTTGAGTAGAGCGTCTTTCTCTGAAAGCCAAATGGCCTTTTTCCGGCCCCGGTTCCAGTTATCCCACATGATAGCGGCAATTTCCCTGCCCTTGCCGACCCCGGCGGAATCGCCTATAAAAAACCCCATACGCGACCCGTCAGGCAAAAGTTGCTTATGAGCCTGACCCGCATAAACGACGGCCTCTAATTGGATATCGCTTAGCTTGGCACTGGTGATCACTTTTACGGGAAGTTTTGGCTTGTATGTTGGATCGGGTGGATTGATCGCCGACATGGCGGCGCTTTGGACTAAGGGGGTTGGGTGCGGTTTTGCACCCTTCATGATCATTTTTTCAGGGCGATAACCCTCATAA
>JBARPZ010000142.1:0-4098 GCA_049643445.1 Sedimentisphaerales bacterium
GCCAACTTATACAGGGACCAGTTATGAGCGCTTACGGCCGACCAACCATCCACAAACGCTTTATGACTTCCACCGTAATAAGGTTCAAGTGCCAGGATTCTCATAGGCTATTTCGCTTAGATTTCAAAAAACCATCGCTGCTATTTTATCGGTCCGGCGGCCGGTTACGATTAGAAGTAACAGGCATAAGGTAAGATTCCTTTTCATTTTTCGTTTCCGAAATTATTGTTTATATGGTTTATTCATGGGAATTAACCAAGCGGCAGAAAATAGACGTTCGCTACAGCGATTTGTTAGGTGTTTCTATTTGAATACATCACCTCTGGCAGTTGGATCGATATAGTTGAAGACATCTCCGCGCAGGGAGTATCTCTCAATGGGCACCTCCGATGCCGAGACATGGTAAGACACAAGTGCCACTACTGCATCATTGTCTTCGACGACATCTAATCGCGAGCCCAAGAAGCCGCCAACCAACATATAGTGGGAATCTTGCCGGCGAAGAACATACATAGGTACGTTCTGGCCTCTTATGCCGTGTTTTGATCCACCTCGCCAGTCCAACGCAATAACATAAAACTCATAGCCTTGTACTTTCACTGTTCTGATTATGCTATCTCGCTTACATTGTTCACGTTCTCTGTCTCCTGCGGGGATCAAGTGTCGCCATTGAAGGAACTCGACTGCAGAATCCCATGTAGGGAAGGTCAATATCCTGGGCCGTTGCTGTCGCGCGATATGACATCCGGAAAACGTACAGCCGACAACCTGAAAGAACACCAGAGATAGAATACGGCATCGCATTGCTTAAATCCATAACGTTGGAGCTGACCGGCCTGGAAGCGGCGTCCGAGTGCAGCCGATGGTTCTTATTCGTATTGCGTCCGCCAGAGGCGGATAAATATATTGTATCTCGTTTGAGTTCCGGAGCAAGGTTGTTAATCCCGATTATTCCGGTGGTATTATGGTCAGGATTGTTGGGAAAGGCAAGGGAAATTTAGAAGTGAGAAGGGGGAAACGGTTAGACGGTTTGACGGCTGGATCCCCGATTACGGCATTCGGGGACGTGGGGGGGGTAGATTTTATTTGATTGTTGGTACGGCATTGTCGATAATTGGCAGGTTAATGAGAATTTAATTGTTTGAGGCGATAATATGGTAGATACGAATCTGCCCAAATTAGTGATTTTCAGTGACCCGACAAAGGGGCACGTCGCTGAGATAATCCAGGAGTTTCTGGATTTTGCAAAAGGCAAGGCCGAGGTCATTGCCAGTTGTGGTATAGAGGAGTGTACGGTCGATATTTTACAGGAGGCCGACTTTGCGGTTGTCTTCGGCGGCGATGGCAGTATTACCTCGGCGGCGAGACATCTGAGCCAGGTGAATGTGCCGGTTATAGGCGTCAACCTCGGCAAGCTTGGGTACTTAGCCGAATTCAACGTCGATGAGCTTAAAGATTTCTTTCCTTCTCTAACATCAGGAAAAGCGCGGACACACAAACGAATGATGTTAGGGTGCAGAATTTTGAGTAAAGGTCAGGAAAAATTCAGCTCGGCGGCCATCAATGATGCCGTTATCACGGCCGGGCCGCCTTTTAAGATGATCGAGTTAAAAATATCGGTGGACGGTCAGCCGCTTGCCGGCTGTATAGGCGATGGCCTTATAATCTCCACGCCAACGGGGTCCACCGCGTACAATCTCTCCTGCGGAGGGCCTATACTTTCGCCAAAGATGGAGGCGATGGTTATTAGTCCGATTTGCCCGCATTCGCTAAGCTTCAGGCCAATCGTTATCAACGCCGAAAGCCGGGTGGAGGTCTTTGGGGTCCGGGTTAATGAAGGGACGACGGTTTCAATCGATGGTCAGGTTTCCTGCAAACTTTCGATCGATGATGTTGTGAGAATCGAGAGGCATAAAGGCGATTTCCTGGTTGTCAACAATCCACTTCGGACGCAGTGGGACACATTAGCTACTAAACTAAGCTGGGCAGAAAAGCCGAAGTATAAGAGCGACCCGGCTTAGGGTATTTCCGAGCGCAAGAAAGGGCGTTTGGGATTGCAGAAATAAGCGGCAAAGTCGCGTTGCGGTTACCGGACGTATGTTTGGCTGCATCTTTGAAGAAAACAACCCTGATGACCGTAAAATGTGTTTAATTATGAACATAGGAGCGGTTACAGGGTATTTAATATTATGAAAAACCGGATTTTTATCCTTTTGGCGGTGGTATTTTTTGCCTGTTTATCGGACACAGGGTGGGCGCTGGCACAAACAGGGTACGGAAATCCTTCGATCCGCAGTCCGATCGGCCCGCCGACGGTCCCCCAGAGCAGCTATCGCAGCGGCCTGTTTCCCAGTCCTAACCCGATTGATACGTCCGGTAATCAGGTGATAACGGGCAACGTCGGCGGGGGCAAGCATTTTCGGGGCGTTGTGCCTTATAATGCAATTTCGGACTTTAGTGGCACCACCACTTCAACGACATTCAATTCATTTTTGAGGCGTTCAGCCAGCTCAGGTGGTCTCGGCATACTTCCCGGCAGATACAGCCCGTATTATTCACCTTCTGGTACAGTAACGACAACGAGGCCGGGCCTTCGCAGTGTTGTCAGGCCGCCAACTTCGCAGATATCGGGCCGGACTGTGGAAGGATTTACTGTGCCATCCGTACCACAGCAACAGACTTTGGCCGGTCCGAAGATTAGTACTCCAGATATAAGTTACAGGCCAATGCGGTTTAAGCCTCAGCATCTGGAGAAACTGATTTTAGACGGCACGCTCACATACGCAGAAGCCAAACGGCTTGTGGATGAGCAGAACGTGGCGCAGATGGAACGCCTGAAGCAGGATTTGGGACAGTTACAACACAGAGCGCCTCCACTGAAGCAAAGCCTGATTGTCCGGGATGAGTCCCTGCGGCCATTTAGTGAACTTGGGAAAGATGCAGTTACGTTACAACCACCTACACTGCTGAAAATACGAGAGCAAGAGAAACAGCAGGAGCCTTTACACGATAAACGACTTTTGACCGGCAAAGACGGGCTGATTAACCTTCGAACACAAGAACAAACCGACGAGGTTGGAAAAGAGGAAAAAGATGTTTCGGGTCTTGATGTTTATGAGCGGATGAAGCAGGAAATCGAGAGCATTCAAGCCAAGTACTCGATACCTGAAGCTCGAGACTCGAAACAAACTTCGAGCATTGAGGGTGAACAATCGAAGGCCGGTGAGAGCCAAAAGGAACCAAAGGAGAAGACACCGTCTGAAATTTTAATCAACCAAATGCAGATTGCTCTGGCAGAGGAAGAAGAAATAGATGAGCTTGAAGCCGAGCTTTTAAGACAAGCAACGAGTATCAAACCACAAGAGAAACTTACGGGCGTGGCCTTATCCATCAGAGCCCAAAGTATCAGGGGTGAACACAAGACTTTTGCCTCCTACTCGGAGGACAATTTCAATCAGCATATGCGGGCGGCGGAGCAGTATCTAAAGGAGGGTAAGTACTACCGGGCAGCGGACACCTATACCCTCGCGTCGATTTACAAGAGTAAAGACCCCCTTGCCTACGCGGGCAAGAGCCATGCTTTATTCGCGGCCGGCGGATATATGAGCAGCTCGCTGTTTCTTTCGAGGACCCTGGAGATTTTCCCCGAATACGCACGGTTTAAGATAGACCTTGTTGGAATGGTGGGGGACCGGGACAAGGTGGAAAGCAGAATAGCCAACATCGAAGAATGGCTTCAGATAAGCGATTCGGGCGAGCTGCAGTTTTTGTTAGGCTATGTTTATTACCAGTTGGGCAGGGCCGGCGAAGCGAAAAAAGCGATTGACGCCGCTTATGAAAAGCTGCCGGATGCGCCGGCTGTGAAAACACTTAAAAAGGCCATTGACAGCGCTGCGGCAGACATTCAAACTCCCCATTAAAGAGGCCGAGTTAGTTTTTTTCGGCTTTGTCTACTACCTTAATCGTATCCGTGGCCTCAAACCATGTCCCGTCAATCAACAGACCGGTTATTTTTAGCTCAATGTCACCTATCTCAAGAATGGGCTGAACATCTTCGCGGGTGAATTTGGTTGTTACAAGCTGCGCTTGCTCATCGAC
>JBARPZ010000143.1:0-2124 GCA_049643445.1 Sedimentisphaerales bacterium
ATGGTAATTTGGCTATTGGGGGTGGAAGAGGTGTTACATTATTATGGGAATATGATTTGACTACTAAGACCACAAGCTTGTTGTTCGATTGTAAAGAATTTGGCCGTTCCACTTTTGTTCAATATGACCCTTTTAGTAATAGTTATATCGTTCCTTCCAATAATGGACTTACTTTATTGAATCCTGATGGCTCATTTATAAAGGAAATTACAGGACCTGATTTACAGAACTCACGGTCTATATCAAAACCATTTCCCGAACCCACCACTGTTGTTGCTGTTGATATAAAGCCCGGCAGTTGTCCGAATCCACTTAACGTCAAAAGCAAGGGTGTGCTTCCTGTTGCCATATTAGGGACGGCTGATTACGATATAACAACAATAGATCCGACTTCTGTACGGTTAGCCGGTGTTGAGCCTCTCCGCAGCGGATATGAGGATGTGGCTACGCCGGTATTGGATGCTGACGAGTGCAACTGTACTGAAGCTGGGCCGGATGGTTTCCTTGACCTTACGCTAAAATTCAAGACTCAAAGAATTGTTGAGGCCGTTGGTGACGTCAATCATGGCGATGAATTGGTACTGGAGCTTACCGGAGTGTTATATGATGAAATGCCCATAGAGGGAGCCGATTGTATCCTGATTCGTGGCAAGCATAAGCCCTTAAACCCAGCGGATATTAACAAAGATGGCATGGTTAACGTTGTCGATTTTGTCATATTTGTACAAAACTGGCTGCAATCAAGCATTGTTGGCTGTCAAAAGAGCAAGGACATACCCACCATAACCGCTCAGGAACTGGAAGGCAACTTCTCCTACACTACCGGGGAAGAAGATCATGCTTTTTGGTTGAGAGGCTTTCGGAATAGCGATGGCAAGTTAGTATTCAAATTCATAAAAAAATTCTATAACTGCGAGCCCGTATTTGAAAAATATTCAATCAACAGTGATCAGGCGGAAATTGTCTTCAAACTAATTCCATATAAACAGGCCATACCATCAAAAGACAGGCTCAAAGTTGTCTTGAAAAAGACTAATGAAAATATATTTCAAGGACAAATATTTCAACCGGGGAAAAAGAAAACAATTGCTACCTTCAAGAAACGTCATGACTATATGAATACCGCCCCTTTTGAAGGGCTATGGTCTCACTCCTTTGAAATCGCTGGCAGAAAAAGAACCCATATACTTCGATGTTTTAAGGATGATATGGGCAGACCTGAGTTCAATTTTTTAAGGCAATATTATTCTTATGAGCCGGTTTTTACAGAATGCTCTTTTAGTACCGTCCGCCCCAATCAGATAGAAATAAAGTTCAAATTAACACAATACGAAAGTGGT
Source organism: Sedimentisphaerales bacterium (assembly GCA_049643445.1). Lineage (GTDB taxonomy): Bacteria > Planctomycetota > Phycisphaerae > Sedimentisphaerales > Anaerobacaceae > CS2-K091. Next base: position 1,341 of record JBARPZ010000143.1, read on the forward strand.
GGCGATAGTAAACACAGCCTTAAGTATATATTGGAATCTGAAGATGGTGTTTTGGTTGGGAAATTATATGAATCATGGAGAGAGCCTGTTGATGTCACTTTGGTTCCCTATCAATAATAATACTCAGCCGTGTAAGATGTGCAAAAAAAACTTACCTGCCTATAAGGCAGTTGCACACGCCGAATCTTCTTACTCCTTACTCCTTACTCCTTTTTTTCCATTTTTCATCTTGATTTTTGATATTTCTATGCTATTCTCTCCCCCTAATGGCTTGACTGACAACTGAGGATTTCGCTGAAAAAACGCCGCCTGAATGTTGGTAACCGGCAACTGTAAAATTTACTGCTTTTGATTTTAGAGTGGTATAGTGAAAAAGAAGAATATTACAATTTTTATTATTGTTGGAGCTCTCATAGTTTGCTTTCCCATAGCTTGCTTATCAGGTTCCCTGTTTTACTTCTGGTATCATGACACTCACACAGGTTCCTTTAGCGGCAGGGTAATCGGCGCCGTAACTGGTGAGCCGATAGAAGGAGCAGTAGTTACTTATGCCTGGAGATTTGGGGGATTTATGGGAATTTCCGCTGAAAGCTGGGCCGCTTCGTATGAAATTCTTACTGATAAGGATGGTAAATATTTTATATCGAATCAGCGAGTCAGAAGACATACGATACTTGACGGGACTCTGGAACCGGAATCAGTTCTTATTTACAAGAATAATTATGCGGTTTATAGATTGTGGAGAGAATACGGGAAGCCGACAGTAGGCAGGTCGTGGGGGTAT
>JBARPZ010000144.1:0-12195 GCA_049643445.1 Sedimentisphaerales bacterium
CCACCTGGCCCTGACGCGCATACGGACCGCTAAAGGGAATTGTGTGGCAAAATAGTAATATTCCTGCCCATTTGCATTCACACGAACAGCATGTCCGGAATTTGGATATGGCAGAAAGTCCACACCAGAACGTACGAGCGGCTCGAACAACTGCGTCGCATCGTTGAAAACCACGAGTCCATGTTCGTATGTTTCTCCGAGACTCTTCATTCGTGCAAATCTGGCGACCATTCGATCCCTGCCTTGTTTGTCCCTGACGGTAAGCAGTCCATCCAGCCAGACCATGCCTGGTTCCTTCAAAGGACACATTTTTTTGCTAAATCCGTTTTCGTCGACGTAGTATTTCAGGTTGATGCCTATTGTTGGATTCAGTCCTCCGTGTCCCTGTAAATCAGATACGGCACCGGCCGTGGCAAAGTGCCCCAGCGGATACGACGGCCTTCCCGTGTCGCCCCACATCCAGAACAGCCGGTCACGGTAGAGGCACGTGTATACTGAATCCTGTCCCATAACCTGTCCATTGAGAACGGGATTTTTCAGCGGGGCCGGATGCCCGGTCAAGATGCTATCACGATAGATGCCCTGGCCCGTGACACGGTAAAGGCGTTCAGCGATATTGAGGCGGTCGATTTTGATGACAGCACTTGCACCCGGCGAAATCCTGAGCTTTTTTCCGCGCATGCCAAATCCGTCTTTCGGAAATTCATAACCGTGGCTTTCAACAAAGAAGAAGACCTCCATGTCCATCAAGCCAGGTTCATAAAAAGCGACAATTCCATGGCTGTCCGTAAAGTATCTTATGTTGTTAGTGGTTCGTAATTCAACCAAAGGCACCCCCCGTTCGGTTTGTCGGTCCACAACCTGAATCTTGAAGTATTTACACGAAGAATCTTTGTTTGTCATAGGTTGCTGTACAGAGGAAATGACCGAACAGGGGCAAATAAGAACCGGCAGAATTATCATCAAGATAATCCGTAGATGGCTTTTAATCATTGCTTTCATTTCTGTACCTACCTTGTGTGGTTTCTAAAGTTGTTTCCAATACGTCTTTGTTTGGTTAATGTCACAGCAATCTTTCATTACAGCGAACTTTTATGGAAAAGTATAAAGGATTCAATGATGAATAGAAAGCAGGAAAACAGCAGCGTGTGACTTGTAGAAAAACAACGAATGGATACACGACCATCAAAACAAAAGTTTTGATGTGTAATAGCCGTTGTTGAGTGCGATACTCAGCCGTTTAGAAAAACAGCGATTCGCCCATTGGTGAGCGAATCGCCGGTATTGTTATATGAGCGGAAACGTGTATAAAAATTCTTGCTTATATTGGTGATTAGTAACGGCGTCCACCACCGCCGCCGCCACGACCACCACTGCTGCCGCCGCTACGGCCACCGCCACCGCCACCGCCACGACCGCCAAAACCACCACCTCCTCCTCTGCGTCCGCCACCTCCGCCGCCACGGTCGGTTTTCGGACGGGCTTCGTTGACGTTAATGGTACGGCCCTTCAAATCTTTCTCGTTCATTTCTGTGATTGCGGTTTGGGCTTCATTCTTTGAAGGCATTTCGACAAATCCAAAACCTCTTGACTCACCACTGAACTTATCTGTTATGATAGTGGCGGTGCTGACCTGGCCAAATGCTTCAAAGGCCTCACGCAAGTCGTCTTCAGTTACCTCACGTGCCAAATTTCCAACATAGATATTCATTTCGATTTCCTTTTCTCGCCTTTAATGGATATTCCCATTTAAAGGACTTAGCTAAACAGTTGAATTGTTCTTTAATTGAAGCATTAACGATGGCCGCCAACGACAACTGACTTGGGGTCTTTCACAGGTTTGCTACCCCCATGATCCAAGGATAGATTTTGCCCGCAATTACCCGACTCAAGAGCGACCTGCAACAACGGGAGGGAGCCAGACAGCTCATCTAATTCCCTTCCCAAAAAGAAATATTAATCTTCTTCCGGTTCTTCCGGAGACTCTTCAGGGGGTGTTTCTTGAGGCTCTTCAGGTGCTGCCTGAGGCTCTTCCGGAACTTGAGGTGTTTCTTCGCAAACCATACGATTCACTCCTTTCATAAATAAAGAAACTTAGCTTATAATCTCATCTTTCTTCCTTACAGCAGAAGATTCAGCATTATCGGGGCAACAATAACGCTTGTCAATATCTTTTTTAGATAAATATATTGTATTTTTTCGCCTCGGCCGGCTTTATAACAGGTTCTCAACATTAGTGTTACGCCGATTCAGGCAATTGCTGAAAGAAGCCTGTATTTGAATTATGTGGCGAAAAGGTCATACGCTCGAGCCCGGGCCGACAAGACTTTAAGAACTGAGGCTAAAACAAGTGGATGCCGGCTATTTGGAGACCTTTCTTCAAAACAGGTCCTTTCGTAAGCTGCACATTGTATTAAGGGAGGTTGTGTTTTCAATACAGATTTGATATGTTAGCGTTAATTGGGTATTTCGTATCAAAAAGGACAATCATACGGATGGAAAGGGAACTTTAGTGAACAAACTTGTAGCTTTGAGATTTGGTATCAGTTTTCTGATAGTCCTGGCGTCGGTGGAGGTTTACGGGGATTCCGGAGGTGATTATTGGCCAACGTGGCGGGGATCTGATGCTACAGGAGTGGCCCCAAATGGCAATCCGCCCATTACCTGGAGCGAGACGGAGAATATTAAATGGAAGGTCAAGCTGCCCGGTGATGGTACATCAAGCCCAATCGTCTGGGCTGACAGAATATTCTTTCAGGCGGCCATTAAGACAGATAAAAAGGGCACGCCGGCCGCTCCAGAGGCTCAGAATTCGGGACCGAGTGCAGGCGGAAGAAGACCCTTTCACGGCGGAAAGGCTCCGACGAATGTTTACAAGTTTGTCCTTGTCTGTGTTGACCAAAAGAACGGTAAGCTTCTCTGGCAGAAGACCGTTCGTGAAGAGCTGCCTCACGAGGGGCATCATCCTACTCACGGCTTTGCTTCTTATTCACCGGTCACCGACGGCAGGCACGTCTGGGCAAGTTTCGGCTCTCGCGGTGTGCATTGCTATGACATCGAGGGCAACCACATATGGAGCAGGGCCCTGGGGAAACTGAGAGCAAAAATGATGTTCGGCGAGGGCAGCTCGCCGGCTTTGGCCGGCGATGCGGTGATTGTCGTGATGGACCATGAAGGCGACTCTTTCATCTATGCGCTCAGTAAGAAAACGGGTCAGACGATATGGAAAAAAGGTCGGGATGAGGTCACTTCCTGGGCGACACCGGTTGCCGTTGAAGTCGACGCAAAGATACAGGTTATCGTCAGCGCGGCGAAATTCGTTCGCAGCTATGACCTTAAAACGGGGGAACTCATCTGGCAATGCAGCGGGCAGACCGGAAACGTAGTTCCTTCTCCGGTCGTCGGTTTCGGGAAGGTGTTTTGCGCCAGCGGTTTTCGCGGCAGCGCCCTGCAGGCTATCGAGCTGGTACGCACCGGTGACCTGAGCGGTTCCGATGCCATTAGCTGGCAGGTTAACGAAGCGACCCCTTATGTTCCCTCACCTCTGCTCTACGGGGACAAGATTTATGTTTGTTCCGGCAACAGGGCCATAATTTCCTGCTACAACGCCAGGACCGGTAAAGCCAACTTTGTGAAACAGTCTCTTGAGGAAGCCGGAGGTATTTATGCCTCACCGGTAGGAGCAGCTAATCGGATTTATTTCGTTGGACGAAATGGCGTTTGTCAGGTCATCAGGCATGCAGAGGAATTTCAAGTGTTGGCTACGAACACTCTGGATGACAAGTTTGATGCCTCGCCTGCCATTGTTGGAGACGAGTTGTTACTGAAGGGTAAAACACATCTTTATTGTATTGCTAAACCACGCGAGAAAAAATAACGTCAGGAAAACTTCAGATAAGAGCAACGGGCAGTCGGGACAGGATGATTTCAAAGTTTGATGCCGATTCTCTTCCACGTAGCCAGGATGTTCCTCTTGGGAAAGAAACCAACATGGCGAAACACTTCCCTGCCCTTGCTGTCGAAAAAAATCTGAGTAGGAATCGCTCTGACCCCGTACTTCGCACCTGCAGCTCTGTCTTGCCACACGTCGATATACTTTATTTGAAATTTCCCCGAGTACTCAGACCTCAGCTCGTTTAGGATAGGCGTCATCCGCCTGCATGGTGGACACTTGTGCGAGCCAAGCTCCAGCAGCACCGGCAGGTTGGAACCGGCGGTTTCCCCCGCAGCCGGCATAGTTTGACTCCACCTGCGACCGTCCTTTTCAAATTCGACTTTGTCTTTGTGTATTTTAAGGACCTTCACGCCGGCTATCACATCCTCTTCGTGTACTGTTTTGCCGTTAACCATAGCCATTGGGTCCGGGTCATCCTCAGAATAGAAGATACCGGTCAGCGATACTTCTTTGTTAACAACCACAGCGGTTGTTGTTGCCAAAGCGTCTTTTATCGCCGGCCAAAAATGGTAGACAATACCCGCCACAATCACAACAGCAAAGCCCAAGAACAGCACATGCAATGAAGATTTATTGTTTTTCTTCACTGCCCGTATTTGTATTTCACTGTTATTGGCTCGCTGCTGATCTTTGTCAAACTTATCGGCGATGCGGTCAAAATTCAACATTTGCGCAAGTGCCCTTAAATATGGTATTGATAAAGCGTTATCTGTTGTTTATTTTCGGCACTTTTTTATAGGCACTTAATGGATTTTATGAAACGGCCAGGATGGCGGCAAAGAACACTTTTTACGTTCATTTGTTTCGTTACCGTATCGCTGCAGTGGTGCTGAGGACGGTTCATTGTCAGTTTGATTCCTGCGCTTTTTCGATAAGAAAGTCATCTATGAATAATCGTTTCGGCGGAGATATATTGATTTGTTTTTTGTTGCTATAATGTTGAGGGCGGCAAAATTTTCCGGCATTTGGGAAGATTTATCCTTTCCGATGAACCCAAAAGCACCAATAAAGGCCCGCTGAAAATTTCTTTTCAAGTTTCCTAAGAGCTTTGCCGGCAGGGAGTTACCATCCAGGAAGGTAAAAGCCTATTTTTTATGGCACACCAATTGCTATTTTCTATAAACGGTTAACAATACTTTTTAGATAAGGTCGTGAATAAAGATAAGGAGATATAGAAATGAGTTTCGCATTAATGGCAGGAGTCACGGGCTTGCAAGCCCACCAAAGAATGCTCGATGTAGCCGGCAATAATCTGGCCAATGTCAATACTGTCGGTTACAAGAGCAGCAGAATTGTGTTCTCAGAGCTATTATCCCAGATACTCAAAAGAGCGTCGGCGCCGACGACTACGGTCGGCGGTGTTAACCCTCAGCAGATAGGCAGCGGTGTCCAGGTAGGTGGTATAAGCCCAGACATGGCTCAGGGTAACCTCATAAATACAAATAATCCGCTGGATTTGGCAATAGAAGGAGAAGGATATTTTGTGCTGAGTGACGGTTCACGAAACGTTTACACCCGTGCAGGTGCGTTCGCCGTTGACGCAGGCTCGAATTTAGTTGACCCGTCTACGGGATATATTGTTCAGCGTATCGGTACAGTGGGTGAAAGTGATGGTTTTCAGACGCCCGGTGTCACCAACACCAAGGTTCCTTACGATTTGGCAATGCCGGCAAGCGCGACCTCAGAAATAAAGGTATCAGGCAACTTAAGTGCTGATGCAACGCTTGCTTCACCACAAACAAACCTGCTGAGATCGGATACAGCTTATACCAGCAGCAGCAGCAACGCTGTCGCAGGCACGAGAATAAGTGACCTTGACCAGTTTAGTGGGGCATTGGGTGTTGTAGACACAGATGGTAAGCTTTTCGTTACAGGTGTACAACCCGATGGTACCGCGGTCACCGATGCCGTTGGTCTGGATGTGGACGTCAACACTACCCTGGCCGATGTACTTACGTATATAGATACTCAACTTGGTGCCGCTAATGTGACAGCAAGTATATCGAACGGCCGAATAATAGTAACTGATGACACCTCCGGCTACAGCCAAACGGACGTAGCGCTTTCATATACACCTTCGGGTGATGGTACGGACTCTCTGACAGTGCCGGGATACTTTGAAGTAGCTACTGTCGGTGGCGAAGAAGTCAAAAGTTTTAATATTATAACTTACGACTCTCAGGGTGGCTCACACGCTCTTTCAGGTGCTTTCGTGCGAACAGATACTGTCAATCTCTGGGATTTGGTCCTGACTTCAATTAGTGGCAGTGTTAGTGAACTGACTTTTGACAATCGGCGAATTGAGGGTATAGAATTCAATGGCAGTGATGGTTCTTTCGCCGGTTTAAATACCGGCATCGGCGATACGGCCCAGTTTACAGTGACACTTGCACACGATCCCGCAAATCCACAAGTCATGTCGATAGATTTAGGCACCCAGGGCCAATACAATGGCTTGACACAATTCGCAAGAGAGTCCACCGCGGTGGCAAAAGAACAAAATGGCTATCCGACAGGTGACCTTAGCTCCGTCTCGGTTAGCAATGAAGGCTATGTTATTGGTTCCTTCACCAATGGCGCTAAGAAGAATCTTGCCACCATTCAACTGGCGTTATTCAAGAACCCATCAGGCATGGAAAGTGTCGGCAATGGTTACTTTACTTCTTCGGCTAACTCTGGTGAGCCGGTGGCTACACAGGGTATGATCGGTGGTGCGGGCACGATTCATGGTGGGTCATTGGAGAAATCCAATGCCGATGTGGCAAGCCTGTTTGTATCTATGATTCAAGCTCAAAACGGTTACCACGCTAACGCCAGGACCATCAAGATTGCCAATGACATGCTTAAAGAATTGACCAACCTTATCGCGTAGTAACGAGGGCCCGTTCGGCACTTTAAGCTAATATATTGACTCCTTTATTGAGGTGACATTTCTATACGACCCTGCCGGGAAAGCATGTCCCGGCAGGGTTGACCTTTTTGTTTTCGGCCTTGACGATTGAGTGTCCCACGCTACGATGCCGTTTCGTCTCAACTCAGCGCAGTTTCATGCTCATATTACAAGTGGACAGTGTCCTAAAAACTATTGACAAGGACTGCGGTCTGTTGTCTCATTTGCTAAAATGAGGTTGAATATCATGTTCAACCGTTCATGGAGCGCCTCATGAGCAAAAAACAGAAGGCCAAAACAGATAATTCGGGCAGTTCCCGCCCGGTTAAGAAAATCGCTATCGTCGGGCTTCCGAATACCGGCAAGAGCCAGGTATTCAATAATCTGACGGGCGAGTATGCGTTAGTTGCCAACTATCCACTCACAACTGTAGAGATGAAAAGAACCAGATGTGAGATTGGCGGTGAGCCATACGAGGTCATTGATACCCCCGGCCTTCATTGTCTTTATATTCACTCCGAAGAGGAACTTATTGTCAGGGACATGATATTCACCGATGTGCCGGATATAATCATCCAGTGCATTGATGCCAATCAACTCAAACAATCACTGACCCTTACTGCGGACCTTTTGGAATTGGGGATACCCATGGTAATATCGCTCAATTCGATAGATGAGACCGCAAGAAAGGGGGTATGGATAGATTCGGGCAGATTATCACGTCTTTTAGGTGTTCCTGTTATCGAGTCAATAACTGTAGATGGCGTGGGCACAAAAGAGCTCAAAGACAGCTTAAGCGGGGCGCGCAGAGGTAAGTGGAGCCTGCGGTATGGCGAAGTGATAGATGACGAAATATCGGCTATTGAATCGGAGCTGCCGGAGGAGATGAGTTTTAAGCGAAAGGTGGCGGTTCTTCTGTTGCTTGCTGATCCGTTCCTGGTTGATTACTTGAGGGAGAAATACGGCCAGGAACAAGTTGCCCGGTTAAAGAAGAAGGTAAATAAAATCAGGGGGGAATTCAGAGGAAACTTCGGCCGCGCCATAAACAAAAAGCGCAGTCAGTGGGTGACGGAGATAGCTGAAAATTCAACCTGGAAGCAGAAGATAGCGCCGGGAGAGTTTTCCATGGCCTTTGGCCGATTGAGTCGTCATCCGGTATTCGGGGTCCCGATTTTGCTCACAGTAGTTCTTACTATCTACCTTCTCGTTGTGAACGTCGCAAATGTAATCGCGGACTGGATGAACAAAATTCTATGGCTTCCTGTCGAGAGTAAAATAAGCAACATTGTGTCTGATGGAATCTTGAACGATTTTTTAATTGGCGATTATGGTGTTTTATCGTTAGGTTTGGCTAATGCTCTTTTGACGATTTTACCGATATTAACAGTCTTTTTTATTGCATTCGGTATTCTTGAGGATATCGGATACATCCCAAATCTATGTGTTTTGACAAAAAGGATTTTTGGTAAGATTGGTTTGAGTGGTAGTGCCGTCATGCCCCTGGTTCTTGGTTTCGGATGTAAGACCATGGCAACACTTACTACAACGAGATTGCGGTCAAGAAAAGAGAAGTTTATAGCCGTCTATTTAATCGCTTTTGCTATCCCGTGCTCTGCCCAAATGGGAATTGACATGGCGATATTCGGGAGGATTGGGATTAAGGCCTTTATGATTGGTTATGGAGCGTTGGTCCTTATTGAGTTATGTGCCGGGTTTGCCCTTAATAAGATTATAAAAGAGGAAAAAAGAAGCGATTTTATACAAGAGCTGCCCGCCATTCGGATTCCGAGCCCAAAAGCCATAGCGACCAAAACCTATTACCGGTTATATTGGTTTTTGAAGGAAGCAATCCCTATTTTTATCATAGCGGCGGCAGTATTGTTTTTATTTGATAAGACAGGTGTCCTCGATTTGACAAAAACTCTCATGAGTCCGATTGTAGAAGGCTGGCTTGGTTTGCCCCGTGATATCGTGGATGTCCTTATTCTTGCAATTGCCAGACATGAAGCGGCTGCAGGATTGACGCTGAAAATGGTTGATTCAGGAGCGCTTAATTATGTGCAGTGTATAGTGACTGTGGTTATCACTACAATGTTTGTTCCCTGTTTTGCAAATATTGTGGCAATGTGTAAGCAGATGGGAATAAAGACCGGGCTGGCCATGGCTTTTGCTATAAATATCTCCGCCTTTATTCTGGCGGGCATTTTAAACTGGATCTTGGTTTTCACTATTGGGAGATGGGTCTTATGAACAGAAAGAGAGAGACAGATGAACATATCGAGCAGTTGTGGTATATGAAAGAGGGGGGAAAGGACTCCATAGATGATCTAAAGACTGCCTTGGACACAGGTTATGACGCAGATATAACTAATGAATTATTATCTGATGGCTTGGTGCAGCTAAGCGAACACAATAATAGTATCACGCTTACAAAGAAAGGCGAGGATTATGCACGCCAATTAATCCGTGCCCACAGGCTTGCCGAAAGACTGCTCCACGATGTGCTGGGCGGAGATTATGAATCGGGCGCTTGTGAATTTGAGCATACTGTTACCCCCGAGCTGGTGGATAGTATCTGTATTTTACTTGGTCATCCCGAGGCCTGCCCTCACGGAATGCCAATTCCGCAGGGCCAGTGCTGCAGGCATTCTTCCAGAACGGCACAGAGCTCCGTTATACCGTTAGTTGAATTGGCAGTAGGTCAGTCCGCACGCGTCGCCTATATTAATTGCAAAAGCGACCAGCAGCTTCACAGGATAGACGGCCTTTGCATAAGACCGGGAGCGATTGTTACGTTACATCAGAGATACCCGACATACGTAATTGAGTGTGAAGGCAGTAACATCGCGATGGACGAAGAGATCGTCTCTAATATCTGTGTGTGGCGTAAGCCTGAGCATCCGCAGGAAGGTGGGAAAGAAACGATTGTTCAGCCGGGCAGAAAGGGGCGTGATAGATTCAGGCACAGAAGAGCGGGCAGACAATAGAAAAGGCGCCCTCGATTTATTTTCTGAGCGGAAAAATCTCGGCAAGTGTGCCTGCAAGCCATTGAATTGATTCGTTAACCTGCTCAGATTGCGGCTGTCCTAATTGCATTTGTGCAGGTTGAATCCCGACAAAATACACATCAACCTTAATTTCTTGACATATCATCTCAACAAATAAACGGGGCGAGAGCGTATGCGTCGAAAAGGCAGATGAGTTTAAGCGTTCAGTTTTGAATATCTTGATTGTCCCGACCGACGCTCCGAAGTCGATAGCGTCTATTATCAGAAGATTCTGCGGAGCTTTTTTTATGATTTTCTGGATGTAATTTTCAGGTACGGTGCCGGCATCTATTACCTCGGCACAGACTTTGCCTCTAAGCTGCTCACAGACCAGCGGCCCGGCCCCGTCGTCACCCTTCAGTGTATTGCCGATGCCGACAATGACCGTTGACGAGTTGCGTAGTTTATTTAACTGTTCAGAAAGTTCTTTGCTGACGCCCATAAAAGTTTTTATGTGTATGGTTTGTCTCGTGTTATATGCAGACTACGTGCGCTACAAAATAAGGTATATGTCGGTGATATGCAATCCGGAATTTTACAGCCGGATATTTAATTGGCATTTACACTTGGGGCACAGTATCCGCATAAAATCGCTCGGCTGGAAGTCTTCATCGCCCTGCTGCTGAGTATCCTGGGGCTTTGTAAGCAGTTCGCAGCTTTTGGCAATCAACAGTGAAGGATTGGTATAGGCCAGCGGACCAAGTTTTTCATAAAGCCAGATGAGATGCTTTTTGGTCCCTATTATTGCACCACACTTTTCGCATAGCTGAAGCTCAAATTCGTGGGTTTCAGCCGTGCTTTCTCTATCCAAAGTAGCCAAATCCCATTCGTTTGACAGCTTTATACCAGTCTCTGTAGTGCAATTATCGCTGCAATTGCCGCAGAAGATGCAGGTATCATATCGAAGGGTGATTTTTCTTGCCGCCGGTTCGGCTTCGACGGATTCACTTTGAGTCAGCGCTTCCGTCGGACAGACATTTACACATGCGCCGCAGCCGATGCAGGTGTCGAGGTCGAATTCCGGTTTGCCTCTGTACTTTTCAGGAACCACACAGGGCTCAGCTGGAAAACGGGTGGTAAAACGCGGCGAAAAGACCGCTATGACGGCTTCTTTTAATTCTCTTAACTTCGGCAGACGCAATTTTAAACTCCTATCTCGTGATTCTCCCAAGGGGGACGCCCCTTGGCGGTGGTTGGATTCACGATCTACTCTTTCTCTTCTTCTGCATATTTGTCTACGACACTCTTTTCCCACAATGCCACTCCGGAGGCATAAGCACCTTTGGCGATGGCGTGAGCGGCCGTCGGTGAAGTTAGCAATATAAAAACAGCGCAGATTATCGCTTTGGCGCTTGTGGGCCCTGTTGCGCTGATGAGGGCTACACCGATTAACAACAAAATAGTGCCGAGTGTTACGCACTTGGTTGAGGCCTGCAGACGGTTGTAGACATCGGGAAAGCGGACAAGGCCTATACACCCGAATATATCAAACAAAATTCCGATTATAACCAGTATGTATCCTATAATATCAGTCATCGAAAGTTCGGCCCTCCAAAAACTTAGCCAGTGCTATGGTTCCGATAAAGCTTAATAGTGCCCAGGCAAGAGCAACGTTGAGATAAAAATCTTTCTTGGTAACCAGCCCGATGAGAGCACAAAAGCCGACTATGACGATACCCAGTATATCTATAGCTACTGTCCTGTCGGGGGCGCTTGGGCCGCGACCTATTCGATATAGGCAAAGAAAGCAGCATACGAACAAGCCGATAAAAAATATGTGAAACAATGCGGTCATAGTTACCTCTTTTATTCGAATATTTTCTGCAAAAACCACTCAAACCTTTGAGCAATCAATTTCGTTGCCTCCTCCACATCGTCGGATTTTACGTAAATCCAGTGGATATACAAAAAGCCGTCATCGGTTAAATCTACGGTCAGTGTACCGGGCGTTAGAGTAATCGAATTTGCAAGGGCCGTAATCCCGGACAGTGTTTTCAGATTGGTCTTGATTTTTACGATTCCGGGTCTTATCGGCATCTTGGGGTGCAGGGCGCGATAAACAACATCAAAGTTGGCTATGATTATATAATAGAAAAAAACGGGTATATAAACGAGCGTCCAGAATATTCGCACTGGTGAAATAAATACTATATGCTCCTGAGGCAGTATCACATGAAATAGAAGAGACACAACAAGGGCTGCTATCAGACCTGCGATGATAACCTGGACATCCATCTTGCCGTCAACAAAAGGCCATGTAAGTAGCACCCAAACGATGAATGCCAAAATAAAATAAACCAACC
>JBARPZ010000145.1:0-5880 GCA_049643445.1 Sedimentisphaerales bacterium
ACCGGTGATTTGCCAATAAGAAGAAAGCGGCCTTGCGCTAAATCGCACAAGGCCGCCTGTTAATCAAATGAAGAACGTCGTGGCCTACATTGTTGGTATTCCACCTGTAGTCGGGGTTCCGCCTGTTCCTGTAGTATCACCGCCGCACTCATTTACTAAGAATGAATCTTTTGCAAATATGGGCTTCGTAAGATCATAAATACCAGTAGTACACGAAATGTCAGCGCCTCGCTGTATGACCGGCGGTCTTGTCCCCGGGTCATATGTATAAATGTTGTCTTCGTCAACGCCGCAGGAAGCTGTGTTTTCAAAGTACACGTGGTTGTCCATAAACAATACGTTTTGTCCTTCCCTTTGGTGAGGCCCTGCGTTTCCTTTTTGGTACCTTTTTATTATCTCAGATCCTGTTGTCTTCGAGTAGTTGTTCCATTCGTATTGGTCTGTCAAAGTGTCAGGGTCTAACCATGGATTCCTGTCGGCTGCTACTGCCATGCCGGGTTCGCTTGATGCGACACTGAGAAAACGCTGGTTATAAGGCATATGGTAAGAGTAGCTGCAATGGTTGGTGGGAAAATAATTAAGACCCGAATTGGTAGGGCCGAAATCCCAGGCCTCCTCATCCTCTATGTTTGGGATACTTGATAGAGTTTGGTAATCAGAGGCTTTGAAGGCCTTAGTAATCGACTCACCCTTGCAGACATATGACTTGGGCGTTACCTCGGCAAACTTTACCAAAAGATAGAGGCTGGCCGAGATGGTTGCCCCGCTGTTAGTGGGAGGTCCATAAGCACCAACTCGATCCGCAGCACTCCAGTTAATGACCCGATCGGCCCACTTGGTCCCTGTATAACCTGCACGCGGAAAATCGTTGTCGTAATCGTTGGCATAAATCAGCATTGCTCTGCCGAGACCGGACAGGTTCGACCCGCAGACCATTCGAAAGGCGATTTGCCTCACCCTGGCCAAAGCAGGCATCAAGATGCCCATCAGCAGCGCTATGATCGCAATCACGACCAACAGCTCAACCAATGTAAAACCTTTTCTTTTTCTGTTCATTTTTTGTCTCCTTTACTTTTTTCGAGATTCGCAAATGCCACCGTTCTTAGACACACTTTAGTTCTGATTTTTAGTGTATTGACTAAATAGATTAATGCAGTTAAATACTGCCACAAAGGTACGTAAAAGTTTTTTTTTGCGAATCTCCTTACATTGTTTTTTAGCCTAAAAACGGCTGGCTCAAATCCTCGAAATTGCATTGTTCCAGTAAAGCCCATATATTGTGTGTCTCTACATTCAGAGCTAATTTCAGCGCAACGTTAAAACCCATGCTGATAAAGAAAAACTGTTTGGCAGGCAGGTTAAGGATATGAAAAAGAAATCAAGTTATGATAGCATTTTAAGTTATAATAGGACTTTTAAACCTACCTGTTACTATTCCGATAATAACACAAAGTAAATTCAGTGTCAAATAAAATATCGGCAAATTTGCCAAAAATATTGAATTTTTGCGAAATTTGCTTAATATTGCTGTTTTTAGGTTGGAATCGTGGGCATGGTGTCTCAAAGAAACTTTGAAAACATACAGAAATTGCTCGAAGAACACAATCAGAGCCACATTTTGGCCTTTTGGGAGCAGTTGAATGAAGATGAAAAGCAAAATCTTCTGGTACAAATCCAGGGATTGGATTTTGCTAAAATAGACGGCTGGGTGGGCAATTTCGTGAAAAAATGCGTTTCTACTGATATAAGTGCCAATTTAAGCCCTGCCGGCTCCTACAGTCCTGCTCCAGCCGACAAAGAGCAAAGGCGCAAGTACGGCAAAGCCCTCGAATTGGGCAAGGAATTAATATCGGCCGGCAAGGTCGCTGCACTCGTTGTGGCCGGCGGACAGGGAACAAGACTCGGATTCGACGGCCCAAAAGGGGTTTTTCCCATCAGCCCTGTGAGAAACAAAACGCTGTTTCAAATCTTTGCCGAGTCTATCGCAGCAGTATCGGAAAAATACGGGACAGCTTGTCCCTGGTATATTATGACCAGTCCCTTGAACTACGCCGAGACCAAGGAAGTATTTCGCTCAAATAGCTTTTATGGGCTGGGAGAGAGTAACGTCTTTATATTTCAGCAGGGTACAATGCCGAATTTTGGTTTCGACGGTAAGATCCTATTGGCCGACAAGTCTAAGATAGCCTGTTCACCCGACGGCCACGGCGGGACATTGAAGGCGCTTTGCATAAGCGGCGCTATTGACCATATGAAACAACACGGCGTAGAGCTCATAAGCTACTGGCAGGTGGATAATCCCCTTGTAAATATTTTTGATCCGCTCTTTATTGGTCTGCACGAACTCGATAAGGCCGAGATGTCCTCAAAAGCCCTGATAAAAGCAGGACCAAAGGAAAAAGTCGGTAACTTCTGTCTGGTCGATGATAAGGTAACTGTCATCGAATACAGCGATTTTCCCGAGGAGCTGGCTGAGAAGCAGAATCCCGATGGCTCGCTGGTCTTCCAGCTTGGCAGTATAGCCATCCATATTATTAATGTGAGTTTTGTTGAAAAATTGAATAATGGGGGCATTTCGCTGCCTCTGCATAGGGCCGTCAAAAAAATATCCTGTATTGACCAGCAGGGAAAGTGCGTGGAACCTGCTGAGCCAAACGGCGTAAAGCTGGAAACCTTCGTTTTTGATGCCCTGCCAATAGCTTCGAGGTCAATCATTTTGGAAACGAGGCGAAGTGAAGAATTCGCTCCGACAAAAAATGCCATTGGCATTGATAGTGTGGAAACGACAAAGCAAATGATGGTTGACCGTGCTGCCGGTTGGCTGGAATCAGCCGGTATTACTATCCCCAGGAAGCCGGACGGCTCGGTTGACTGCGTAATCGAAATCGCCCCCAGCTTTGCATTAGGAAAAGAGAACATCAAAGCAAAGCTGAATCAGATACCGGAAATCAAGCCAGGGGACAAACTCTACCTGGCCTGAGCAGTTGCCCAAGCTTTGAATTGTCCCGGGAAAGTGGTCGCCTCAATCCGCAACCTCACATTTACCTGGTATAAAACTTGTGTACGGTAACTGTCGTGTACTTATCACCGGGCTTTAGAACAACAGAGGGGAAGTCCGGTTTATTTGGTGAATCCGGGAAGTGTTGTGTCTCCAGGCAGAATCCATAGTGCTTCTTGTATACCTTGCCGGATTTGCCGGTTATGGTGCCGTCCAGGAAATTCCCGGTATAAAACTGAACTCCCGGTTCGACGGTATAAATTTCCATAATCCGCCCGCTGGTGGGCTCGTAAACTCTGGCACAAAGGGCAAGTGTGCCCCCGCCGCTTTTGAGGACGTAGTTATGGTCGTAGCCGCCTTCGACCTGTGCGATTCGAGAGCCGATTGCCATTGGCCTGGTAAAATCCATTGGTGAATCTTTCACGCTTTTGATTTCACCTGTTGGTATAAGGCCCTCATCTACGGGAGTATACTTATCAGCATTGAGCATAAGCTCATGGCCGAGAATGTCCCCACTGCCCTGTCCGGCCAGATTCCAGTAGCTGTGATTCGTCAGGTTTAGTATCGTAGTCTTATCCGTTTCAGCCTCATAGTTAATCTTCAATTCATCATCTTTTGTCAAAGTATAGGTAACCGTACACGCCAGATTGCCCGGATATCCTTCTTCGCCGTCTTTGCTCAGATAGCTCAGCTTCACCAATGCCCTGTCGCTTTCGGCTGTAACATCTTCGGCCTTCCACACAACTTTATCGAATCCCTTGATGCCGCCGTGCAGATGGTTAGGCCCATTGTTAGCTGCAAGTGTGTACTCGACGTCGTTGAGCTTGAACTTGGCCCCACCAATCCGGTTAGCGTATCTGCCGACAGTAGCCCCGAAATAGGGGTGTCTCGGGATATATCCGTCAAGGGTATCGAAGCCGAGGGTAATATCAGCTAACTTGCCGTTTTTGTCCGGCACCTCTAATGAAACCAGAATCGCTCCGTAGTTGGTAATCCTGGCCTTAAGCCCATTGGTATTAGTGAGGGTGTACAAATCAACTTCCTGTCCATCGGGGGTTTTGCCAAAAGGTTTTGTGCCGATACTCATAACTCTTTGCTCCTTGGTTGTAGTTTCTTGTGGCGTTTGTGTTTCTTTCTTTTCGCAGCCGACCATAATTAAAGCCATTGCTGTTAAAACAAGATTAACCCAGACTCTTCTTCTCATTTTTACATCTCCTTGCTCTTAAAATATGGATGTTTGCACACTTTGCAGACGTTCTCGGAGTATAACGCGGGGGAAATAAAATATCAAAAAAATTATTTGTGTTGTCTCAATTCACTGTTGAGTCTTCATTGTTGGATGTTCGGCATTGGTTTCGTAATACCGGGCGAAGTGAAGAACCTCTCCCCATTATAACCGTTTGTGTGTGATTTGGTCGATGGTTAGTTGGCCGGAAGTGGTGGGTCCGAGGGGTTGGTCTCGTTGCCGTGGATATCACGTGCCTTGACAGTAAAATGCAGGCCTTGTCCACTTCCACCTACCAGGACAGTGTATGAGGGGCTGCCTTGCCAGTCGCTGCTGAGGCCGCCCAAATCAGTGCATTCAAAGTAATACTGGATGCCTCCACTTGGGTCTGTAGCTATTGCCGCTGTCATCGTGGCAGAGATATTGAAAGGCGGGCTCCCGATTTCTTTAGGTTCACCGCCCTCAGCCCATTCCATCGGGTCAGGTTCTGGCGGTGTTGTGTCGGGGGGCGGCTCAAAACCGATGTCTACAAGCCAGTTGTTGGCCAGTTTCGCCAAATCATAGAAGTCTACGTCACCGTCATAGTCTAAGTCGCCTAACAATACGGGTCTTACGGTAAGAATCATCGTGAATGTGCTGTCTATAGACCCGACCAGGAGTGGACCCCAACCTTCAACCTTTGTAGAATTCTGTGCGAAAATACCAATTACGTCACCAATTTGTGCGGGAAAAGCATGTACGCCACTAAACCAATCGCTGTTACCGCTATTTGGTACCTCAACATTGGGAAATCTCAATACCTCATTTTCCCTGACCGGCTCCGTCAGTACGGGCGGAAGCTGACCGCGTGTGATTGCTATATGGTCCATAGTCCCCGGCCCCCCGATGCGGACGTGGTTAGTCCCCGTAGCCGAAATGCTTACCATGTCATTATAATAAACCATTACATCGTCGCCGACCTGCTCGTTTGCGTCCGGTATAATTTTATAGAATATCCCGTAAGTTTGTAAGTCCTGGGTTCCGCCGAAACCGCTGCCGCGTCCATAACAATAGCTATAATCTGCCGCACCATCGGCGACAGAGTGGGATTTTATGCAAATAGAATTATTCCTGATGTCGCTCGAAATCTTATTACTTGCATGACCATATGCTTGAGAGACGGCTGCAGTCCTTTCAAGGAAAGCATAAGTTGTATTGTCGTCTGCCCCGCTCCAGGAATCGAGGAAAGAGCCATTCCATGCATAAACATCGCAGGAAGCACGAAATCCGCCCGCGTAATGGCTAAAGTTTGCCCCGTGCGCAGTGCTGATAGTGCAGAATAAAACAAAAATAGTCAAGTAACGCTTCATTTTCCTCCTGTGGCCAATACTATGGCAACCAGTTGGTTATTTATAACATTTTACCAAATCAGCAGCCTTTTGTCCAGAAGTTCTGCTCTGCAAGCGGCTTATTCCCGTTAATACGAGCACTACTTACGCGAAATCGCCGGAGAATCGTTGAATTATTGGAAGAAAACTGGCAGTATCCGCAAAATTTTTTTATACGTCCTGTGCCCGGAAGACGACCCGCACGAAATAAAGAACCTGGCTGAGAATTCCAAATACGCGAAGGTGCTTGGCGAGCTGAAAGAGCAACTAAGGGCATTTCAGAAGCGAAC
>JBARPZ010000146.1:0-4371 GCA_049643445.1 Sedimentisphaerales bacterium
CTTTGCTACACGCTTCCTTGGAACCCTGCCTCACGGCAACGCTCTTGCGCTTCGCTAACACTTCACCTCCATCAGGTTGTGTAGAGGACTTACACCTCCAAGTTGCAGAACATGCTCGGCACACAAATAAAAGGGCCGTGAGGATTAAATTCACGGCCTTTTTTTCTCTCTATTAACCACTGCACCCCGCCAGTCCGAATCCCTGTAGGTTGTAGACAGGGACCCAATATGTAGGGTGCGATCCATCGCACCAATGATTATTAATCATTTATCATTCATCCTTAATCATTTATATGGCAGGGATCCAGATGCCTTTTTTCTGTCATTCCTGCGAAGGCAGGAATCCATTTTTAATTTTTGATATGCTTGCCCCGCGAGATAGCAAAGCGTTATCTCACTGGGGCCGGCCGTCCCGGCCTCCACAATTTTGATTTTCCCTTCCCCGCCCTCTTATGACCTTATGCTCCTGTGCTCTTATGCTCTTTTCATGAGATACGAGAGCAATCCGCGATAAATAAAATTTGTTTGTCTATGTCGATACAATAGGTATAATAATGGCTTAATTGGGCCGCCATTTTGCGATACGGCTATATTGGGCAAAATGGGGCCGCCGTAAGCCGCAAATTTGAACTTTTTATGGAGACTAAATAATGGTGTCAGAGAAGATTTTCAGTTGGCTAACAATTATCGTGATTTGTTCGCTGCTTTTATCGGCCGGTTGTACTCAAGAAGCAAAAGATACTGCCCAACCAAAAATCGTGGTAGAAGAAAAGCCGAAGGTCGTAGTAGAAGAAGAAAAGCCCAAGGTCGTAGTAGAAGAAAAGCCGAAGGTCGTGGAAGAGGAAAAACCAACTATCGAATTGGCACTGAAGTACACCCCCCAGGATTCAACAACTTATAAGTTCACTTCCAGGGCAGAGCGGGGCATTGCATGGGAGGGCCCCTCGTTAAACGACGCCGCCTTCAGGGGTGGCAAGACCAGCAGCAGCATCGAGATGACCTTCACTCAGCAGATACAAAGCACCGATGAAAATGGCAATGCCGTTGCAAAGATTACAATCGAAAGCCTGAAGCATCTCTCAATAATTAGAGACAACCCTGTGGTGGACTTCGATAGTACCAGGGACAAAGACCAAAACACTCCTTTAGCCAGGCTTATCGGTAAAAGTTATACGATAGAAATCACGCCGGCCGGCAGGGTCTCAAAGGTTATCGACGTAAGCCAGGCAGAAGAGGCCGTCCAGGGCACTTCCCCGCTCACCAAAACGGCTTTGGCTATGCTGTCCTCGGATATAATTATGGAGCGCCACACAATTCCGGCCATACCCGATATGGACAAAAACCAATTACGAACAGGTGACAATTGGAACCGCATAAAGACCTTTTCTTTCGGCCTGATGGGTTCTAAATCCTACCAAAGAATTTATACCCTAAAAGAAGTCAAGGACACGGACAATCGCCGGATTGCCATCATCGAGATGAAGGCTAATCCCACAGGTGAGATGGCCGAAAAGCTGCACAAAGAACAAGCGATAGGCGACTTTTCAAAAATGTTTGAAAATACCGAAACATATACGGGCCAGCTAAAGGTGGATTTGACTGCCGGCAAAATAGAAAAATGTCTTGAAGAACTACAGTCGGAATGGATTGCAGTTGAACCCCTGGCCGGACAAACAGACGAAGAAAAAGAGCCTGCCGTCCTGACAATGACCGCCAATCGTCTATACAGTCTCGAAAAAACTGACTAAACACAGTTTATGGTTCATAGCGTGTAGTCTGTAAATCAGTTACTACAAATTATGGATCCACTTAAAAGGAGCAAAATTGAAAACTGCGCTGAGCATTTTCACGGCCCTCGTCCTCTGTATTCTTGCGGGATGCGACGGCGCCGCTGAGAAAAAAGAGCCGTTAACCGGAAAAATACAACCCCTAAAAGAGGGAAAAGAGCTGTTAACCGTGGATTTCCAGGAGGGCCGGAGCCTGCGATACAGGTTTGTATCCAGCAGAGATATTGCCCTTGACTGGGACCCCAAAAAAAGCAAAACCAGGCCGGGGCGGAGCAGTATCGACAAATCCTCTGAGTCAATGGATATGGTCGTCTCCTACACACCGATTGAAGTAGACCCTTACGGCATTAATACTATAAAGGCAACAATCGAATCAGTAAGAGCCACTCGAAGCAAAAGCCAGGGCGGACGAGCTGCACGAAGGGATGCTGTAGAAAGCCTCCCCGGAAAAACTTTTACTCTCAAAGTGAATGCTACGGGAAAAATAGAAGATTATTCTCAATTAGATGACTTAATCCGCCAGACCGGTGAAAAAGCATTCCGGACAAGCAGCAGGGCAGGCCGAATTAAAGAACCGGATTTGATTGCCGACTTCATTGGCACTCAATGGTATCTGTGGGATTCGGTCTCCAGCATAGAAAAACCCATCGAAGGCGTTTCCGTGGGGCAAAGCTGGAGCTCCAAGCTCTCGTTGCCTACGCCGATGGTCATGCGAAAAGCAAGAGATGTCACTTATACGCTTGATGAAATCCGCCAGAGTGGAAAAGACCGGCTCGCTGTGATAAGCAGCTCTTATTCGCTGGCAGATTCGGTTCCCCGCGACTGGCCGATACCTTATACAGGCAGTTTTCAGATGAGTGGGACATTTGGCTTCTTCAGAGGCTATAAGATTCTCAGCTTAAAAGGTCAGGGCGAGGACCTGTTCAATATCGATGCCGGCAGAACTGAGCAATACAACCAGCAGTATCGGATGCAGTTAAGTGTCTCCTTACCGGGGCCTATAGGGGCAAGTCCCGAAATAACTATCAATCAAAAAATAACAATGCAGCTTCTCAATTGACGATTGACTATTGAAAATAGCCAATAGAATGCGGAGGTAACTGCGATTGGAAAATAAAAATCTATGGGCGCCGTGGCGAATTAACTATATTCAGACCCTCAGCAAGGGCGACGGCTGCTTTATCTGCGATATCCAAAAAAACCCAGCCGACGATGACAAGAATTTCGTGCTCTGGCGTTCGCCCAAAAGCATCGTAGTACTGAATCGCTTCCCCTACAACAACGGCCATCTACTGATAGCGCCGGCCCGCCACATCCCCGACTTCGAAGCGACAAGCGATGAAGAGATGCTGGAACTGATGAAGCTGCTCCGCGATGCGCAAAAGGCCCTGTCGCTGGCAATATCGCCTCACGGCTTTAATGTCGGGATGAACTTCGGCCGATGCGCCGGTGCCGGCCTGCCCGGCCATCTACACATACATCTTGTCCCGCGGTGGGACGGCGACACAAACTTTATGACCGTGTGCAGTGATACCGACGTCGTCAGCCAGAGTATGACCGAGCTTCTTGAATTATTGAAAAAGGTAAGCAAAGAACACAACCTCCCCGGTTTATAATGTCTAACGCCCCTGCAGCTTACTACCTGATTATTTTCCTTATGAACAATATTTTTCCGATTGCTTAAAGGATTCTCTCTCATATCGAATCCCTTCAACAATATTACCTAATAACAATTTTATCAAGCGGTCAAGCTCAGTTCCGCTCTTATAATCCGCCTGGGCGATAAAATTCACTCTCTCGGCTTTCAATAACTGTTTGCATATCTGCTTACCCTGAGAGCTGTAAGGCTTATAAACCGCAATAGCAGACCCGCCATTTTTTCTAATCACCGTCATACAAGGCACGTCTGTCAGCCCGTCGCCGATATACAGGATGTTCTGAAAAGGTATGGGCCGCAGATGCATAGGCATATGAAGATTGATGTTTTCACTCAGGTTTTCTTTGCCTTTGTTAATTCTGAAAATGAACTGGGTTTTTAGAGTGTCATTCACTACTACATTCGGAAAAGTTGCTGCTCCATACTCGTTGTAATAATATTCTGAAGCAAATACTTTATAAAAATACCTGGCTATGCTTGTTCCTGAGATTATCTCCTTTAAGCCCGCTGAAATTACGTAATGCCTGACTTCTATACCGCTGCCAAATTGCTTTTTAACATAATCATTTATTCGTTTAAAATAAGTCTGGACACCCGGGAAGTAATTGATGTTCCTGGCCAATTTTTTTAGTCTTTCAGCGGTAACTGGAAAGCGCCGGGATTTGGATTTTTCAAGCATCAAGCGCATGTAAGCCACAATCGCTTCACCATTCGTTCGCGTTGACTCTTCGTTTACCTGCTTCCAGAACTTCTTTCCGTCCTTGATGCCGATTTCCGGCAGAATTGTGTATTCCTGCATTGGCTGGGGGGTCAGCGTGCCGTCAAAGTCATAAACAACTGCAATAACATTGTGCTTAAACGCTCTGCCCATACTAAACCGCCTCTTTTGCTGGCTGAGTTACCAATACGGATATTATCCGTCTTTTG
>JBARPZ010000147.1:0-2031 GCA_049643445.1 Sedimentisphaerales bacterium
CAGCATGAGATGCTGAATAATAAGCCGCTTTACAAATTTATGTATGCTGACTGGATGGGGCCTTTATTGAGGAACGCACTATTACATGAAGCCGGACTGCTGCTTAACTCTACAAACGGCCAGTGGATCGTTAAGGTGCATACTATGGCCGAGATGCTTTCTTTGCCGCTGGACTATGAACTTATAGGTGCGCTGGCAAAGAATCTGGACGATACTAATTGGACCGTGCGGATGATGGCCGTTTACCTGCTGAGTAAAACCAATGATAGAAACTTCGACAAGGTCCTGGACTGGACGGCAAAAAACGACGCAAGCAAGCCTGTTCGCGATTTAGCAATTGCCCTTGGCAGGTCGTCTATCTCTGTACGGTAATGGCAGCCTTTGAGTCGAATTTGGCGGAATTTACATAAAATTTGTCCACAACATAAAATTTCCTCAAAAAGAGGTTGTAAAATCGATATAATCTTGTAACATTCCGTTTCCTATTTCGTAACTAAAGTATTGTAAAGGTTCAGTCAATATTTAGTAAGTTTGGAGTTTTTTTGAAAGGGTTGTGTAAATGCCGGCTATAGTAGATGAGCAAAAATGCACTGGTTGTGAAACTTGCGTAGGAGAATGCCCCAGCGAGGCTATAAGCATGGCCTCCGAGAAGGCCCTGGTGGACGTTGAAAACTGCATTGATTGCGGGGTTTGCGTTGATGCCTGTCCTGATGAAGCAATCACTATGGAATAAAACTGGTTGGCCCCATCGTCTAGGTAGGCCTAGGACACCGGGTTTTCAACCCGGCAACAGGGGTTCGAATCCCCTTGGGGCTATTAGCTAAACGCTGAAAATGTTATCCGCTCGGTCATTTGGCCATTTAAACCTTCATACCGGATATGGCCGCTTCAAATACTATAGCACCATCAACAACCCCTTGCACACTTGTTGTAACATGGGCGGTATCTCTCCGGAGTTTGAATTTGGTAATATGTCCAAGCAGATATAATTTTTGGCCCGGCTCGACAACAGAGCGGAACTTCGCTGAATTTATACCGGCAAAACCGACAAAACCTTTCAGCTCATAAATCTGCTTCATAAAAAAGCTCGAAAGCTGGGCTGCCGCCTCAACCATTATTACTCCGGGCATCAACGGCCGACCAGGGATGTGCCCGCGAATCCAGAATTCGCTATCCGTTACATCCTTGTAGCCTAAAATCAAACGCTTGTCCTTATCAACCCAAAGGATACCATCAAGATGCTGCATCTCAAATCGCTGAGGATTTACTTTGCAAATTGCCTCCCTGTCGAATACAGGCTCGGCATGAAGATTTATTGACGATAAATCAAATAATAAGGGAGGGGGCATTATTGTCCTTAATAAAAAACCTTCCGCGCTTTCATATTGCGTATTATCACTACAACTGTTCATACGCAATACTTCAATGCGCACCATACACAACGCATAATGCATAATTATACAAGTATTTTACGAATACTTGTGATGGCTATTGGGCCGATCTGATTTCAAGCACGCGATTGCGAACAACTTGAGCAGCCTGCTTTACTCCCTGCATTTGCTTGCGAACCCGCGTTCCTGCCGCCTTATTTCCACCCTCGGCTTTGCTGATATCGTTTTCAACTTCGGCAACCAGCTTTTTCAGGTCATCATACTCTTGCATTTAAGATACCTCCACTTTGTGGATTAAAATTGCTGTTTTTTGATTAGAATCGCCCAAAATTTAACGGTGCTTTACTGTTTTGTCAAAGAAAAATGCCTTTTTTTTAAAAAAACGACATTTATTTTTTCACAATTTGATGAATTTTACGTAATTCCGGACATTCGAGAAACCTGAAAAGCATCTCAAAACAAAATATCAGCCTGTTAGGCCACCATTTTATTGGTCAGTTCTGCAACTCTTCGGCCGCAGCGCTGGCACTGTTTTTCTACCCGCTGGTCGGGCTTATTGATGGAAACCGGCCCATAGTGGTCACCTTTAGGATCACCCTGTACCACCATACCGCAGATAAGCATCGCCCCTAATATACCC
>JBARPZ010000148.1:0-11852 GCA_049643445.1 Sedimentisphaerales bacterium
CCGTTTTCTTCACTTATCTCGTAGGTTTCCATCACCTTTTCATCGGTAAAATAGTGCTTTAATAAATCAGATACGTAGGTCAGATCCCTGCTGTGCGCATAGCCGTTGGTCAGATTGCCCCCGCATATAAGTCTGCTGATTTTCACCTTGCCGATTTTACCCGTCGGCATACCTTTAACAGCATCGGCGGTTGGTTTGATCGGCTTTTTCGCTGCCGCCAACAGGGTCTTTTCCTCAAGGCTCAAGGCCGATGAAACTACGGCGGAGCCAACAATGGATTTCTTCAAAAAATCACGGCGATTCAGACGTTTGGACATTTTTACATCCCCTTCATGGTTTCAGTAATTCGGCGTTGTTTATAGAAAAGCCTATCATATTTGCCCTCGTTTGTCAACCATAAGCCTGAGAACGTACCATTTTCCCACAACAGACCCAAAAGCCGGGCTTGCTTTGTTGAGATGACAAAGGCTGATAAAATTGCGATTTTCGGGGCAAAATCAGCCGATACTTTATTTTAAGGTTCTGTGTTTGCAATGCCTTTAAGAACGGGTATAATACCGCAGAATTGCCAATAGTAATAAAGGTATGTGATGCCCAAATACAAAATACGAGTGGTAATAGTTTTGGCCGCAATGTTGGTGCTCTCAGTTTGTACTGTAGTCCAGGCCGGAATACAGCCTTTGGAAAAGGCACGGGATTCCGATTCCCTCTCTCAGCAAAATCAGGATAACTATCAGTTGTCAGTGGTTCAAATAAAGGAATTGGTTGACACGGGCAAATGTAATGCGGCTCTAAAGGCCTTTAACCAGCTCAAAACGGACTTCCCGGAAATTACAACGCCCGATTCGAATGATTTGGACCTCTTCATCGAGGCAGAGATTCTCCGTTGCAAAGGCAAATTGGCCAAGGCGGCCAGGGCCTATAGCAGGTTGATGGATGAGTTCCCTCCTGAAAGCAGGTTCTATAAGGCCGCTTTGGACAGACAGTTTAGTATAGCCACGGCTTTCCTGGCTGGAGAGAAAAGGCCCGTGCTTGGCGTCTTCAAAATAAAAGGGTATGCCGAGGGCATCAGGATTATGGATGGAATTAACTACCGTCTTGGCTTTGGTGACCCTATTGGAATAAAAGCGGCCGTCGAAGTGGCGAAAGGTTATCAGGAAAGAAAAAAATATGATGAGGCTTATTACAGATGGGAGGAGATTAGAGAACAATGCAGCAGTGACAAGCTCCGTAAGGACGCTCTGCTTGCTATGGCTCAATGTCGGCTCGCTGTGTATAAAGGGTATGAGTATGATACCTCGGCTTTAATCGGCCGACCTCTTAATCCGGAAAGCTATTACAATAGTGCGAAGAGCTGTTACGAAAAGTTCAGACAGCAGTACCCCGATGATGTCAACGATTTTGGGATTGGGCAAAGTCTGAAAGAAATAGATGAAAAAATGGCATTGAAGCAGCTTATGATTGGACAGCATTATCAGAGAACCGGCAATAATCTGTCTGCTAATCTTTACTACAGGATGGTTGTGAATCGTTGGCCTCAAACGGATACCGCTAAAATGGCAAACGAAATGCTTATTAATAATTCCGATAGCCAAGAGAAAAAGCAATGAATAAAAAACGTCTTAAGAACCGGCGAATAAGTCATCGCTGCATAAGTCACAAATTACCTGTGCTCTTATGCTCTTATGCTCTTATGCTCTTTATTTTAGCTTTTTGCGGATGTGCCGAAATGAGCGGCTATTCCAACGAGACACTCTACCCGAAAGACGTGAGCAGCGTTTGCCTGGAAATGTTTGATAACCAAAGCTTTCGGCGGGGAGTGGAATACCAACTGTCCGATGCCTTAGCAAAGCGAATCGAGGCGGCAACGCCATACAAGATAATTTCCAGCAAAGACCGCGCTGACACCGTAATGAGCGGACAAATCGTCCAGGTCAGTGAATTGGTGCTCAGCGTCGAGCGCGAGACCGGCCTGCCCCTCGAAAGAGAGCTTCTTCTAAGGGCGGTGGTTAATTGGAAAAACCTCAAGACAGGCCGGTTACTGATAGACAACAAGTCCGTCACCGCTGATGCCACCTATTCTGACTACCAAAACCAGGATTTTACTTATGCCTCTGCTCTTGCGGCAAACAAGTTGGCGCGAATGATCGTAGAGTTAATGGAGATAGAATGGTAGAAGCGTGGATGCGTCAATGACCGGATGAGTCAACGCATCTGCTTCTGTACGTGTAAAACCATAGTTGGAATATCAGGTATGACTAACAGTAAAAACAAAAAACCGGTTCCACCGCGACCTGGTCCGGGACCAAGAGGCGGGAAAAAACCGCCCCTGCCCAGCTATAGACGTGGCCCATTTAGCTGGTTGATAATTGCAATCGTCGTATTCACAGCAATGATGATGCTCCATCAATTGCGGAGTATTGAGAACATCAATTGGGATGATTTCGAAAGGTATCTTCAAAATAATGAAATCGAGAGTGTCGAAATTGGCGAAACCGAGATCACAGGTAAATTTAACCAGAAAGGTATTGCCGGCAGGGGGGAAAAAGCGTCTGTTTCTTTCGCCGTTGATTACAACCCGAATGTCGTAGGCGAGCGCCTTACAACCCTGCTCGCAGCCAGCGAGGCCAAGTGGAAGTTTGCAAAGCAGAATATTTGGCTCCCCTTTCTCTTGGGTTGGATCTTACCCTTGCTTGTATTATTGGGAATTTTCTATTTTTTCTTTGTTCGTCCTATGCGTGGCGGTGCCGGCGGGATGCTCATGTCCTTTGGCCGAAGCAAACATCGAGTACAAGACAAAGACCGCGTCAAAGTTACATTTGAAGACGTCGCCGGTGTCGAGGAAGCAAAGGAAGAAGTGGCTGAGATAATCGAATTCCTGAAAAACCCGAAAAAATTCCAGAGACTGGGCGGCCGTATCCCTCGCGGTGTCTTGCTTATAGGCCCGCCGGGCTGCGGAAAAACATTACTTGCAAAAGCCATAGCAGGCCAGGCTGATGTCCCCTTCTTTAGTATATCAGGCAGCGATTTCGTAGAGATGTTTGTTGGCGTTGGGGCCTCACGCGTGCGAGACCTGTTTAAGCAGGCCAAAGACAATTCCCCCTGTATCATCTTTCTCGATGAGGTTGACGCCATTGGGCGCAAACGCGGCGCCGGCTTTGTCGGAGGCGGTCACGACGAACGTGAGCAAACGCTGAATGCTATTTTGGTTGAGATGGACGGTTTTGATACCAATGACCAGGTGATAGTGGTGGCTGCGACCAACCGCTCTGATATTTTAGACCAGGCGTTGATTCGACCGGGAAGATTTGACAGGCAGATTTTTGTGCCGCTGCCCGACTTGAAAGGGCGCGTTGATATCCTGAAGGTCCATGCAAAGGTTGTAAAAATGGGGCCCGATGCCAATCTCGAAAGACTCGCACGCGGAACTCCTATGTTTTCAGGTGCTGACCTTGCTGCTATTATTAACGAAGCTGCGCTGGCCGCAACTATGGCAAATAAAGACAATATCGAGATGGCCGACCTCGAAGAGGCACGAGACAAGGTCAGATGGGGAAGATCAAGAAAGAGCAGGGTCATCGACCAGAATGAAAAGAAAATTACCGCTTATCACGAAGCGGGCCATACTCTCGTTCAATCTATGCTCAAAGATGCGGACCCATTGCACAAGGTAAGTATCATTCCACGCGGACCGATGGGGGGAGCTACTTTTGCACTGCCGGAAAAAGACAGGACCATGTTTACAAAAAGATATTGCATGGCACTTTTGCAGGTCTGTTTCGGAGGCCGAATCGCGGAAGAAATGTTCTGTGATGACATATCCAGCGGTGCCCAGTCGGACATTCAGCAGGCCACCCGGATCGCAAAACAGATGATTTTGACCTGGGGTATGTCGGATAAGCTTGGCCCTATTAGTTACGGGCCGGATTCGGGACTTAAGGACATGATATATATCATGCCCGGAGAGAAAGAGTACTCTGAGAAGACCGGCGAAGTCATAGACAGTGAGGTAAAAAAGATTACCGACCATGCATATAAACAAGCAAAAGAACTGATAGAATCAAACAAAGATCAACTTGACCGAATAGCAAAGGCCCTGCTCAAATACGAAACACTTGACGCTGAAGATGTCGATGTGATTTTGAAAGGCGGCCTGTTGGACAAGCCTACTGTCTCTGATTTATTGGCCACTGAGCAGGCAAAGAACGAAGAGAATTCAAAAAATAAGAGTTAAAGAATAGAACTATCCGCACTTTTATTTTTTCCTTTTTGTTTATATATTATTTTGGGGTTTCTATGCGGAAAAAAGCTCTTGCCATATTATGGATAGTATTCCTCGTTGAGCTAAATACCTGTGTCATTGCTCAAACTGCGGGTGAACCAAATTCAAAACCACTCCCCGGTTCCACTGATGTTGTTAGCGCTACAGTTGAAATAGCAAGATCCGGAAATGAAGTCTCCTCCGCACGTCTGGTGCCTGCACGAATGGGCAAAACTCATGGTGTAGCGGTTATATTCGAAGGCACCGATGGCCTTCACTATTATGCCAGCGCCGATACCGCCCCGGCAGGATATAACCTCAATCTCGAAGCTAAGTCCGATGTTTTTACGTTCGGCGAGTTTATATTTCCAAAGTGGGGCACTTTCTTTGACAAAGCTTTTGAAAAGAGTATTGAGGTATACAGCGGCAACTTCAGTGTTTTTGTCCCGATTGCAGCAGTGGCAGCCAAGTCAGATGCCGACCAGACAATTAAACTGGTTGATGTTGAGGTCAAAATCACCGGCGTAGCTTGTACCAGTAAGATTTGCCTTCCGCCCTTTGAGGGAGGGGAAGGGATAACGCTGCGGACAAGGATTAACTGGAGTCAGCGTGATTCCTGGAAACAGATTAGTATTGAAAAGGCTGCCGACAACGGAACCGGACATGCAGGACCGGCTTATTCAGTCTGGGTTGCTCTCGGCCTGGCGATTCTGGCAGGCCTCTCGCTCAATATTATGCCCTGTGTATGGCCCGTTCTTCCCCTTATCGTAATGCGCCTTGTCGAGCAGGCAAAGCAGGGCAGAAGGCAATCGGCAGCCTTAGGCCTTGCCTTTTGTTTTGGCATATTGCTGTTCTTCGCGTGCCTGGCCGGGGCGAATATCATTTTGCAACTCTTTTATGGAACGGTATTGCAGTGGGGCGACCAGTTCCGAAATCCAGCCTTTGTTGCAGGCATGGCACTTTTGCTCGTCGTGCTGGCGCTATTTATGTTCGGCCTTTTTACCATCACCGTTCCATCTTCGATTGCATCTAAATCCGGTTCCGGAAAAGGCTATCCCGGAGCTATAGGCATGGGTTTGTTGGCCGCCGTTTTGAGCACCCCTTGCAGCTTTGGTATCCTGGCGGCATCATTTGCCTGGGCACAGACACAGAACCTGCTGATGGGCACACTTGCTATAATGACTATAGGCCTCGGCATGGCCCTGCCCTACGCAATACTGACCTCAATGCCCGCCCTTTTAAACCGCCTCCCCAAAGCCGGTCAATGGATGGAGATATTTAAGCAGGCAATTGGATTTGTTTTGCTCATTATCGCGATTAAACTTATTGCAGCACTGCCCGAAGTCCGAAGAACGTCTGTGTTGTATTTTGCAGTCGCACTTGCTTTTTGTGTTTGGATGGCCAGTTCCTGGGTAACTTACAATACAAAACCATCACGCAAATGGCTTGTAAGAACCATTGCAGTCGTCCTGGCGGCTTCAGCAGGTTGGGTATTTTTACCCGCACCTGCTGCCGAACTAATTCAATGGCAACCCTACGATGCCTCTGTAATAAAAAACGCTAACGCCGAATCAAGACCCGTTCTGATTAAATTTACTGCCGATTGGTGCTGGAACTGCGAAGTAGTTGAAAAGGTTGTATTCGGCCGAAAGGACATTGCCAACCTGATCGAACAAAAAGATGTTCTCGCGATTAAAGCCGATACCACACTTGAGAATTATGAGGCGGCGATTGATTTAAAAAACAAATATAAAGAACCCGGCGTACCCGTAACCATATTGTATATACCCGGAGAACAAGAGCCGGTCAGATTCAATGAGATATTTTTTGCCAAAAAACTAAAACAGCTTTTGGAAAACTTTCCTTCCAAAAAGTAACTATGGCCGCAAAAACTACCCAAAAAATAAAGATAAGTGTTGATAAGACCGAAGCGGCGGGGCGGGTCAAGAAGATTTGGCCGATACTGAAAAAGACATACCCCAATGCCAAAAGTGCGCTCAACTTCAGAAATCCCTTTCAAATGTTGATTTCAACAATCTTGTCCGCCCAGTGCACCGATGCAAGGGTAAATATCGTAACTTCGAAGGTGTTCAAAAAATATAAATCAATCGAGGATTGGGCAAAAACCGACCTCAAAGAAATCGAGTCCGATATCAGAAGCACAGGCTTTTACCACAATAAGGCCCTCAATATCAAAAATGCTTCCAAAGCGATAATCGAGCGGTTCGAAGGCAGGGTACCTGATACCATGGAAGACCTTGTCACCCTGCCGGGCGTGGGCAGAAAGACCGCAAATGTCGTACTCGGAAATTCTTTCGGAAGGCCTGCAATTGCCTGTGATACACACGTAATACGCCTTTCACGCAGGCTGCAGCTTTCCTCGAACAGCGACCCGGTAAAGTTGGAATATGATTTAGCCGAAATACTGCCAAAGACAATATGGACACTCTTTAGTCACGCATTGATTCTGCATGGCCGTACTTTTTGCAAGGCCCGTAAGCCTGACTGTGGTAATTGTCCGATTCAACAGTATTGTCCTTCTGCCGACAACCCGGATTTATGGTGACATTTATATCTCGCCGATTGTCAGGCCGGATACAAAATACGAAATGTGAGGTAACAGATATGATGGATATTGTTGAGACTCCCGTCAGAGACCTATGGCGGATATTCAGGGTAATGGCTGAGTTTGTTGAGGGATTTGATGAGCTTGGTACGGTTGGACCTGCCGTCTCTTTCTTTGGCTCAGCGAGGACAAAGCCGGATGAACCATATTATAAACTTGCTCAGGAGACCGCCGCCCAAATAGCAAAGGCCGACTTTGCCGTCATAACCGGTGGCGGAGGCGGCATCATGGAGGCCGCAAATAAAGGGGCCGCTGAAGCAGGTGGTAAAAGTATTGGTCTCAATATCGAGCTGCCCATGGAGCAGGTACCAAACGACTACCAGAATTTGTCTCTGCATTTTAAGTACTTCTTCTGTCGTAAGGTAATGTTCCTGAAATACGCCCATGGTTTTATAGTCTTCCCGGGTGGTTACGGAACTATGGACGAGTTTTTCGAATCACTGGTCCTTATACAAACATTAAAGCAGGCCTCTTTCCCAGTAATCCTGATGGGAAGTGAGTACTGGGAAGGATTAGTTACTTGGATGGAGCAAAAGATGCTAAAAGACCACGGCTATATTGCTCCCGAAGATATGGATGTCTTCACCGTCCTGGATGATCCGCAGGCTGCCGTTAAAATTATAACCGATTTCAGGGAAGCCCAGGGACCTGTTGGAATAGAGCTCCCAACGGGAATGAAAAAGCATAAAATATAATACTGCCTTCTCACTTCTCAGCCGATGGTTGTCATCTCTGCGCAAGGGCCTGTTTCCAAACTCCTTTATACTATGTGTACGCGTATACCGTAAGGATGATAATAAAGGGGGCCGATTAGCAATGCAGGGATGCAAACAGTTCTAACCGCGTCTGTTTTACCAGATTTCGCTGGAGCAGTTCGTCAATTAGCGTCAAATCCTGTTCGCCGTCACGCACGAACCTACTCCTCTGTCTTCTGCCCTCCGTTTTTGGCTATTCACTATCTTTTTGACTTTCGCCTTCCGGCTTTTGACTGGCTGCACTTGCCCTCTTGGGTTGTGGCTGAGCCTGTTAGCTTGTATCCTGCTTCGCTCTCTTTACAACAAAGAAATAGACTATCGCCCCAACAAAATAAAACTGTAAAGACAACAAGATCCCAGCAGTCCATATCAGCTTGTCATATTCTGCTTCTTTTGTAAGCGGGCAATAGAACTTTGACGCCGGCCTTTTCAAACAGTCAATAAGCATAAAAATCGAAAAGATAATCCCCGCAATTGCCAATAGCGTCGGCAGAGCTTCAACACCGAAAAACGGTGCTATCGGCCAGCAGGGAAACCTACATATTAACGCCATAATCATAATAAATACCTCCAACAAAATTCACAATCCCAGCCACAAAATAACCAAAATCGCCACCGCCGTCAAACCTTATTCCCACCGCATTTCTGAATTTCAATCATCCTTAAGTACAGTGTCATCATATTCAATTTCGAACCTCAGCTTGTGCTTAGCCTCTTCCTGAGCAAGTGACAAAAACATATCTGTTAATTCTTCATCCTCACCCACTGCTGCCAGATCCAGATAAAGCCTGTATGCCGCTTTTTCTTTCCTCATCGCTAAAACAAGCGCGTCGGCGTAATCCATATCCGGCTGCGGCTCCACATCAACCACGTAATCAGCTATGTCAAGGCTCTTCACCTGTTCCGGCACAAGTAAAATATGCCCACGTTTGATACCCTCCAGCTTAAGCTTATGCCCAAGCTCTTCGGTTGCAAAATTCTCAAAGACCTTCTGCATCGCCGGATTTTCCATCCGCTCAGCCAACCTCATATAAAAATCCCGAGACTCTATCTCACGTGCAATTGCAAAATCGAGAACTTCTTCAACAGATTCAAACTGCCCCATCTTTCGCCCTTTCTAATTCACAAATTACTGTTTTGCAGTACAAGTTTCCACCTATTCTTGTTCAAATCCACAACATTCACATAACTAATTGAAAATGCAGGAGATGAAATGGAGACGAAGGGAATCGAACCCTCATTTCCGCGATGCGACCGCGGCGTGCTCCCGTTACACTACGTCCCCAAATTAACCTCAAAGAAGCCATTATATACAACTACATGTCAAATTCAAGATACTCTTAGCTGACTTTGAGCAAAAACTCAGAACTTCCACTTCTGGTAACAAAATATTTTCTCTGTCGGTTCGCGTTGCGGCTCTTTTTTGCTGTCGGCCGGATAACCAATCGCCATCAGCTCAATAATCGACACATCTGCCGGGATATCCAGTATCGCTCTAACCTTATCCGTATAGAACGACCCAATCCAGCACGTCGCTAATCCTAACTCTGCTGCCTGCAACGCTATATGTTCAAGTGCGATAGCAACATCAATAGGCCCGATTGCCTGCCCGCATCGCATTACCTCATCACTGTTGCTGCACGCGGCTATGATAGCAGAAGCCTTCTGGAAGACCTCCGGCCGGTTAGTAGTATCAGCAACCAGACGCCTGGTTTCCTTATCGGTTACTACTACGAAACGCCAATCCTGCGTATTCTTTGCTGAAGGAGCCAGCCGGGCCGCCTCAAATATGCTATCGAGCTTTTCCTGCTCTATGGCCTTGTCATGATACGCCCGGCAGGAATATCTTTGACGAATGGCTTCAAGTATTGTCATAAAAACACCTCAAATTGCAAAATATTTTCTGAAAAGATGAACATAACTCTTACTTTACTAATAATAAAACATCAAAAATATTGACGCAAGCTCTAAAAAACTGTATTTTTACAGTCACATCTCGGGCGATTAGCTCAGTTGGCTAGAGCGCCTGCTTTACACGCAGGAAGTCACAGGTTCAAGTCCTGTATCGCCCATTTGTGTGCAGAGTCGGAAGTGCTTTTGTGAGTAGCAGTTACGGATGAAACCGCATCAGTAGTTTTTTTGCGCCTGCTTTGTCCCTGCCGAACAACTACACAAGCCCATATCAAAATCCGTGAAAAAAGCACAGAGTTGTCCGTACGGCCTACGTTTTGCCAAGCTGTAGAGATTTGCCCACTCTATCCCTATGCAACCTCCGGCAGCTCGTCCCATCGGGTTGTATATCGATAAGAGCACCTGTTGAACCTTGCCTTCCAGGGCTGGTTTAATCCTTCGGCCGCCCATCGAAGCGGGCAGTTTAACCTGGTATTTACGGCATCTATCACCTGCATGAGCCGCCGGGATTTTGCTCTGTCAACAGTATCAAATAAATTTTCCTGAATCCGATTTTCAGACACAAGACCGCTCAACACAATCCCGGCCTTCTTAAACAGAAAGCCCCTGTGATATAATCTACCTATGCACAAAAGTGCCCCCCCGATAAGCTCTTTCGTGTCACTCGTAGCAACGTCAAACTCTATGGTGTGGGAATTGAAGTATCTGTTTTCTATAAATCGGCTGGTCGTAACGTAGACCGTCATCAAGCCCGCCGCCAATCCATGCTGCCTCAATTTCTCACCCCCTCTTGAGCAATAGGTGGCTATCGCTTCTTTTAGCTCCTCAATGGATTCGACCGGCTTCCCAAAGGACCGCGATACGGCAATTGATTTTTTGACAGGCGGATTCTGCTCCAAAGGATAACAGCTCATCCCCCTCAGCTCATACACCGTCCTTACCCCCACAACGCCAAACTTCTGTCTAATCCAGTTTATGTCCGCTCTTTGTAAGTCCAGCGCAGTTTCAATACCGACCTTTTTTAGTTTAATGGTCGTTTTTATTCCTACCGTCCAGATTTTTTCTACCGGTATTCCAGCAAGTATTCCGTTCAACGAAGCGGCATCGGTCAAGTCCTTCACCCCATTTCCCCTATCCGACCTTTTGGCAATCCGGTTGGCTATCTTGGCAAGCGTTTTGGTTCGGCCGATACCAACGGTTACCGGAATACCCGTCCACTTCCTGACGGTTCGGCAAATCTTTCCTCCATAATCGGTCAAAGAGCAGTTAAAACCGGCAAGGTTTAAGAAGGCTTCATCAATCGAGTAGACTTCCATATCAGGGGTAAACCTCGACAGCGTTTTCATCACCCGGCCGGACATGTCCGCGTAAAGAGCATAGTTCGATGAAAACACCTCAACGTTATTTTCCTCCAAAACCTTTTCCACCTCAAAAGCAGGAACCCCCATGCCGATACCCAGCGCCTTTGCCTCATTGGAGCGGGCCACAATACAGCCGTCATTGTTGGACAACACAACTACCGGCCTGCCTTCCAACTTCGGATTAAATGCACGCTCACAGGAGGCATAAAAGTTATTACAATCAACAAGTGCAAATATCTCTTTCATAGCTTGTGTATAACGCTGGTCACAACTCCCCATACCTCAAATTCCATATTTTCATTGATTTCCTGGGCACGGTAGCTTTCGTTTTCAGGCTCTAAAGTGATTTTCTTTTTCTTGATTCTGATTCTTTTGACGGTAAGCTCCCCGTTTACGACCGCTATCACCACGCTCTTGTCTCTGGCCTCAAGGCTGCGATCAACGATCAAAAGGTCTCCGTAGTGAATGCCCGCCCCAATCATCGAATCACCGATGGTCCTGACAAAAAACGTCGCCGCCGGATGCCTAATCAGGTGCTTATTCAGGTCGAGCTTGTCCTCTTCGTAATCGGCGGCCGGAGATGGAAACCCCGCAGGCACCCTCGCATCAAACAACGACTGGCGATACTTTGTAGATAAATCCGGCATATAAACCGTCTGGACTTTCGTATTCATTCTGCACTCATCATTGGTTCAACGTAATCTGTGCCACATTCAAACACGACCGGCCTGCCATTGCCGGCCAGGTCCGACAAAGCATCTCCTGCCTCTTATATAGTTCTAAGACATCCAGTCACCCTGCCGATTATACGAATACTTCTGTCGGTTCCCTTAACATATCTGGTCCTGTAACCTGCAGCGCGGTTGGCCGATTTCAGGGCTATCCGGTTACGCTGGACATATATTCTCTTAACGGTCGCTTCATCATCTAACAGTACC
>JBARPZ010000149.1:0-1924 GCA_049643445.1 Sedimentisphaerales bacterium
AGCGACTGCGATGGCTCAAACCGTATCTTACCTTTCTCGTCCCGCTCCCAATGCTCATCATAGAATGTCACCGTCGCTTCCGCTATCGGCAAAAGCGTTTCACGCACAAATTCCTCGTCCCCTGTTATCGCGTAGTAGTCTAACATCATCGAGACAATCTCGATCCCGCCTTGCCATTCACGCCGGATATACTGGTTGACCGTCTCAGGCCCTTTATGTCCCCACCCGTAATCACAATTCCCGTTCGTCCCCCAGAAGTACATCGTCTCCGGAAAGAACGCACCCCCGTGCTTATAATAAATCCTCGTCTTGTCCGTACACAGTCCGAGCACGTCCTTATACATGCCAAATAATGGCCCCATCAAATCGAAATCTCCCGCCGCCGGCATCGACCAGTATGGCAGCCGCGTATTTTGCCACCAGAACATCCCGCCCCAGCGTCTAAAGTCACCGTCATAATGTTCATTGCCAATCTTGGCATCGACCGTAAAGATTGAGCCGTTAAACTTAATAGGATACGCACCTCTACCCCCGCACGCATTTATCCATCGCTGCAGTACATACCCCCTCGACACGATAGATGCATCCGACTCCGCTCCAGACGATGCAACAAGCTTGCCGTTTATATACAATTTCGATTGCCCGCCTCTGCCCTCGTACGTCGACGCCACATGCACCCACTGACCCGGCTTTAACTTAGCATCATAACCAAGCGTACCAGCCTCCACAATCATACGCACCGAATTGCCCGGATACGTATCCAGCAGATAGGCGTTGGATGTCCCCGACTTTGACTTATCTATAATCCGCCCGCCACCGCCGCCGAGTTTCTCCGGCGCAATCCAAGCCTCTAACGTACACGCCTCTGTAAGATTCAACTTCTCGCTATGAGGAACTTCAAGATAACCATCTCCGCCCAAACGCAGGCATTTTCGCCCCTCATGTTCGACGATACTAAGGTCGCCAACGATCCTTGCGCCAAGCTCACTGTCGACTTTATTAACAAAAAGGCCGTCAATGGATCTTTCAAAACTCCAATCTGCCACAAGCCCGATAGCAGATGTAGCACTCGGATATTTGGCCAGGGCTGCAATCTCATCCTCGCTGATGGCCCTTCCGAAAACCCGCGCCCGCGATATATACCCTTTGAACCGGTTCTGCCCGTTGCTGCACGCACCTATCCGCAGTGGCAGCGTATTGGTCGTAATTTCCTGTGACAATGATTCCCCCGAAACACGAATCCAGCTTCGGCCCCAGAACTCATCCCACCACTTCCTGTGCCCCGCCCGCGCTGTTTCCAAACCCGTCCTATCAATCGACTTTACCTGATTCTCCAGCAGCTTCAGCCACTCTCCACTCGTTTTTGTCTGCGCCGTCAAAGGATAAATCGAAACCACAAATCGTCTGCCCGGCTCAACCGACTTCAAAACCTGGTTATCGACCGCCTTCAAACCATCACCTTTCATACACCCGCCAAACGTCCTTCCCATCAGCGGGTCAGGATACTTTGTAAGCAGCTCACCAAGATGCTGGTTCTTCAGCGTCACAGGATAACAAGATTTCTCATTTCGATGATACCATACAATCCTGCCGTCCTTCGCTGGCAAAATAGTATCAGGATAAACGATAATCGGATAAGTTTTAGTCCCTGTCAGCCCCCGTGCGCTGTTCTCTTCGCCTCCCTTTAGTTCCCGCTCCTTCGTGCGCCATACCTCCAGCTCAGTCTCAATATTAAATGCCTGTTCACTCTCCGCCTCAACGCGTATCACCTGCTGATTGGCGTCCACCCACACACGTAGCGTCACTTTCTGCTCCGCCGTCCCCCTTGTTATCTCAATTTCCCCTTGTCTTAGCTTCAGAGTCTGTTTAAACGCCTTCCCTTTTTGAAACGGATTAGGCTCCACCTTCACCCGCACCTTGCCAA
>JBARPZ010000150.1:0-4661 GCA_049643445.1 Sedimentisphaerales bacterium
TTGGACGGCGCCAAGGTCGGAAAGCCGGTTAATACCGATACAATATCAGCCATAGCTGCTCTCGGACAACTCAAAATCGAGGTCGGTGGTGGAATCAGGGATGAAGCCTCTATAAAACAATTGCTCGATATTGGGGCTGAAAGGGTGATAATCGGCACGAAAGCCGTAAGTGATTTCGAGTGGTTCAGCGAGATGGCCGGCAAGTTCAGCGGTAAAATTGTACTTGGCCTTGATGCCAGAGGCTCAAAGGTCGCCACCCACGGCTGGATGCAGGATAGCCCTCAAAGCCTATTGGACTTTGCAACCGAGGCGGCTAAACTGCCCCTGGCGGCCATAATATATACAGATATTACCAAAGATGGCATGATGGCCGGGCCAAATTTTGAAAGGACAAAGGAACTGGCCGAGGCCGTTGCCGTAGGCGTTGTCGCTTCGGGCGGGGTTAGTCAGATAGCCGATATTAAAAAGCTGGCCGAGACAAGGGTGGTGGCGGCAATAATTGGCCGAAGCTTATACGAGGGTACACTCAATCTTTCCGACGCAATAGAAGCGACAAAGTAACAATCTCATATGGGGTATGAGCAGTTTTGGAAATTGGAAATTCGCAAATCGGAATTAGAAACTTGGCAGCTTGTAACTTCTGTTTTTTCAATAATCAATTTTCAATTGCTAACATGCCCGAACTCATCAGAACCAAAGTCCCGATAAAATCCAAACATTTGAGCAAAGCTATTTTCGGCTATAAACATGCACCTGCTGTCAGTGCCATTACCGGCGCGACCCCGGGCCGGCAACTGCCTAAACCAAAAGCAAAACCGCCACAGCCCTACAAAATGCCATGGGAAGAACGGGAATAACACCCTGATAACCCCGGCCTCCGAATCCCGAATCCGAATCCCTACATGCAGTAGGCAGGGATCCAGACGTCTTTTAAACCAAATTCTAATTTTAAGCTTGATTTTTGTTTAAACTACGTTTAATATGGCGATTTTACATAAATACAGTGGATTGGCTCAAGTTTTGGACGGGCCGCTAAGAAACAAGTTAAAGCTGAAAAGGTCAAAATGCCTGTAAATTTAGACATACGTAGAGTTGAATCACCGGTAGCAACTGAAATCTATATTACAGCAACACCGGGGGGAAATGGGCCACTGCAGGACCAGGCGAAGGAAATCTTTTCCGGTATCCGGGACATACTTTCTTCAGAAAAAGCGCATATTCTACAGGAACGAGTCTTTGGCACTCAAAGCGTGATGGAAGAAATCTTACGTGTACGGTCGGAAGTATACGGTGATATTGACGATGGAGTTGCTCCAAGCGCTCTATGCTGCAAAGAAGGGATGTGTGCTCCACTTGCCGGAGTACAGGTGCACGCGGTCATCAGTGACACAAAACCGGAACCCATTGTCCTTGATGGGATGCTCTGCGGGAGAGTTGTTCGTGTGCCCGGCCGAGCATACCTTACACTTTCCGATATCTGTGCCGACGAGGCAACTCAAAAGGCAGGTGATCCATCCGAACAGGCGAAGGTTATGATGGAAAAGTCTGAATCAGTACTCAAACAATTTGGGGCTGATTTTCTTTCGGTGCCGCGTACGTGGATGTGGCTGTGCGATATTCTTGGCTGGTATGACGATTTTAATCAGGTAAGGAACACGTTTTTTACTGAGCGCGGCCTTATTGGCCAGGGCAGCCGGCAATCGATGCCCGCCAGCACGGGGATTGGGCTGTGTCCGGCTGACGGGAGTGAGTGCGCGATGGATTTGACGGCGGTGCTTGAGCCGCCGGACTCAATACAGTTCCTTGGGGCGGTGGGCAAGCAGCAATGCGCATTGGAGTATGGCTCGGCTTTTTCGCGGGCCTCTCACAGCATTACACCGGCGGGAGAAACAGTTTTTGTTTCCGGAACTGCCTCTATCGACGCCAGCGGTGCTACGACGAATATTGGGGATGCCACGGGTCAAATAAACACGACCATTGAAAATGTTCGTGCCGTCTTGAGGGATATGAACGCCGACGATGAGGATGTAGTACAGGTAGTGGCTTACTGTAAGACGACTGAGGTTGGGAAAATATTCGATGGAATCAAAGGTAATTTCCCCTGGCCGTGGGTGACTGTGATTTGCGATATTTGTCGTCCTGAACTGCTATTTGAGATTGAGGCCACTGCAATGCTCAAACAAAGAGCATAAGAGCACAAGACCTGTGTACTTATGCCTTCCAAGCTTTTCCACCGGGCCACGCCCACCAAGCCTGTTACTTTTCTTTCGCGCCGTTCTTACTCTTGAGTTTAACGATTTCGGAGAGTTCCTGTACGTTTTTCGGCTCAACTATTTGTGTTGTGATTAGAACCAGCAGCTCTTGCTTTTTTGTCCTGACATCGTTTTTAGATGTTATTTTCCAACCACACATAAGCATTGTCTGGCCGGCGGCAACTGTATAATGAGCTGCTACAGCAACTTTTTCTATGATTGGAATTTCATAGGGGTATTTTCCTTTGTACATAAACTTTTCATAGCCCGTGAAGTTAGATAACTCAAAATCAAAATATACTTCCATGGCGTCTTGGCCATCGGGCTGGAGTTTCGGTCTCACTTGCAACCTGTCCATTATCTCCACTGAATCCTGTATTGGTTTTGGCTCCTCGGAAGGACGGTTTGGCTCACTGTAACCAGAGATATAATTGACTCTTTGTGTACTGCGGACATTTGCCGTTTTGCCGTCAACCACTTCTAACGTTGGATTCATCAAATACTTGTACTCAGTATTGAGTCGTGCCAATTCCAGGAGTTGTTCGACTTGTCTGGAGTTAAGCACGTACGCACGAGTGTTTGGATCTACCTGGATATGGGAAGGTTCCAGGTTTTCTCTTTCAAGAAAATCCTTGACCTCACGGGCATCACTTGGCCCAAGAAGAAGCCGGAGTTCGATTTTGATAATGTCCTCTTTGGCCTCGTTCATGCGTAATAGTCGAACGATTTCGTTATGCTCATTCTCTTTTGCTAATGTCAAAGCAGTCCGGCCTTCGTTGTCTTTGGCATTTATATCGACACCCTTTGCAATGAGCGATTTGACCCGCTCAATGTCACCATCAGCCGCCGCCTTATGAAGTGCCCCGGTGGATTTGGCCTCAAGTTCAGTGGCCGTTTCATTTATTTCCCGCCTGGTCAACGCACAACCAATTGGCACGGTCAAAAGCGCTGCCAGCAGCAAAATAGTAACTGCCTTTACGCTCGGACGTTTGTAGAATATTTTTCCCGGCTTCATTATAGTCTTTATCCGTTCCTCGATATTCTTTACAGGACCAGCTACCGCCAGCGACGGGACCGGCCGCGTAGATTCGTATTCGGTTATTAGCGTGCTCACAATTGCGTTGCTGTAATCCCTTGCCTTGGTCTCCATGTGAGCGATTGCCATCTCATCGCAGCATTTCTCGCGCTCTGCCCGAATCTTTTTGTTCGCCCACCAGACAAACGGATGGAACCAGAATATTGCCTGGGCGATTACCTGTAAAATATTGACCGCGGCATCAAAACGCTGAACATGGCTCATCTCATGGCACAAAATGTCTCTGCGATGCTCACCGCTATCAGCCTTGACGAAATCGCCCGGCAGATAGATACTGCCGCGCAGCAGACCCCATACAAAAGGCTGGCCTATGCCGTCAACCAACCAGACCTTTGGAACAATTGCAAAATCCAGTTTGGCCAATGACGCTGCGATGCGTGTTTGCAGCTCACCTGGTAAAGGTTTTCTCTCCCGCCGCAGCCAAAGGTTTGTCCGCAGCGCTTTAAAACCGGCAGCAAGGACGAATGCCGCCGCAAACAAAAACCAGCCAAATCCGAAACCTTGCCGAATAGTCAAACTTGCCGGTCTTTCTGTGATAGTTGGCGCTTGTGCTGTTGCGAGTGGCGCTGTAGGTAACGCGCTTGGTTCACCTGAGCTTGTGTCCATCGTTTCGAGTGCCATTGCCGGTTTTTCCTCCGGCAGGACCGTCAAAGGTATGGTAAGCAGGGGCGGCACGAGACATTTGGCAAGAACAATCAGCCAGAGCAGGTACCGAACGTGGGCGCTTCTGTTTTTCAGCGCCGGTGTTACCGCCGCTATTACCACTACCAGCACCGCTATCTGCCAGCTCTGGGTCCATAAGTAGCTTGTGATTTGGGCTATGTAGTCTTCCATTTCTGCTGCTCCGAAAAACATTTCCTGCTATCTCTTTCCTATCAGTCGTTTCAGTTTTTCAATATCATCTGCATCGATTTTACCGTGCTCGGCTAAATACTGCATAAGCGGAACAGGGTCACCGCCGAAGAGCCTGTCTAAAAAATCGCTGACCGACCTTTTTATGACTTGTTCGCTCTTAACAGCGGCGAAAAAGACATGGGCCTTGCCCCTGATGCGGTGTTTCAGGTAGCCTTTACTTTCGAGCCTCCGAAGCAGGGTCTGGACCGTAGCGTAAGTTATTTTTCTTTTGACAGGTAAATTATTGCAAACCTCTTGCACCGTTGCTTTATCAAGCTGCCAGACTAATCGAAGAATTTCAGTCTCAGCCGGGCTTACAGCAGGCAATTTTCGTTTTGTCATAAAAAAGCTCCTTTGACAAATATATTTTACATATGTACAAGTATAATATCGTACATTTGTACAAGCTGTCAACAAAA
>JBARPZ010000151.1:0-2369 GCA_049643445.1 Sedimentisphaerales bacterium
TTAAAAATAGATGGGTTCGTTTTTATGAGTATAGGTGGGTCAGTCTTGATGAGCGTCAAAGGCATTATGAAAATTCACAAACATGGATTTGTCTTGCTTAATGCAAGCTGTGTCGTCACAACCTTCCGAACGATCACCCGCAACCAGATAATTGTCATAGCCACAAGCGGTTGCCTCCCGAATCATGGCTTGCACATATATGCCACTATCGTCTATGACCTTGACCGGTCTTGTGTCATTTGGGTTGGCAAAGGCTTTGACGCTCATCAAGACTGACCCACCTATACTCATAAAAACGAACCCATCTATTTTTAAGCTTGCCAAATGCTCTGCGATTTGACCCACCTATTATAACAAATCAAAATTAAGAACCAGATCTAAAGGAAAACCATTTTGGATATCTCTTTTTTTGGGTCTTCCGAAGAATCTGTGGGTTGTTGACAGCTACGGTCTGATGACTAAAAGGAAAAAGGGTTCTCGTTCCCGTGAAAAAACCACCTTTAAGGGCTGTACAGCACGGAAATAGGCGGAATTCTTTCTCGTATCAACAAATATTTGACCGTTTTCG
Organism: Sedimentisphaerales bacterium; assembly: GCA_049643445.1. Taxonomy (GTDB): domain Bacteria; phylum Planctomycetota; class Phycisphaerae; order Sedimentisphaerales; family Anaerobacaceae; genus CS2-K091. The sequence continues at coordinate 569 of JBARPZ010000151.1, forward strand.
AGCCCGAAAGGCCTGTCAGACAGGCTCAGGATGGAAATGAAAGCCTGACAGGACCCACAGATTCTCCAGAGGAGCCCTTTTTTTGATGTCGGTGCTATTTTTTTCGCAGTTGATATGGGAACTGGGAACTGACTCATTACCTTTTCTATATTGCAGAAAATAAGATAGTTTTTCAGGATTTAGCAGTGGTTAGGCAAATACGATTTGTGGACATTTCAGGATGGATTAAAAAAGAAAGCCCGAAGTAGCAGCTTCGGGCTTTTAAAAAGAGCTTCGCAAACATGTGAGAAGCAAAAACCAAACAGATTTTATATTACTACGGCTTCTGACTATTTGCAAGGTTAGAGGCCGTTTTTTTGCTATTAATCGGGGTTCAATGTCGCTGGTGTTGTCTTTTTTTCTGTATTTGCCGTTCTTGCTGGAGGGGGCAGGCCTATTGCAGTGATGAATGCCGCATTGCAGGAAAACTCAAAAGACAAAGTGAAGCCCAGAGACAATACCGCCAAACTCCGAAAGGGAAAAAAGCCCACCGAGAAGCTGAAAACCGTCGTCGTCATCGCATAAGCAAAAAAAATCAAAAAAACATGGATGATGCATCTACTACAGTCCTGCCCGCGTGGTGTATTACACTACTATTATATGCCCGGTTGCTAGTTCTTAATATTAGATCATGGTTTGATAAAACCGGTCGTTGCCATTTCTGCGGGGCTTCAGGGGGAATTGTGGATAAATTTCCCCGTCGAGGCTATGGCAGCACGTAGATAGCATTGGAACTGAGACTCAAAGGAGGACAGCTATGATTGAAAGGACGCCCCTTTTTCCCCATCGGGTCCGTAAGATCACTGGCAGCTTTGCTTTCATAGAACATAGGTTCATAAGACATGGCTCAAAAAGATCCTGCGACTGTCCACCGGGTCATCAGAGAATCTTTAGGAATAAAACACGATTAATCTTGCAAAGATGGACGCGTTAACCAGAGCAGTGATGGAACCAAATAAACACATACAAAAAGTAACTGAGATAGAAATTGCTCATCTCGATCTTCGCTACGCTGACACCAGGGTACATAAACCTGAAAACGTTTCCTCTCTTATGCATTCAATACAACGTTCCGGCCAAATCGTTCCTGTGGCTGCCTTAATGGAGAAGCCCTCTTTTTTTGTGCTTATGGATGGATATCTGAGGGTATCGGCCCTTAAACGCTGCGGCAGGGATACAGTCCTGGCAGAGGTATGGAACTTAAAAGAACAGGAGGCATTGGTTCGGGTACTGGCAAGGAGTAATGATCGGAGGTGGGATGCCATTGAGCAGGCTGCTTTGATCCGGGAACTCCGGGACAAATACAGCCTTTCTCAAGTAAGGATAGCGTCTCTTCTTGGACGAAAACAGGCCTGGGTATCGGGGAAATTGGCGCTTATTGATGCCCTGCCTGATGATGTATTGAAAATAATCCGAAACGGTAAAATTTCCACCTGGGCTGCCTCCAGGGTCATTGCGCCTATTGCGCGCGCAATACCTGCGCACGCCAGGATGCTTACAGAAAACCTGGACAGAGAATATATCTCAACAAGAGACCTTTCAGATTTTTTCCGGCACTACCAAAAGTCCAACCGAACAAAGAGAGAAAAAATGGTCAAAGAGCCGGCCCTATTTATTAAGGCTCTTCATTGTGCGGAACAAGACAATCAAGCCACAATCCTCAAACAAGGGCCAGAGGGCAAATGGCTTAAGGATTTGAGAGTGGCAAGGCATATCTTTTCAAGGCTTACAGAAAAAATCCCCATTATTTTTTATGAAGGAC
>JBARPZ010000152.1:0-4504 GCA_049643445.1 Sedimentisphaerales bacterium
ATCGGCCAGGAGGCGTCCGGTCTGTGAGATAATCAATTATTAGGATCAGGCATCGATTTTTTGGGTGGTTCAGGTAAAAGGAACGGCGATGTTCGGAAGGAGCCATTTGGATTTTTTCCGTAGTCAAAGTTCAGCTTTTCGGGCAATTGGCCGGGTCTTGTTTGGTCTCCGAGTAATCTGCTATGCTCCAGCAAAAGACGTGTATGGTCGTCCCGCTCGACCGCTCTCTTTATTACTGTTTGTGGTATCGCCAAAAGTTTAGCAATACACGATTTTTCGGTTTCAACCAATACTGAAGCCAGTTGATGCTTCCGGGCAGGATTTAGATACACCCGGCCCTTAACATATCTTTGAATAACGTAAGAATACAATTGCCCGAAGCGGCGTGCAACAGCAGTCTTGTTCACCGCCCCGGAAGATATCTTTTGGTAGAGTAGTCTCAAGATGGCACCATCCAAAAGTTCATTATCCACTGTCCAGCCCACGTACTTTTTCATTCGCATATCAGCAATCTGACCCAATAAATCTTCACCTTGCGGAATGGCCACCTCACCTGCAAATTCTGCAACCGGAGATAATATTTCAGGGCCGGAGCGCTCCACCAGCCCTTTAAGTTGCTCTACGATACGGCGTGCTAATTGTGAATTGGCTGCTATTGAAGTGTTTAACTTTTTTGTGAAGCCGGGAGAAGTTACAGAATGAACCGCCCAGTAGCGAATGACTGTATTCTCATCTTTTAGCAAGCCTATAGACAGGTCTGCCAAGCGTATATCTTCCAGCCCATCTATCAGAATCAAAAGATTGAGAATCATTTTGAATCTGCGGATTTCCGGCGTCAACTGCTCAGCCTGCTTAAAACTTGAAGAGATGTATTTGTGAGCCGACACAGAAAACTGCTCTGTGTATTGGGCCTGAGCACTACTCTTTTTACTGGTGTTGCGTGCCAGGATGGTGGAACGAGTCTTCGCTATAGACGAAAAGTCCCTGGTGTTTACTAATTCTTGCACTGCCTCATTCAGAAAATCGTCAATAATCTGCAAATCTATGCTGTCAAGCACCGGTTTGTTCCGTACACTGTCAATATCCCTGGTATTGACGGCTTCGGAAGCTGAATGCACTATCAAAACAAAAAATGCCACTAAGACAGCGAAAAACACCCATTTTGCCTTCATTATGTTGACACCCTCAAAAACAATTCAATCTCCTGCCCATAAGTCTGCTCAGTATTATTCAGCATACTTTTATAATTGTCCTAAGTCAAGCTAAATCAGAGCTTTCTTTCTACTATCTGCTGCTATTCTACACTCGTCCAATAAGCAGTTTTTCTTAAGCTTTTTCGTAAAAGTCGCTGTCCATAGATTGTAAAAGCCGATATAATTATATTTTCAGAACTGATAAGCGTTTGTTAAGGGATTATTCGTGTCCGAATCCACTCCAAAACTTGTTCGGTTAGACCCTCTTCGCCTGCATATTGGACGATGCGGTCAAATGGTTACCGATGCTACCATTTTTGCCTCCGAAGCTATCAAACTCGAACCCGACGCTGTCCGCCAGCTTTGTGATGCCGCTTCTTTGCCCCCGGCAAAGAAAGTGCTTGCGACCGCTGATATCCACGTTGGCTTCGGTATACCAATCGGAGCCGTTTTAGGACTGGAAAAAGCCATTATGCCGGCTGCCGTCGGCTACGATATTAATTGCGGTATGCGTCTGTTGCGCACACCCTTTACGAAAGGCGATATCGACACCGACAAAATCGCGGTCTCTATCGCCCGTGATATCCCGCTCGGTGAGGGCAGGGCCAATCTGCCATTGGATAAAGCCGGCATAGAGGCTGTCATAAATAACGGCGCCGCTTCCATATCCACCCTCGCAGGAAGAATCAAACACCATGCCTGGGAGGCCTTCGATCCGGTTGAGTTTTCCGAGGACCTCAAAAGAATCGAGGAGAATGGCCGCATGCCTGCCGACCTCGCCACAGTACCAAGCGCCGCGATACAAAAAGGTTCCGGGCAGCTCGGTACACTCGGTGGTGGAAATCACTTTATTGAAATTCAGTACGTCCAGAAAGTCTTAGACCAGGCTTTGGCAAAAACCTTCGGCCTTTTTGAAAATCAAATTGTTGTAATGATACACTCCGGCTCACGCCGGTTCGGCTATGAGGTAGCCGACCAATATATGAGTATCGCTTCCGGAAGGCCCGACATGGCCGACAGAAGTAAAATGCTCTCATATCTGCCAACTGAAAGTGACGCCGGCAGGAATTATATCACCGCAATGGGCGCTGCCGCCAACTTCGCATTCACAAATCGCCACATTATGGCCTTGCTTGTAAGGCGTTGCTTTAACAGAATGTTCGGACCGACCCCGCTAAAAATGGTGTACGATGTCGCCCACAATATGGCAAAGCTCGAAGACCATAATGGCAGACGGCTTTGGGTGCACCGCAAAGGTGCCACCCGCGCTTTCGGGCAAGAACGCATGACGGCAACAGTCTTCGCAAAAACCGGCCAACCTATAATTACACCCGGCTCAATGGGTACCGCAAGTTTTCTACTTGTCGGAACCGGCAATTCCGATGAATCTTTGTGTTCGGTCAACCACGGAGCAGGCAGAGTGATGAGCCGCACCGCCGCCCTCGGAAAATCTCGCAGAGGTAGAATTATTACTCCCGCCAAAATTAGCGACGACCAGTTCAAACGCAGTATGCAAGGTATAAAGCTCATCACGGGCAACAAACACAAAATAAAGGAGGAAGCCCCCGGTGCCTACAAGGATATTGACGAGGTTGTCCGAATTGTAGCCGAATGCGGCTGGGCCAAAGCCGTCGCACGAATGGTCCCGTTAGCCGTTTTAAAAGGCTGAAATATAGCTTCACAGCTAATTCCTCGCAAAAGCCTCTTGGCTAAAATTAAGGTTGTTCCACAAAAATACGATAAAAACCACTAACAAATCGTTGCTTTTATTAGCTAATCTTTTATGCTAATAGAAGAATGAGTAATCTTAATGCTGAAAGAACCGCGTATTCAGTTATCGGAAGTCAGAATGGCTAAACACCGTATTGTTTTCATAATCTCGCTAACGGTATTAGTCTTTATCACCGGTTGTCTGCCTGAAGAACGCGAGTCTACAGATTCTCCAGCGGCTGTAGCCCCAAAGCTTGAATCTACTAAAGCTGAACCTAACCTCTTCGAACCTGATGAAGTCGAATCCGCTAAGGCTGAACCTAACTTGTTCGAACCTAATGAAATTGTAGACAAAGAAGTTGAACCTAACGAGGTCGAACCTCAGGTAGTCGAACCTAATGAGACAGGACCTGCTCAAGTCGAACCTAACGAACCTGAGCCTGCCAAGACAGAACCTAATGAGGCTGAACCGATTAAGGTTGAGCCTAATGATGTCAAGCCGCCTCCCACAGTGACTTTTCACGACAAATGTGCTGATATCTTAAGCAACTTCGTTGACGATAAGGGGATGGTTGACTATAGGAAGTTAAAGCTGAAGAGGGAGAAGTTGAAACAACTCCTAAATGAATGTGCCAAGCTCAGCCGAAACGAATATAATTCCTGGCCGAGAGAGGACAATATCGCTTTCTGGCTTAACGCATACAACCTGCAAATGCTTAAGATAATTATCGACAATTATCCTATCGAATCGTATCGGTGGCTCCACCTTCTCCCGGGCTGGGAACCTGACAGTATCAGGCACATCAACACACGTATTGGTGGAATCAATAAACAAAAATTTCGTGTAATTGATGAGGTATTTACTCTTCCGGAAGTTGAGCAGCGGCTCTTCCGCAAGGAGTTTAATGAGCCGCGAGTGTTTTTGGCCCTGTCTTATGCCACCCTTTCCAGTCCCCCTTTGCGCAATGAACCCTATTACGGCAGCAAACTCAATAAGCAATTGGACGACCAGGCCAAAAAATTCCTATCCAGCCCCCTCGCATTCAAGATAGATAGAAATAAGCAACGAGTTTATCTTTCCTCCATACTTCAACCAAGCTCGCTCGGCAGTGAGTTTATTAATAAGTATGGTACTAACAAGAAGTTTAAAGACCAGGAGCCGGCGGTCCGGGCCGTTTTGAGTTTTCTTACCAATTATATCTCCGGGCAGGACAGGAATTTTCTTGAAGTTGAGAATTATACCATTGAATATATGAAATATAATTGGAGACTCAATGATAACCCATGAAGGTAGTAATACCTAAGTTCAGCAAGTACCCGCCCCGCATCAATTATTTTTAGTTTGACTTTGTATAAATATTCGTTATCATCTGCCGTTTTGGTCTTGAGTAAAAAATTCAATCAGCTGCTGAAAGGGTAAATCACAAATGGCAAAAAAATCGATTCACAGCAATCCTCATTGTGACACCAACAGATACCTGTTTACCAGTGAGTCCGTAACAATGGGCCATCCTGACAAGATAGCCGACCACATATCCGATGCGATACTTGATGCAATGCTCGCACAGGACAAAAGAAGCAGGGTTGCCTGTGAAACTCTG
>JBARPZ010000153.1:0-3732 GCA_049643445.1 Sedimentisphaerales bacterium
GTCCACTCCTTTCTGCTTCGGCTCGTCCGGTTCCAGTAGAAATGCCGGGTCGGCGACACGGTAAACATTGTTTGTTAGTCCCTTGCCGGCAAGGTATTCGATAGTTGACGTTTCTCTGGCAAAAATATGAACCTTCCGTAAGTGATTTATCATGTATCTTTCGTACGCGGGAATCTTGCTGAATGGGCCAACAGATGCTCCCCATATAACCAATGGCTTTCCTTTTGCTACGACAAGATCATCCAAATTCGTACATCTACGGGGCAACAGGTTATTATTACCAAGGGAATAATTGTCACCCCCGAGTGCCAAAACCACCTTGGCTTCACCTAAATATGGCTTTAGATCCTTGTAGGTGACATGCTTTATTGCTTTTGGATATGTTGCTCTCAGAACTTTTGTCAGAAACCATAGAAAATCGAACCTTTTGTAAATCCGGTACATTTTTTTATGTATTATCGATGCGTCTGTCTCATTAAGACATTGCTGCTTAAACTCCTCATCGCTCTGGTACGAACTGACTACTAAAAACCTTGGATTGTCAAAATGGTTGCGCAATATACGAACTGTCCCCCTGAGGATGGCCTCACAACCGCGGTTATAGTTGGAACCATTACCCGCCAAAATAAAAAGTGAATTATTGTCTGACATCTTCACAATTTCTGATCAATTAATCAGGATTCTCGTAAGAGCAGTTTCGGTACAAAAGTTTATCTCGATGATATCTTCAACAGATCAGCAATCTTCTTCTTAATAATCCAGGGGACGTGTCGTATAATGTTAAGCATTCTGTGAACCACAATCAAAGGTCGAAGTGAGCCAATAAAAATATCAAGACCCTCTATTGGCTGTTGTTTAAGAAAAGCTTCCCGGCTTAGCGATTTTGTCTTAATCCTCAACAGTTGAAGCAGGCGATTACAAACGGAGATTGCTTTTCGGTCAGCAAGTACACGCTTGCGCGGCCGCCATTGCCCCTCCTTGGCAGATAAATACAATCGGTATTGTAATCCTTCACGGCGTTGGCGAATAGCGCCAGCCTGAGATTGAATGACCTTTTCAACCGAAGTTTCCTTCAATAAAAGTTCGCCTTTCTCATACCCAGTTTTAAGCATATCAAGTGTATCTTTACGACGAGTTATGACGATGCTTGTGCCCCGGTAGTCATTTACACACTCTGGCAACCAGGCATCACCGACGGAAACATCCGCTGTCTCAGCCATTATGTCGTCACAATATTCGCATGCATCCAGCATAAATAGGTTATTACTCCAACTACTCGCCCAAACATCTTGCATCATTATCTGTTTGTGTTCCTCTTTACTATTTTTCTGAGCGAACACTTCAAATGCATATTTGTTAGCTGGCCAACCAGGTATCTTTTTCCGGAAATCCAGCGTCTTGATATCTCTCTCATGTACCCCACAACACCTTGACAGGTAAGCAGCATAGTGCTTGGTTTTTAAGTGGCCGCAAAATAGCCCTATTGTGTACACAATTCGCTCCTTAAGTATGTGATCTACCTTCATAGCTAATCTCAAAGCCTTGACGAAACAGGGCAAACCAATAAACAGAACCCTCCCATTCAATTTTTTGATTTCCCCAATTATTTTGGATGTTTCCACAGCGTAATATCGTGACTTTCTACATTTGCAAAGCTCGGCAATATCTGTGGCTATTTGATATTCGAATAAGTTATCCACGCCATCACTTTGTCCAACAAAGGCGACTGCATCAACTTTACCGCTCGAAAGCATCTCACCTGCGAGCCAGGCTATAATGCCCCCTGAAGTCGATGCTAATCTGGCTTCATGATCGTTGACATATCCAATACTGCATTGCAGATAATACCCTGTTTCTGAACGATGCTTTATCCCTTCTTGGTTACTGAATAGCATTTCCGAAATCGTGTCCTCATTGTCTTGATTATCCGCAAAAGGACATACTTTCAAATCCAATTCCTTCCAATCTTCACTGACTCCTTCAATCAATTCTGGAAGATAAGCACCGTATTTATCTGTTCGCATGCGAAGAACTTTTGGTAATATTCCCGCGCACATACCGCATCCAATGCAAACATTGTTTGCGACGACGGTGTTACAAACATTTTTTGGTTTAGGATCAGAAATCAACGTTACTCTTCTTGATGTGAGTGATGATAATGGATCTAACGAATTCCTTTTCATCTTTGTTGAGTATTAGATAATAACACAGCAAACAATAAACCACAGCCATTAATGCACATGTTGTCACCAAACGCGGAATAGTAGCTAAATCATATATATTACTTAAAAGCCACGCTCCTAAAGATAATGTTGCTGCCAAAGCTATCCCTGTAACAAGCTGTTTGAAAAACGCTGTAGAAGGTTTTTTAATTATTAGTGCCGTATAAATGGGAGTGAAAATCATGTTCTTACTTGTTAGACAAAAAACTGTTGCTAACGCGACTCCATATATGCCCAAACTTGTATATTTAACTAACAGAATTGATGTCGAGAGATTTATTATTCCACCGACAAGTGTGATTATTGCTGGTAGCCGAACTTTGTTCATCCCTGTAGCGATGGGAAACATCGGCCTGACAACGAGATTCACTATGCAGGGCGCGACCAATAACCACATCAAAGGGCTCAGTTTTATAAAGGCAGGCCCTAACCACCTTTCAAGTAACGGTTCGGACAAACCACAAATTAAACCTATAGGCAATGCCATTGCAATTGCCATAAATTTTATAGAGCGCTGAGTTTGAAAAGCCAGGGCTTCCAGGTCCTCCTTTGATATGTATTCATAAACTATCGGTGCGAACACGCTGCTTATAGCTGCTCCAAACATGGTTAACAAAATGACCCATTGCGTTATTGGGGCATAGTAACCGCCTTGTGTGGGACCCAGTAATATATTAATAACCACTAAATCTATGCTTAAGTATAAAAGCGCGCCTATCTCATTAAGTGTAATCCAGCCTCCCATCCTTACCATATCACGGAATGCTTTGAACTTAAATAAAACAAGGCGCAAATGCAGTTCCGGCGTGAGAAACCTGGTAAAAATAATGCCTGAGACTAACAAAACCAATGCTGCTCCCACACGCGATAAACCAAAACATGTTACTGAAACTGATAAAAATTTAAAACACAGGACCAAAATCGCAACCTGCAAAACCCGGCTTATAATTATAGCAAGGTTGCTCAAATCAAACCGATGCTTTACGAAGGTGCTTACCATAAAAGGGGTGGATGTCCCAATCATGAATGATGATAATATGACCAGGAAGAACAGGATTCCTGTCTGGTTTTCATGGCCTCCCGGTATCTGAAACAGCTTCGGTAAACATATCGCAATGAAAATAATTGGTACCAGCAGAAATAAATAAGCTGTCAGTAAAGAAAAGAAGGCGGTACTGAAATATAAACTCGCTTTTTCGAAATCGTTTCTGCCAATGCTTAATGCCACAAACCTGCTGACAGTTCCTCGAATTGTCAGGGTAAAAAGTTCGGAATAATGCGAAATCATGAGAAATAAAGGAATAATACCATATAACTCAAGTCCGAGATTTCGTATCAAATACGGAGTTAGCCAAAGCCCTACCAGTGCGGTTACCGCAACTACCAGTATGTTTGTCCCAATATTGACTAACAGCCGCTTTTTAGCTTCATGAGTCGAACTTTGCATTGATTTACAGGATTCTCTTGAATACTTCTAATGTTTATCACAAATCATATGCAGCAGTATAAC
>JBARPZ010000154.1:0-6408 GCA_049643445.1 Sedimentisphaerales bacterium
GAAATGGAAAGAGAAGATTTAACAAGGCGGCAATTCATAGCCGCATCGGCAGGCTCGCTCGCGGCTGTTACCTCAGGGACCATTCCCGCCTATGCAAACATAACCAAAAAAGCCGGCAAGCTGGCAATCCTCGGCGGTAAGCCTGTCAGAAAAAACAAGAGCTGGCCTCGCTGGCCGTACTGGGATGAAAACGTTATCGACTCGATATTGAAGACTACAAAGAGCAGAATATGGTGTCGAATCCAGTCTAAGTCGGGTACTGTGCCCACGCTTGAAAAGAAGTTTGCCGAGTTGATAGGGGCAAAGTTCTGCGTAGCCACGGGCTCCGGAACCCAGGCATTGCACACTTGTGTGGAGGCACTTGGAATTGATGCGGGCGATGAAGTCATCACCTCGCCCTATACCGACCCGGGGACCATCGCTTCCATTTTGTCGGCAAGGGCTCTACCTGTCCTGGCTGACTTGGATCGCCAATCTTATCAACTCGATCCTGATGACGTTGAAAGGAGAATTACCGAAAACACCAAAGCGATTATGCCTGTGCACATGATGGGCCAGCCCTGCGATATGGGCAGAATCATGGCCATTGCCAAAAAGCACAATCTGAAAGTGATTGAAGATGCCGCGCAGGCGCACCTTTCCGAATATCAGGGCAAAAAGCTCGGCACCATCGGCGACCTTGGGTGTTTTAGCTTTCAGTCGAGCAAGACAATCGCCTGTGGAGAAGGCGGCGGGATAATCGGAAATGATGAGCAGCTTATGGACAAATGTTATACTGTCCATAACCATGGCACATCGCGCGCCGGACGCACCGAAGTGGCGGGGCCGAAATACCGCATGAACGAGTTTGAAGCGGCTGTCCTGCTCGGCCAGTTGCCCGGTGTGGAAGAACGATTCGCCCGCCGTAACGAGAACGCCGCCTATTTGACCTCCAGGCTAAAAGATATTCCGGGCATCGTCCCACAGAAACTGTACGAAGGCACTGCAAGTGGCTCCTTTTATCTCTATGCAACGACGTATCGAAAGGAACACTTCAATGGTGCAGATCGCAGCACGTTCCTCAAGGCCCTGAGTGCCGAAGGTGTTAGTTTCAGCCCCTATATAAGGCAGGGCCTGCACAAGGAACCCTGGATAGAGCACATATTGAATTTAAAGGTCTATCAGAAAATGTTTTCCAAAAAGAGACTGGACAGATACCGTGACGAGATTAAGTGTCCCAATTGTGACCAGGTTTGTCGAGAGATGGCCATGATTTGGGCATCAGGCCCTCTGCTTGGCACAAAAGAAGATATGGCCGATATCGCCAATGCTATCATAAAGGTCTATGAGAACAGGGACAAACTCCACTTGATATAATCGGCAGATGTTTACCGTCAGAAATAATTGCCCGGGTTAGGGCTTTTGGTTAGAGGAAAGTTTTTGATTTATTTATCAATATTACAATCAACCTCAGAGTCGAGTAGATATGCTATAGTCCTCGTGTTTAGGCATATTTTGTATTCCCTGTTCCTCTGCATCCAGACCGCCTGCAATGGTGGTCTACCGAGTTGCCGTTTAGTATTGTTGGCTGTACTGGTGATGGTCTATTTGTGCTGGGTGGTGGAGGCACATCCGCACGTTGCAGAGCGACTGATTCGCCTTGGTCAGCCGCTGGCAGACAAACCCGACTTTCTCCAATACCGGGCCTAACGGAAACAATAAATACGTGCTTTGGGCTCCACAAAGATTTACTGCGGACACCCTTACGAGAAATCCCCTAAATTTGAGCTAAAAAAAGGTTGATTTAGCCCCTCTAAATATGTTAGAATAAGCGAAATTGCGTGTTCGATATGAGACTTTGAGGCCCACAGGTTACTTAGTCCCCGTTTTGCAATAGTTCGCAAAATGGGAATCCGCAGAGGCAAAACCGCGATTAGTAACCTAAAACATCATTGAGGAAGGATGATATAGATGCCCATATTTGCGAAAACCTTATTGTTATCAGTGATATATATAGTATCTTTGGCCGGTTCGACTGGCGCTCAGTCTCAACTCGTAGGTGATTTAAATAAAGACTACAAGGTTAATTTCAATGACCTTCGGACTTTTTCCTGGCAGTGGTTGGACCCAGGCTGTCTGGCCCCTGGTTGCATCGCCGATCTGGATGGAGTCGATGGGGTAAATATGGCCGACTTTGCCCTGTTGGCAAAAAATTGGCAGATAGTAGACCCCCACATAATCATCAGCGAGTTTATGGCAAGAAACGCCAGCCAGGTGCCGCTGGAAGAAGGCGACCTGCTGGACGGAAACGGCGACTCCTCCGACTGGATTGAGATATACAATCCTACGGACACAACTGTCAATCTGGACGGCTGGTATCTGACTGACAGTAAGGCTAATCTGACCATGTGGCAATTCCCGGACGGAAACCAGATTAAACCCGGTGAGTTCCTGGTCGTATTTGCCTCGGGCAAGACTTATGAGGAAAATCCGCTTAATTACCCATATCTTGATCCTGGCGGGGACTATCACACCAATTTCGAACTCGACCAGACAGGAGATTATCTGGCGCTGGTTGCGCCGGATGGTAATACTGTCATTCATGAATACGCGCCGGAGTTTCCTATACAGTTGGCAGATATCTCGTATGGTCTGGCGCAGTACGGCACGACGCTTGTGCCAACAGGTGCGACCGCCTCCTACTATGTGCCCACCATCAGCGATGCAGCCATGGGTACTGATTGGACTGATGTTAATTTCGACGACTCTGCTTGGAAAACTGGCCAGACAGGTGTTGGCTTCGGGTATAGCAGCGGTGTGGCCTACGAGTACTTCGAGGGCACGTGGGATTATTTACCTGACTTTGATGGGCTGACACCCGTAGCTGAAGGCACAGTCGATAATTTCGACATTACACAACGCAATCAAGAGGAATATTTCGGCTTCCGCTTCACCGCCCTTATCGGAGTGCCTGCAAATGGGACCTACACTTTCTACACAACTTCTGATGACGGCAGCCAACTGTTCATAGAGGATAACCTCGTGGTCGATAATGATGGACTGCACAGTATGGTAGAGAGTTCCGGTAGTATCTATCTGGATGCCGGTAGGCATCCTATCACGGTTACCTTCTTTGAGAAAACCGGTGGCGAAGGTCTAATCGTGAGCTACGAGGGGCCTGGGATATCCAAGAGTGTGGTTTCTGATGACGTGCTGTGGTGTCGCGGAGTTACTACCGATGTGCAGGAGGATATGTTGGGCGTCAATGCCTCGCTGTGGACACGTATCGAATTCTATATCGAAGAAGGAGAGAACAGCCTCTTAGACACGATGAAGTTGCGAATGAAGTACGAGGATGGCTTCGTGGCGTATCTCAACGGCCAGGAAGTTGCCAGACGAAATGCACCGAATCCTGTGGAATGGAACTCAACGGCTGATTCCAACCGTCCGATTGAGGATTCCTCAATCTTTGAGGAAATCAATCTTATGGCCTACCTGTATTTACTACAGTCTGGAAAGAATGTGTTGGCGATTCACGGCTTGAACCATAACGAAAACGATAGTGATTTCCTGATTCTTCCTGAGCTGGTCGTTGCCAGGAACCAGTCAGTTCCGCAATACTTCACGACAGCAACACCAGGCACATTCAACATTCCCGGTGCGATTGGTCGCGTCGGTGAAGTCTGGTTTAGCCATAAGCGTGGTTTCTATGAAGGGCCACCGGGTTGGCATTTTGACTTGGCATTGTCTAATGGGACAGAGGGTGCCGAGATTCGTTACACCGACGATGGCTCGCTTCCTACGATAACCCATGGACTCACTTACAATCCCGCGACCGGTCCACCTATCGAAATTGATAAGACTACCACCATTCGCGCTGTTGCGGTCAAGCCGGGCTGGCTGGACTCCGCAGTCGATACGCACACATATATCTTCCTGGACAAAGTAATTTATCAGTCCGGCAATCCACTTGGCTTTCCGAGCTCATGGGGTGGAACCGCAGCCGATTACGAGATGGACCCCGAAGTCGTTAACGTCTATCTCGGAACAATCAAGAGCGACCTGAAGTCGATTCCTACCATGTCACTGGTAACGGATGTGGATGACATGTTTGGCACGAGCGGTATCTACTCCAACCCAAGTGGTACAGGGTTCACGTGGGAAAGACCTGGGTCGGTCGAGCTAATTTATCCGAACGGCTCAGAAGGTTTCCAGGTTGACTGTGGCGTCAGGATCTATGGCGGCGCATTTCGTGACAACTGGAGCCTGACGAGGAAGAAGACGTTTCGTCTCCTGTTCAAGGGCATATATGGACCGACGAAGCTTCGGTATCCGTTGTTCGGTGAAGATGCTGCCGACGAGTTCGACACTATCATCCTCCGGGGTGGAGCAAATGACGCATGGAACGGTTGGGGAAAGGAAAATACTCAGTACATTGTCGATGAGTTTATGCGGCGCACCCAGTTGGCCCTCGGTCATCCTTCAGGACACGGCACGTTTGTACACCTGTACGTGAACGGCCTGTATTGGGGCCTCTACAACCCTGTGGAACGGCCTCAGTCGTCCTTTGCCGCCAATTACTTTGAAGGACCCAAAGAAGAATGGGACACGAACAACTCCGGCAATCCCTGCGGAGAGAGCAGCATGGCCACATGGAATGCAATGTTTAACCTTGTCGGGCAGGGCCTGACCAGCACCGAAAACTACCAGAGAATTCAGGGCAACAATCCTGACGGCACCAACAATCCCGCCTATGATGACCTTCTCGACGTTGACAACTATATTGGCTATATGTTCTCCAACTTCTGGGGAGGAACGGGGGATTGGCCGCACCATAACTACTACGCCGGCTGCCGCCGCCCACCGAACGCCACCGGATTTAAGTTCTTCAACTGGGATTCCGAAGGGGCTATCATCATCTGGTCCAGTCTTACTGCAAACGTAACCGGCGTGAGCGGTGGTGCAGGGGGACCATACGCAGCTTTGAGGCAGAACTCGGAATTCTGCCTGCTTTTTGCGGACCACGCACATCGATACATGCTCAACAACGGGCCGGCGACCTCAGGGCCATCATACGCACGCTACAAGGAACTTGCAGACGAGGTCGAGCGGGCCATCGTTGGCGAGTCGGCACGCTGGGGAGACATGGCAAGCACTACGCCCTATACACTGAGCCATTGGCAAACCAAGCGTGACTACATCCTAAACACTTACATGCCCCAGCGCCGCGACATCGTCTTCGACCAATTGCGCAATGCCGGCCTCTATCCTGCCAACACAGACGCGCCGGTATTCTATATAAACGGGGCCCCTCTGCACGGTGGCGATATTACAACCGACGACGAGCTGACCATGGATAATCCCAACGGGTCCGGCACCATAATCTATTACACCACAGATGGCAATGACGTGCGCCTGCCGGAGGAATTGCAGATGACCGGTACTACTCTCTTGGCTGAGGGCGCACCCAAGAAAGTGCTCGTACCCACCGGCCCCGTCAACGACAACTGGAAAGGCGGAAGCGCGTTCGACGACTCGGGCTGGAACCACGGCACTTTCATATCCGGCAAGACCGGCGGTGTAGGATACGAACAAGGAGCAGGTTATGCTCCGTACATCAGCTACGATGTCACAGCGAAGATGTACAATGGGAACAACTCCTGTTACATCCGCATCCCATTCACCTTTAACGGCGACCCATGTGATTTCAACTTCATGATGCTGTATATACGGTACGACGACGGCTTCATTGCACACCTAAATGGCGATGAAATCGAGCGTATAAACTTCCCAGAAAATGACACACCACTGTGGAACTCGGGCTCCAGTGGCCAGCATGAGGCATCCGGCCTTGAGGCTATACCTGTATCCGACCATCTTGACTCCCTAAAGAATGGAGACAACATACTTGCAATCCAAGGCCTAAATATCTCTAATACCAGCTCTGACTTTATCATCTCTGCCAAGCTGGTCGCCGGCGAGGCCAATTCCACCGGCGGTATCTCGCCCAGTGCGACCGAATATACCGGCACTCCTCTTACTTTTGACAAGAGCACACACGTCAAGACACGCGTACTGGACGGTATCACGTGGAGCGCACTGAACGAGGCTGTATATGCCATTGGTCCGGTCGCAGATTACCTGCGTATCACCGAGATTATGTACCATCCGCAGAATACAGGCGATCCAAATGACCCAAACACCGAATTCGTCGAACTCAAAAACATCGGACCTGATACAGTGAATCTTAATCTGGTAAGATTCACTGAAGGAATCGATTTCACCTTCCCGGATATAGAACTTGACCCCGACGAATGCGTCGTAGTTACCAGAGACCAGAGTGCATTCGAAGCCAAATACGGTACGTCAATCAATATAGCGGGCTCGTACACCGGCAGCCTGGCCAATGATGGTGAAAGGATTAAATTG
>JBARPZ010000155.1:0-4449 GCA_049643445.1 Sedimentisphaerales bacterium
CAGTTGAACAAAACCGGGGCGCTCCTGTTATTCATAATCGCGCCGCCTTCTTCAGACGAGACATTGGCGTTGAATAAGCAATTACGGATTGTGGGGCTGCTGGACCAATTGCAGATGCCAGCACCGCCGAAGTCATTTGCCATGTTGCCGAGGAATATACACTGAGTAATTTGGGGGCTGCTTTCGCGATTGTTTATGGCGGCACCGTATTCTTCCGTGGAGTTTTCAATAAAAGTACAGTCGGTCAATATCGCGTTGGAGCTCAGGTTGTCTACGCCTGCGCCGGCGAATGCCGTGTTTTCGCTAAATGTGCAGTTTTTCAGAATGGGAGTTCCGGCGTCATTGTATATTCCGCCACCGTGGTTAAGGGCAGAGTTGGCTGTGAAGGTGCAGCCGATCAGCGTGGGGCTGCTCTGTGAGTTACCGATGGCGCCGCCGTCACCATCTGCCGAGTTTCCGTTGAACGTGCAGTTGTTCAGTACGGCATTGCTATTGAAGTTACGCATTGCGCCACTATGAGACAGGGCCGAGTTGCCGGTGAATGCGCAGTTGGTCAGTGTTGGGTTACTGTAGTAATTGTACACTGCGCCGCCGTAGTTGGCCGAGTTGGAGGTGAATGTGCAGTCCGTCATTACGGGATTTGCGTATTCGTTGTACACCCCGCCGCCATAGGTTCCAGCTGAGTTTTGGGTGAAGGTGCAGTTGGTCAGCATTGGGCTGCTGCCTGCCCAATTGCTCATCGCGCCGTTGTTGGCGGTGAAGGTGCAGTTTGCCAGCGTCGGGCTGCTCTGCTCGTTGTACATCCCACGTTCGTTGTCACTGAAGGTGCAGTTAGTCAGTGTCGGGCTGCTGTTATTATTGAGTACTCCCTTGAAGTTGCCAGTGAATGTGCAGTTTGTCAGTATCGGGCTGGAGTCGTAGTTATCCATACCATCGGGTAAGTTGTCGGTGAAGGCGCAGTTGGTCAGCGTGGGGCTGCCGGTGTTATACATTGCACCGCCGCCACCGGTGCTTGCCCAGTTTTCCCGGAGGGTACAATTTGCCAGCGTAGGAGCACCCTGGTCGTTATACACGCCTGAACCGTACCTGTAGATCCCCGTCCCATTGGCGTTGCCGGCAGTAATTGTGAAGCCATCCAGGACGGCAGTGGCATCGGTACCGCTGCCGGTAACAACCTGATAGCTATTCTCGGTATTGTTGGCAAAGTTCGCACCATCGTTACCGGCCAGGTCGCCGGTCAGAATGGTTTCATAAAGCTCAACATCCCTGGCATCTGGATTTGGCTCACCGAATCCGGCGTAACCACCTTTAATAGTTACAGCAGTGATGAGCTGGAATGTTGCATACCGGTCACCGGCGGTGACTCCGGCGCCCTGGTCGGGCTTGTATGTGCCCTGAGCCACCAGAATTTCATCGGCGGCCACCGCAACATTGAGAGCATCCTGAAGATAGTTGTAGGCATCGTTCCAGGATAAGCCATTGTTTGCACCTGCTGCATCGGCGTCAACATAGATTATTTGCGCCTGAACAGTAGTGCAGATGCTCAATGCAATAGTCACTGCGAAAATTACGAGCGTGGTTTTAAGATTTGTTTTAGCAGCCATTTTCGAACCTCCTTTTTCTTTATTCGGGCTTTACAAGCCTGATTCTTTTGTTAGAAACCTGCTCACAACAGAAAGGCCTGCCAAACGATATCTTTGACAATAAAGAAGAAGTTAGCCGGCCGCCAGAGGGCTGTCAAGCATTTTTTATAGGACTTTTTGAAGGCCCGGTCACAAAGCAGGCCAGATTTGGGCTTGACTTGGCCCCGAATCCGGTTAAAATTCGCATCTCGTGAACCGTAAATCGTATCTCGGACGAGATAACGGCCAATGAATTATTGCTAAAGATAAAAAAATGGAGACAACAGGTGGTTTACAATTGTGTTGTATTGATAAAGCAAGTTCCTGATACCAAAAGGATTACAGGCCAGGCGATGAACGATGACGGTACAGTCAATCGTTCAGCCCTGCCGGCCATTTTTAATCCGGAAGACCTTAATGCGCTGGAACTGGCCCTGCAGATTAAGGAAAAATATGGGGGCAATATAACGGTCATCACGATGGGGCTGCCGGCGGCGAGCGCTGTTCTTCGCGATTCGCTTTTCCGCGGGGCCGACGAGGCCATCCTGATAACCGACAGGCGATGTGCGGCCAGTGATACGTTAGCGACCAGTTATATTCTAAGCTGCGCGGTCAAAAAGATTGAATACGATATTGTTATCTGCGGCAGGCAGGCGATTGACGGTGACACTGCGCAGGTCGGGCCCCAGTTAGCTGAGAAATTGGGCGTTCCTCAGATTACTTACGTTGAAGAGCTTATAGGGCTAAACGGCAAAAATATCACAGCCCGTCGAAATATCGGTGCCGGGTGGCAACAAGTTAAGGCCGCCCTGCCGGTCCTTCTTACTGTAACCGGTGAGGCTAATGAGCCGAGAGTGGCCGCTGCGAAGAAGATGATGAAATATAAAAACGCCCGTACGCCTATCGAGATTGAACGAGAGGCCAAAACTGATAATCCGGATGCCGACGATGCGACAACCAAGGCGCTTGTCGAGCGGAAGTGCAGCACATTGAAAGAAAAGGGCCTGCTGATTAAACAGTGGGACCTTGATTTTCTCGAGGCGGATTTGACCTGGTGCGGAAGAAGCGGTTCGCCGACCAAGGTCCACCGGATACAAAGCGTCGTCCTTGCTGCAAAGGAAAGTAAAGAAATTGAAGCCAGCGAGGAAGGAATCTCGGGAATGATACATGAGCTGATTAATGACAAGATAATCTCGTGATATGTAAATGAGTGGATGATTTATGATAGAAGTTAATAGAGAAGGTGAAGTTTGGGTATTTGGCGAGCAGCATGGCGGACAGTTGGAAGATACGCCGATTGAGCTGATGAGCAAGGCCCGACATTTGGCTGACACGTTAGGTGTAAAACTGGCGGCCGTCGTTTTAGGGGACAGTGTCAAGGAGCTGGCAACAAAGCTGATACACTACGGAGCCGACAAGGTATACCTGGTTGAGGACCCCCTGCTCCGAATTTACCAGGCCAACAGCTATGCGAAGGTAATATACGATTTGATACACAAGCATAAGCCGCAGATTGTGCTTTACGGGGCGACCGTCACGGGGCGAGGCTTGGCACCGCGGATTGCAAGCGCAGCCAAGGCGGGGCTTACGGCAGACTGTACGGATTTGCAAATAGGCGACCACACGACGGCAGGCAATAAACAGCTACATAAAAATCTGATGTTCCAGGTACGGCCTGCATTCGGCGGAAATATCATCGCCACTATTATCAATTACGACCGCTGGCCTCAAATGGCGACGGTGCGTGAAGGTGTGATACCGATGCCGGAGGCGGATGTTGCGCGGACAGGCGAGATTATTGAAGAGAAGGCAGAGGTTTCACAAGAGGATTTGGCGCTTCAGATTCTGGACGAACACAAACGTGCGAAGAAGGTGAACCTGAAGGCCGCACGGATTATTGTGGCAGGTGGAGCAGGGGTGGGCAGTAAGGACAATTTCAAGCTCATCTGGGACCTGGCAAACTGCCTGGGCGGCGCACCGGCGGCGAGCAGAGCGGCGGTGGACCTTGGCTTTATCGACCACGACCACCAGGTCGGACAAACGGGGACTACGGTCCGGCCGAGCCTCTATATAGCAGTCGGAATAAGCGGCGCGATTCAGCACCAGGCGGGGATGCACCAAAGCCAAAAAATCGTCGCAATCAATAATGACCCGGATGCGCCGATATTGAAGACTGCGCATTACAAGATAGTGGGCGACCTGAACGAAGTCGTGCCGAAGATGATAAAGGCAATTAAAGATAAAAGTTGAGATGCTCGATGTCGGTTAGGAGAAATAACTATGGCAAGAAAAATTATCATCACTTTGTTGGCTGTCCTGATTTCCGGTGTAGTAATTGGATGTCATTTTGAGCCACATCCGGCAACGTACACTTTATACGGAACGGAGATTATTACCACGACCGCAAGGTCGGGCCAGCTGGGAACCATCCTACACCAGACGGCATGGGAATTAGGTGATTCCATCATTCAGGAAGGTGGTGGCAAACACTTACCCTCATTTCACCAGGGAGGCAAAAGCTGGAAGGATGACGACAGTAAGATTATGGCCAGCCGGGGCATAACCGAGTTCGATGATAAGGACGGCAATCACTGCGTCATTGAAGATGTAGCTATCCCCGGCAAGCCGACGATCATTCTATTGAAATCAGACACCGATGAGGCGACCATGAAGCTTGCCAACGAGCTTATGCGTCAGTTTCGCTTATATAAAATTAAACATAAAGAATAACGAGAAAGAAGTTTATGGCGAATTTTTACAGAGATAACGATGATATACAGTTTCTGCTCAGGCATATAGAGCTGGGTAAACTGACTGAGATGGCCGA
>JBARPZ010000156.1:0-3626 GCA_049643445.1 Sedimentisphaerales bacterium
GACATTACGCTGAACGTGGAGCATCATTTAGCACATCCTGTCAATCGAATCGGCAAGGTGGACCTTTACCAGGTAACACATCACGGGCTGGACATGAGCAACAATCCTGTGTTGCTGAAGGCGCTTAATCCGATGGTGTGCGTAGCGATGAACGGGCCGAGAAAGGGGATTCAGCCAATGACGTTCGGTGTGCTGAAGGGTCTGGCTTCCGTCAAAGCAATTTACCAGATTCATTACAATACGCAATACGGCGATGCGGGTAATTCCGCGGCTGAGTTTATCGCGAACAAGGACGATCCACAAAAAGGCCAATATATCAAGGCGCGTGTTTATGCCGATAAGGGTGTCTTTACGGTCAGCATCGGGCCGGATGGGCCTGCGAAAACGTATCAAATTCAGTAAGGCCGGCGGGGATTTCTTTTTGGCGGCGGGTTCTGTCTTGCTTTGTACCGTGATATGAGGTAGAATTCTATACTCACTAAATTTTTAGGAAAGGGTAAAATTATGAAATCAAACCGTTATTTTATGATGTTGGCATTGCTGGTTATTGTCGCGCCGCAGCTTGTTTTCGGCACGGCTCTGGATGATTATGTAAAAAAGCCGGATGCAAGCTATAAGTACAGCCTTGTCAACACAATCGAGGGCAAGGGCTATACGGCTTACGTTATTGATATGACGTCACAGTCGTGGCGGAATAAGAAGGAGGTTGACAGGACGCTCTGGAAGCATTGGCTGACGATAATCAAGCCTGACAAAATCAAAAGTGATATGGGGCTGCTGTGGATAAACGGGGGAAGTAACAATAACGATGCTCCGAAGAATGCCGATTTTATGATGGTTCAAATAGCACTCGGCAGCGGAACGGTCGTTGCCGATTTGAAAATGGTGCCGAACCAGCCGTTGAACTTTCCGGATGGTGGACGCCCTCGATATGAAGATGCGATTATCGCTTATACGTTTGATAAGTGCCTGACCACGGGTGACCAGACGTGGCCGCTGCTGCTGCCGATGGTCAAAAGCGCGGTGCGGGCAATGGATACGGTGCAGAACTATCTTGCCTCTGATGCCGGCGGGCCGGTGAAGGTGAAAAAGTTTTTGGTTTCCGGGGCGTCGAAGCGGGGATGGACTACGTGGCTGACGGCGGCAGTCGATAAGAGGGTCGCGGCGATAGGGCCGGCGGTCATCGACGTGCTGAATATGAAGGAGTCGATGAGGCACCACTTCAGCGCGTATGGGTTCTATGCACCGGCCATCCAAGATTACCAGGAGATGAAGATATTTGACAGGCTCGGGACGGCAGAAGGCGAGGCGATGAGGAAACTTATAGACCCTTACGAGTATCGGGACCGATATACGATGCCCAAGTTTCTGATAAGTTCGACGGGGGACCAGTTCTTTCTGCCGGATTCGGCGCAATTTTATTATGATGATTTGCCGGGCGACAAGTACCTGCGATATATTCCCAATACGGACCACGGCCTGGACTTCAGTGCCGCGGCAAGCCTCTTGTTGTTCTATAAGTCTATCCTAAATGATTCACCGCTGCCGGAGTTTACGTGGAAGGTGACAGGGGACAAGATAAGGATCAAGCCTATAAGCGGTAAACTGAAAGAGGTGAATCTCTGGCAGGCCAGTAATGAAAAGACGAGGGACTTTCGCGTTGATACTATCGGGCGGGTCTGGAAAAGCTCGCCGCTCGAACCACGGGACAACGGACGGTATGTTGCCAGGGTTGCGAAGCCGGAGAAGGGCTGGACGGCATTTTTCGTCGAGATGGTTTACGACAGCGGGGATGCTGTTACTCATAAGTTTACGACGCAGGTGCACGTGGTCCCGCAGCGGCTGCCTTTCGCCGGCAAGGTCAAAGCCGATAAGGCCGGCCTTGATAAAATCAGTATCAGCTTAACTTATCGCGGCGCTTCAGCGGCGGATGTTGAAAAGAATGTAATAAATCGTATTGAGAAAGCCTTGGCAACTGTAGGTGGGATTAAAAGCGTAAAATCAATGGCCACCTATGGAGCTGGTACAATAATAATCCTGGTTTCAGAATCCGCCGACGCGACGAAAGTGCTCAAGGATATCAAAGCTAAAATTAAGTCAACTATTACTTTACCAAAACAGGTCCAAAAGATGAAGATGAGCATCGTCGGCAGGCCGGATGCTTAAACGGTTGGACGGCAAATGATTTCGTCGCTCGCCGCTCGTCAAGCACGAGTAGACTGCACACACACTATAAGAGGCCGAGCTTAATATGCAAGGCTGATGCCGCAGTGCCTTTCGCGCATCACTGTAAGCTGACCCTGCGGCCTATGGTGTCTTCGCAGTACCAGATCTTGTCGCCTATGACGATGTAGGCGCTCGCGGTCTTATCGTCTTTTCCTCCCATCCCGACAGGATACACGCGGATGTTCGGGGCCGCTACCACCGGCGGCATAGCTCCGGGACGCGCAGTCGTCGAGACATTCATTGTAGTGTTTCGCCCCTCGGCGGGCAGCTTGGCCGCCGCCGGCGACGAAGCCAGGCTGACAAGCAATATCCCGCAAACCATCCCGGCCAAAACCAACAGTACTGCATAACTTTTGTTACTCATAGTAATCTCCTTATAATGAAATTTACTTTTTTAACGCTTAAAAACATAATTCAGTCCTTCCAATATCAATAATCTTACCACATTCACCTTGAACGGTTAAGAAATTTCTTACAGTGGATATTGACAATCCGGTTGGTCAGGAGCTGGTGCGTATGGCCGTGGATAACTACAACCCTTTTAAATCATTTTTCCCGGGGGTGATGTTGCCATTACGGCTGCCTGTCCGGGATCATGGAAAAAAAGATTGTAATCTACTGCACCTTTTTCATAAGGACATCTTGGCCGTTACACCAATTCGCCGGACTTCTTTCAGCGGTCCAGATATTTGTAGTGGCTTCCGCCCATAAGATCCGCCTCGAGTGCCTTTACCGCAGTCTCACAATGGTATTCGAAGTTGTCATGTGCCTGGGTTATTACAGACCCCACAATGGCTCCTGTTGTGCTGTTTACAATCCGAACACGAAGCTTCTTTCTACCGGCACCAATGGTACCGTCATAGTATGTACAAATGATAAGGGCTTCGACTCCGAGAACCTGCTTTACCTTGGCACGGGTTTTGTCATCTAATCTTCCCTGCAGCAAGTCCTGCTCACTGATGATATCTTGCAACAGGATCCTTTCAACAAACGTAATCATTTGTCCGGGAAAGGCCTTCGTGTAGGAAGCCATGAATATCTGTTCCTGTTCAGGGGTCAGGCCAAGCACTGCTAACCGTCCAAAGGTAATAAGCTCGGCTTTTGTGAATAACGCCTGCGTTTTCCGATTCCGAGCGCACCCTGTTGAAATGGCCAGGATTACTAACACAAAAAACGCCGAAATTCTGCAAAGAGATTGAATTCGTATTCTCATTGTGTTACTCCCTAACAGCGTTTTAGAAAAATCATTTGCGAAAACCAGGTGGATATCGCGCAGGCCGTTTTGTCCCTGCCAACGGCCAATATCAACCGGCATTTCCAGGATAAACTCTTAAACAACATAATTTCCTGCATACTACGCCATAATCTCAACAAAGTCACCTTGAACTGTCAAGAAATTT
>JBARPZ010000157.1:0-4394 GCA_049643445.1 Sedimentisphaerales bacterium
CTTGCCGTGATTGTCCTGCTGCCTGTAGTTACGTTCTATGTAGTCCCTGCTCCGGCCCCGACATCTGATATGGAATCCGTCCCCGGTTCTCTGTCTCCGGCCATAGGACAGCTACCCGAAGTCTACAATGCCGACATGCTATTGCAACGGGGCGAAGAATACATGCCGATGTCCCCTGCGGCATCCTGGAGACAGCGGGCGAAGAACTTGTACACATCCGCCCTGCCCAGCATAGTCTTCGGCTGGTTAATCGGCGTTTTTGCCCTTTCCCTCTGGCATCTGGGCGGCTGGGCACATTTGCAACGCCTCAAACGAAAAAATATAAACCAGGTAGACACATCTCTCAAAGACAAGTTGGGCAATCTGGCCGAGCGGCTCAAAGTCACCCGGCCGGTCAAGCTTATGAAGTCCGCACTTGTGCAAATACCCACTGTTGTTGGCTGCCTTCGGCCGGTTATCCTTTTGCCTGCCAGTGCTTTAACCGGATTAAGTTCGGGGCAATTAGAGGCTGTACTCGCACATGAGCTGGCTCACATCTACAGATATGATTATCTGGTCAACATGTTACAAACAGTTGTGGAGATAGTCGGCTTTTATCATCCTGCTGTATGGTGGATTTCACATAAGATGCGCATTGAGCGTGAAAACTGCTGCGACGACTTAGCGGTGAGTGTATGTGGTGATAAGGTGGGTTACGCAAGAGCTTTGACTTTGATGGAAGAGACTCGGCTGGCTCAGGGCGAATTAGTTATAGCAGCGAGCGGAGGTAATCTATTCACGCGCATATCCCGCCTGGTTGGCAACGAATCTGCCAGGAAAGCCCGCCCAGGTTGGGCGCCTGTGGTGCTTTGCGCTCTGTTGATTATAGCATTGGCGATACCGACAACTCTTGCACTTACCGCTGCAGACTCTGGCAGCAGCTTACGAACAGACAGCACCACTGTTCATGTCAGCGACCTTCTTGTCGACGAGGAAAATATTAACAGCTCAGTTGCCAAGCATTCGGAGTCGCATTTACTTTCAATGGACTCTAAGGTCCAGATACTCTTCGAATGTAAAATCTATGAGATGCCTGCCGATTTGGAAATTTTCGAAGGCAAGCAGGAAGAAAAATCTCTGAAGGGCCGGAATCTCTGGCTCGGCAACGAGTATGCCGAACGTCTGGAATCGTTATGCCGAAAGTCCAAAAAAGCGAAGTTACTGGCAAATCCGAGGATACTGGTTCTCGAAGGAGAGGAAGCGAGTATGAACATAGTACACGAGATTCCTTATAAGGCAGGCTACGAATCAGCTACGGAAGTCGGTACTGGACCAAAACCGATAGTTAAATACGTATTTGACGGAATTGACTTGAAACTTAAGGGCCATACTGTAGATAGCAGCACCATCAGCACAGAGATTCGACTTACGCAGTCAAAGACTACTCTTACAACACATAAGGATGGGCAGGGACGCGAGATTCAGTTTCCTGTCGTAGCCAGTTCCGTCTGCACCACAGACGTCACCGTTCCCAGCCAAACTCCTGTCGTCATCGGTGGTTTGAAAAGCCAAAACAATGACAACAGCCAACTGCTCCTCGTCATAACGCCGTCTATAATGCATCCGGAAAAAGGTATAGAAAGCCAAGTTACTATCGCAAAGGAAAGACGTACTATTGATAACGATCCTATGGACGTAGTCGAAATTAAGGATGCTGAAAAGGAAAAGATCAAGGCCGACCAACGTCTGGCCGAACTACAGAATGTGCTCGAACAGGACGAGGTCAGGCTCCGGTACAAAAAGCAAGAAAAGGCTTTGGAGCAACAAGCTGCCCAATTACAGCAATTGCAAATTGATGTCCAAAGGCAGCTTGAGGATTTGGAAAAAAAGAAAGCTGAGTTGGAGAGCCTTAGTACTGTGTTAGCTTCGGCGAAAGAGTCGGAAAGTGAGCGAAAAAGGGCGAAAAGTGGAGAGGAGCTAAAATACCATACGGTGCGTGAGGGTGAAACGCTATCCAGCATTTCCGAGAAATACTACGGCTCTGAGAATAAATGGCAAAAGATTCTTGATTACAATCGCGAGATAATAACGGCTGATGGGATTCGAGTTGGACAACAACTTATCATGCCACCTTTTCAGGTTTCGGCGAAAGAGCCGGAAAGTGAGCATGAGCGGTTTGCTGTTACGGCCGCCGGATTTGCCATATGTGATGACTATGCAAAAGCCATTGAGCACATTGAAAAGGCAATCGAACTTGCAAAAGCTGGGAAATACTACGGTATAGGCATCGCAATCGAAAAAGTAAATGGCCTGATAAGAATTGTTCAGGTACTTCCTGATACTCCTGCCTCCGGCTCATCTTTTCGTCCGGGGGATATCATCAAGGCTATCGATGGACTCAGTACAGAAAGTATGTCGCTGAATGAAGTCGTAGCCAAAATCGTTGGTCCAGAAGGAACTAAAGTTACCCTGACCGTTAAAAGCCATAACCGGGATATCACTATGAAGGAAACTTTTACCCGTCAGCTGTCGCTGACAGACTCACCGGCCATAGAGGAATATCAGAGGCGTTTCGATGCGTACAAGGCTGCCAAGACCGGGGACGAGTATCTCAAAACGATGCAAAGACCGACGGCTTCGACAGCCGAAGCTGCCCGCATCTTCGAACTGAAATATGCCGGCGCCGAGGAACTGGCTCAGGTATTGAACCGGGTCCTTGAACGTCGTTGGAAGGGCATGAGTGATAAACCAGCTCAAGTCGTGAAAATTGTGCCGGATTCTCGTACAAACAGGTTAATTATTCTTGCAAGTCCGGCAGATATCCAGTTGATTGAAGCATTGATCGCCGAGCTTGATGTCCTTGCGGAACAGGACGGCATCTCCCTTAGAATCACGCCACGTATAAAACCGAAATCTGATACTCCGTCTCAAAGCACTGTTACTGAGATTATTGCCCTGAAATACGCAGATTGTGAAAGCGTAGCACAAATATTGCAACAGCTTATCTCTGACAAGCAGCTCAAAATAGTTCCTGACAAGCGCACAAATATGCTGCTTGTGGCAGGCACCGAGACAGCTATTAAAAAGATAACAGACCTTGTTGCCGCCATTGACATTCCGGGCTCTGATACGAAACTTGAAGTTAACTACTAAACGAAACAGGAGGAAAGTGGTTTGAATTGAGTGCCGTCATTGTCTGTTAAATGATTTTGGCCGTGCATAAAACTTGACCAAAAACAAGAGAGCCTATCTAATCCAGACCTTCTTTTTGTTTCTCTCAGCTTATCGAAAGACCTTGCGAGAGAATACCCTTAGCTACACGACCGCGTGAGAATTGAGGCCATGTGTGTCATGCCATATTATTCTCTTAATGAGCCTGGACAGACTCATATAGCTTTGTGCCAACTTGTTAGAATCAATTTGTGGCTTTTTAACGACAAATGAGATTTCCTCCCAGTCCCTAAATTCTTGGATAGCAAGTGCTTGCGCAGAATTTCTTGAACCGTCGCAATAAAGGCTGTTGTTGTGTCGTTACGGCTATACAGCAATGTTTCGAGAAAGCCAAATTTTACAAAAATTTACGTTTAATTGTCAACCGATAGGCTAAGATAGCTGTCTATACTGGTAGATGGAGTTAATGGCCTTAATGGTGAATACTGACAAAAGCTTAATCGACGCCCATCTTCAGGGCGATACGACGGCGTTCGGTGAGATTGTACACCGATACGGAGACAGCTTATTGGGATATTTGACGCGAATGACGGGCAGTATAGAACAGGCAGAAGATTTGTTTCAGGAGACTTTCAAACGTGTTCATGAAAAGGCTGACACGTTTCGGGGCAGTCGAATTAAGAGCTGGCTGTTTGCCATCGCTACGAATGTGGCTATTGATGGTTTCCGCAGAAACAGTCGGTTGCAGGTTACATCGCTGAATCAGAAATTAGATTGTGCTGATGATGAAGGCCATGAGTTCGGCGCGGTTGCTGTGGCGGATAATTCGTATGAACCTTCTCAAAAGGCGATTATGACTGAGCGGAAAGAACAAGTTCGGCAGGCCCTTGAACTGCTGCCGGCAAGGCAGCGGGCGACGCTTGTTCTGGCCTATTTCCAGCAGCTAAGTTATCCTGAGGTCGCGCAGGTTCTTGGTTGTTCTGTTGGGACGATAAAGACACAAATGTACAGGGCGCTTAAAACGTTGGCACTGAGATTACCTGATATTTCGGAAGATATGAAATGAAAGCTCATCTTACAGAGCAGGAGCTTATCGAATACCAGTTCAAACTGGCTTCAGATGTCCAGGCTGGGGAAGTAGCCGGGCATCTGGAAGAATGTTCGCAATGTCGCGAGCATCTGGAGAAGCTGCAGCGCAAATTCGCGGCGTTGGATTTGCTGCGTGAAGAGGTAAAAGCGTCTGA
>JBARPZ010000158.1:0-5520 GCA_049643445.1 Sedimentisphaerales bacterium
GACGGACGGCGGGGATGATGCAGTGATTTTGATGTTTTCTATGAACCTGCCTATCTGGCGGGACAGTTACAAAGCGGCCCACCGGCAGGCGAAAGCGAATGTGAGAAAGACTGCGCAGCAGAAGAGGGAGAGCGAAAACACACTTATAGCCCGTGCCGAGCGTGTGCTGTACGATTTTGAGGACAGCGAAAGGAAGATAAAACTCTATGGAGATATTCTTGTGCCGAAGGCAGAAGAGCTTTTAGAGGCATCGGAGACGGCCTATACCGGCGGGACGATAGATTTTTTGAGCCTCGTAGATGCTCAACGGACACTGCTTGAGTATCAGTTGCGGTATGAAAGGGCGGTAACGGACAACCAGCAGAAATTGGCCAATCTGGAGATGCTGGCCGGCGCGGAACTACCGGTCCAGTCGGACAAATAAAAGATATACTTGAAGAATGTAGGTAACACCATATAAGAAGGGTGTATTAGCCATGGGAAATAATGGAAAGAAATTATGGTTTCGCAGTACGGGCATAAAGATTGCACTTATAGCGATCATTGCATTTGCGGCAGGCTTTTTGATAAAGTCACATTTACAACCATCTCCGGCTGAGGCAGAACACAAGCATCCCGGCGAAGAAGCTGTTCAACAAGAACAAAAGTGGTGGACGTGTTCGATGCACCCCGAGATTCGCCTGCCGAAGCCGGGCATATGCCCCAAGTGTCCTATGGAATTGATTCCTGTGGAAGCGTCGGGCGATGTTGGCGAGAGGCAAATTTCCTTCTCTGAAGCGGCGATTAAGCTGATGGAGATTGGGACAACAGCGGTGGAGAGGAAGTTTGTAACGGCTGAAATCCGGATGGTGGGCAAGATAGATTATGATGAGACGCGGGTTAAGCATATCACGGCCTGGGTTCGCGGCAGGATTGACCGGCTTTATGTAGATTTCACGGGCGTCAACGTCAAAAAAGGCGACCACATGGTTTATCTCTACAGCGGCGAGCTGTTAGGAGACCAGCAGGCTCTGTTAGCTGCAATAGCGGGAGCGAAGAACGTAAAACCTGAAAGTTCTACCCTGGCGACGAGGTTAAAATCTGCAAATGTCGAGGCCGTCAGAACGAGGTTGAGACTGCGCGGCTTAACGGATAAACAGATTACAGAGATTGAGGAAAGCGGTAAGCCGGTAACACACTTAACCATCTACTCCCCTATCGGCGGGACTGTCATTGAGAAAAAAGCCACCGAGGGCATGTACGTTGATGAGGGTACGCACATTTATACTGTCACAGACCTTTCGCATCTGTGGGTGAAGCTGGATGCTTACGAATCTGATTTACCCTGGATTCAGTACGGCCAGGAAGTTGAATTTTTCACGGAAGCGTATCCCGGTGAGGTTTTCAAAGGGAAAATAAGCTTTAGAGACCCCGTGCTGAACGCGAAGACCCGGACGGTCAAGCTGCGGGTCAACGTGGATAATACCGAAGGCAAACTCAAACCCGAAATGTTTGTCAGGGCCGTTGTTCGCTCCAGGGTTGCGGGCGGCGGCAAAATAATGGCGCCAGAAATGGCAGGCAAATGGATTTGCCCGATGCATCCTGCTGTCGTCAAAACAGAAGCGGGCAATTGCAATATCTGCGGTATGGATTTGGTTACAACCGAATCGCTCGGCTACGTTGTTGATACGCCGAAGCAAGCACCTTTAGTCATCCCTGCAACGGCTCCCTTGATTACAGGGGTACGTGCCGTCGTTTATGTGCAGGTGCCCGGTGCTGAGAAGCCGACCTATGAGGGCAGGGAGATAGTGCTTGGTTCGAGGGCAGGTGATTATTACATAGTGAAATCGGGCCTGGCGGAAGGTGAAATCATCGTAACCAATGGGAACTTCAAGATTGACTCGGCGCTTCAGATACAGGCCAAGCCCAGTATGATGAATCCGGAGGGAGCTGCTGTGCCGGGTCATCATCATGGCACGGATAGTAAGGCAGAGGTATCGAAAGAGGATGCTATTGTTCAAACGACCTGCCCGGTGATAGGTGGAGCTATTAATAAAGACATTTTTACTGTATATAAAGGCAAAAAGGTTTACTTCTGTTGTCCCGGTTGTAAGCCGGAGTTTGAGAAAAATCCCCAGAAGTATCTGGCTAAACTGCCTCAGTTTAGCCAGTAATTACTAAATCTTTTTTTAAGGAGAAAAAAATGAACGGTAAAAAGAAACAAATCAAAATTATTGTACTACTGTCAAGCCTGCTGCTGATTGGGCTGGTTGTGGTGGGCGGCTGCAAGAAATCAGAGCCAGAGGGTCCCACTGGTACGGTACCCGAAGTTAAGGATGTCACGCCGGTTGCACTCGAGCAGACGACCTGCCCGATAATGAACATGGCTATCGACAAGAATATCTTCGTCGAGTACAAAGGTAAGAAGGTCTATTTCTGCTGCGCAGGTTGTAAAGAGAAGTTCGAAGCAGAACCTGAAAAGTATTTGGCCAAGCTGCCTC
This sequence comes from Sedimentisphaerales bacterium, assembly GCA_049643445.1. GTDB lineage: Bacteria > Planctomycetota > Phycisphaerae > Sedimentisphaerales > Anaerobacaceae > CS2-K091. Next base: position 2,481 of record JBARPZ010000158.1, read on the forward strand.
AGTTCAAAAAATAAGAACAGAAGCGGTAATCGATGGACGAGCAATTAAAAAAAGGTGACCCCGTTAGGGACCCGGTAGAAAGAGTGTCTAACGGGGCGGATGGTCAGTCTGCGGGACCACTTAGTAAACTCATACGGTTTTGTCTTGAGAACAAGCTGATAGTCGGGCTTTTAGTGATAATGTTTATCGGATGGGGCGTTATGGTTGCTCCATTTGACTGGGACTTTGGGGGGCTGCCAAGAAATCCTGTACCTGTTGATGCCATACCGGACATTGGGGAAAACCAGCAGATAGTTTTTACCGAATGGATGGGCCGTTCTCCCCAGGACGTAGAGGACCAGATAACGTACCCATTGACTGTATCACTACTTGGAATTCCCGGGGTAAAAACAATTCGCAGCCAGTCAATGTTCGGCTTTTCGTCGATATACGTTATTTTTGACGAGGATGTAGATTTTGACACGGCACAGAACCGTATTTTAGCAAAGCTAAACAGCCTTCCGCCCGGATGGCTGCCTCAAGGTATCCAACCGGCACTCGGTCCCTACGCCACCGCTTTGGGACAGGTTTTCTGGTATACGCTTGAAGGCCTTGACCCCAACGGTAATCCTGCAGGCGGGTGGGACCTGGATGAGCTGCGGACGATTCAGGATTGGCATGTCCGTTTTGCGCTTATGAGCGCTGAGGGCGTAGCGGAAGTTGCCTCCGTGGGAGGTTTCGTTAAAGAGTATCAGATAGACGTGGACCCGGATGCTATGCGTGCCTACAAAGTCGGTTTGGATGACATATTCAAGGCCGTGAAAGCGTCTAATATCGATGTTGGCGCGCGAACGATAGAGATAAACAAAGTCGAGTATGTAATTCGCGGACTGGGCTTTATCGAGGACCTCTCCGATATGGAAAGGTCGGTAATCAAAGTCAATGATAATGTCCCTATATATATCAAAGATGTAGCAAATGTCACATACGGGCCTGCACTGCGGCGAGGGGCGCTGGATAAGGGTGGCGCCGAAGCGGTTGGCGGGGTGGTAGTTGTCCAGTACGGCTATAATCCTCTTGAGGCCATTAAAAATGTAAAAGAGAAGATTGAAGAGATATCGCCGGGGCTTGGCAAGAAGACCTTGCCCGATGGTACGGTTTCACAGGTGACAATTGTGCCTTTTTATGACCGTACCGGACTTATTTATGAAACGTTAGGCACATTATACACTGCTCTTAGCGAGGAAATACTGGTTACGATCATCGTGGTTATCATTTTAGTGGTGCATCTCAGGAGCTCAATACTGATTAGCGGCCTGCTTCCTTTAGCGGTGCTCATGTGCTTTATCGCGATGAAGACCTTCGGTGTAGATGCAAATATTGTGGCGCTGTCGGGAATCGCAATAGCAATAGGCACTATGGTGGATATGGGCATAATCATTTGCGAAAATATTCTAAAACATCTCGATGAAGCAGGGCCCGACGATAATAAACTGGAGGTCATTTACAAAGCAGCCAGCGAGGTTGGTGGTGCAGTCCTGACGGCGGTTTCTACAACAGTGGTCAGTTTCCTGCCGGTCTTTACGATGACGGGAGCAGAGGGTAAGCTCTTTAAACCTCTGGCGTGGACCAAGACCTTTGCGCTGATTTCCTCGGTGATAGTTGCTTTGACCATAATTCCGCCGGCCGCCCACATCCTCTTTACAAGAAAAGCTGCTCTTAAAAAGGTCAAGAGATACATAATGGGGGGCCTTCTAATTGCCGCAGCTATTGCGGCAGGTCTTTGGCTCGCCTGGTGGATAGGTGCTATTATCGGTGCAATTGGACTTTATCATCTTTTAAGAGAGCGCATTCCAGGGAGAATGAGCAGTCGGCTGCCTTTATTTGCCAATGTGGCGGCAGTTGCTGTGGTCGGCATCATACTTACAAATCATTGGCTGCCTCTGGGGCTGACTAAGGGGCTGATTCGAAATTTCATCTTTGTAGCTGGGCTTATCGGGGGACTGCTATTATTTTTCAAGCTATTCCAAAGATTCTATGCGCAAATTTTAGGGTTGTGCCTTGCTTACAAAAAGACGTTTCTACTGATACCACTTTGCTTTGTCATCGCGGGTGTGTTTATATGGCGTGGTCTTGGTAAAGAATTTATGCCGCCCCTGGATGAAGGTTCATATCTGTATATGCCTACGACCATGCCTCATGCTTCCATCGGGGAGTGTCTGGATGTGCTGCAAAAGCAGGACATAGCATTTCAATCCATTCCTGAAATCGAATCGGTGGTTGGCAAAATCGGCAGGGTTGAATCACCGCTTGATCCAGCACCGATATCCATGGTCGAGACGGTCATCAATTACAAATCAAAATATAAGACCGACAAGGACGGTCGATTGGTCCTTGACGAAAATGGTAAAGCTGTCCGTCAATGGCGAGAGCGTATTAACAGTCCTGATGACATCTGGGACGAGATTATAAAAGCCGGCCAGATTCCGGGCACAACGAGCGCGCCGAAGCTACAGCCGATTATGGCGCGGATAGTCATGCTGCAAAGTGGTATGCGGGCGCCGATGGGCGTCAAAGTCAAGGGTCCGGACCTGGAGTCAATCGAGCGTGTTGGTCTGGAAATTGAGCGGTATCTCAAAGAAGTGCCGGGTGTTGAACCGACTATGGTGATAGCCGACCGTATAGTGGGCAAACCGTATCTGGAGATTGACATAGACCGCGAGGCCATCGCCAGGTATGGGGTAATGATTCGGCAGGTACAGGACGTTATTGAAGTTGCAATAGGCGGCAGGCACATTACGACAACCGTTGAAGGTCGCGAGCGATTTGGCGTAAGAGTCAGATACGTGCGTGAATTGCGAGACCAGATTGAAACGTTGGGTAAGATATTGGTCCCCACTGCCGACGGGGCGCAGATTCCACTTGTGCAGTTGACCAATCTTGATAAGCCTGACGAGGTGTACGTTCAAGGCCCCCAGGCTATAAAGAGCGAAGATGCACTCCTTGTTGGATATGTACTGTTTGATAAGAAGCCCGGCCATGCTGAGGTTGACGTCGTCGA
>JBARPZ010000159.1:0-12630 GCA_049643445.1 Sedimentisphaerales bacterium
AATTTTACATTCCCCGGTTAGATAACGCTTCGCTATCTCACGGGGCAAGCTAAACAATTCTCAATTGCCGTTATAATTATACCAAACATAGCCGAGATGTTCAATGGAAATCGAACTTTTTTAATAAAAAAATTTACTGCGGATTTCACTCCAGTGAGATAAGGCACCGCTATCTAACAGAGTAGGCAGATTTCCAAACAATAGACAACAAAAAAATGACAAAAAATGAACTTTTTTTGGCCATCCCCGTGAAGCTTGCCACTGTATGAAGCTAAAAGATCCACCTGAGGGTGAAGGCGGATACCTTTAATTCTCCTTGCAATAACGATAGGGTACATCGTTAATGCTGCCAAAAACGTCCTTGCTGGGAAATGCCGCCATAGCCAACGGTAGCACCAACCTCTTATCGCCAGCTACCAGCCCGTCGGCTTGTGCTAGATGCGAAACATAGAAGATGTCGAAAATGTCGTTTGATATGTCATAATTCTCAAAGCTGGGGCCACTCTTGTTTCGCTTGCTTGCCAACTCGATTCCCCACGCACGACTCAGTCTCAACATCTGCCACTCCCACCTATCCGCTGACATGGAATTGCTCCCATTGCCTAACAACTGGTTTGAGAGATCATCTTTCGCGCCGTCAATGGACTGTAACCATTTTCCCAGCCTTCCAACTAAGTCGTCCTCGTCAACTTCTTCTCGGAAAGCTTTTTCCAATTTCCTCTTGCGTATGTTCTTATGATATTGGTCCGCCCACCGCTCCACGGAGTCTGTTATGGGCTTGAACGCCTTGTAACACTCTTCCCTTACTTTTTCAAGGTCGGATTCCTCATCGAGTATGCCTTCTCCCATAGTCTGCGATTCTTCCATATCAACAAGAGTTTCAATCGCGGCATTTATCGACCGTTCTTCTTCAACAATTTTACCCGGTGCTTTGCCTACATACGCTCCGTTTTTCACAACATCAAGGAGCTTTTGTACCAGTCGCATGGGGTCTTTGGAATCCTTGGATGGGTTGCCTTTATGACTGATAGCACATTCAACACAGAGGGCGTGGGGCAAGATGATATGGTGGCATTTGACAAATCTGACCAACTCACTACATGCCACCCCTTGAAACACACTCTTGTCAAGGATTAGCAGCTTATTCATTTGTATTCTGCGTTGTTTCGCCTAACAATAATTATCCAGTCTGTAGTAAAGTTTTGCCTGGGGTGGTCAAAAATTCTACAGCACAATTTATCTCGGCATCAATGTGCGCGTTGTAAACAGGTGATTCAAATATTATTGGCCATTTATCGGCGATCATTTTCGATAAATGAGAAAAAGACAGCATAGCCATAAAACTAAGGGGCACGTGGTGGCCATGAATATCCACCTCGCTGAGATGAATAACTTTCATTCTTGCATGAAACTCATGTATCATTGCTTTCGCTTGACTCATTGTTCGGTCAATGTGTCGTGCGTGACCAATGTCAAAACAGAACGATGCAGATGGAAGCTTTTCAAATATTGAGAGTAATTCTTCTGCTGTTCTTCCTTTTGATTTACGCCTGTCCATATTTTCGATACATAGAAGTTCACCAAAATCAGACCAAAGATTGTAGTTTTGTATTATGTCCGGATGTACAATAATTGGCCATTCCTTCATAGTGACCGTTTTAAGCATTTCGACAAGTTCACGTTCCGTAAGCTTTTCTAATTTGCTGGGAGCATGAAAAAACACAGAATTAAACTTAGACAGATCAATTTCTGGCAAAGATTTAATCAAAGGCTCCAACTCTTGCTCTCTCAAGGCTGATAATTCAATTGCCGTAGCTGCCGATTTATTTAACATAGCCAACGCTTTTTGCCAATCGCCAAGTGCCAATGCTCCTGTAGAAAAACCAATATGTCTCATTAAAATACTCCGTATTTTCGAGTCAATTCTGCTAAATGTTTGTTATCGAAAAAGAAACTGGTAAGTCCGTTTTGGAACTTCCGGCTAATACCACATAATTCGTTGAATATTTTATCTGTATCTGCTTTGGATATATCCAGTTCTTCCAGATGATTGCGTATGTCAGAATCAGCAAGTTTAGACAAAAAACTATTATATGCGTCCATGATTTGCCTTGCTGTATCTTCTAATGCGTACTTGGAAAGACTTTCTGTCAGCACTTCCAAAGGGGTCATCCCGACATATTTTACAAGATGTTCAACAAGCCCAGCCCTTGAGTCACGGGTACCTATTGAGACACCTCCAATGCTTGGGGATGGATTCAAATAACAACTAAAACATGTTAAAAGCCCGGAAACAAAAATCAATTTACGCGACATACGAAGTTTAATATTTCGCAGAGCCCATCCTTTTCCTGCCCGTTCATATCTCTTGTGAGCATAATCAACCGCCATCGTACGCCAGTAACGAACTATGTCATTTAACAGAAAGCGAGGAATTTTGTATTTATTACTTTTCGTTGAGGGAAAACTGATGTCATCCTCAAGATAACGCATTAAAACAGAACGAATTACCCTATCGTAAACAAAATCGTCAATAACAGAACGAGATTCTAATAATAGCAGTATCCTCTGAGTAGTATTCCGGTTTGTATCTTTTTGTCCGCCAATTTGGTGGATGATGTCATGGCTAAAGGCCATATTACCAAAGGCGCCTGCTGGGCTTGGCTCACCTAGTCCTTCTTTTTCTAACCTTGTTGAAATAATGTGAGCAATGTTTCGATGTTCGGGATCCGCAGGTCCGTCGATTAAAAGAGTCCAGTCTACATCGCTACCGGTTGTCCATTCGCCTCGTGCCAAAGAACCAAAAACAACTATGCTTGCTTCTTCTTCCGGGATAAGTTTCACCCCAGATATCTTGCTATCATTGAGTAAGTTACAAAATTTTTCTTTCGTGTTTTCAGCTTGTCCTTGGGCATATCTGATCGCTTGCCAATTACAAGATAATTTCTTTTCCAGCAGTTCAAAGATGTTGTTTTCATTTTTATTGGGCATTTGTCGCCAGCTTTCTAAGCATTAATAGTACAACCAGAAATATATCATTATACGGAATATGTTGCAATAAGTTTTATCGTTTAATATTTTCCCTATGTCCTATGTGGCTAAGCAAAGCTTTCTATTTTCTGTTTGCAGGCTTTTTCTGTTACTTCGTGGAGTTTTTTTACACAGGGGGCGGAAGTGCTTTATAAGCACGTAAATAACTGGATCCCTGCCTACTGCATGCAGGGATTCGGGAAAAGGGAAAAGGGAAAAAGTGAAAGAAAATTCCCCCCAGCACAGGGGTGGGGATATTTAGTTTTGAGTTTTGAGTGTTTAGTTTTGAGTTTTGAGTTTTGAGTGTTTAGTTTTGAGTTGGGATTGAGATTGTGCCCCCGCGTGGAACGTGGTAATAAAGCCCCCCAGCACAGGACTGGGTAAAACCATTAACAAATCCCCCCGGCACAGGTCCGGGGGCTATATAAAAGGACGGAAAATTGAGATTCTTCGCTGCGCTCAGAATGACGTAGCATTGTAAAAATCAAAAATTCTAATTATGACGCCCCAAATAAATTTGAGGGGCTACAAACAAAGGTAAGCCGGCCAAAAGTCGCGCTCGTAGACACAAAAGATTATAGATGGCTGTTACATGCCGGGGCATAAGGTATAGGATTGGTTAGCAAATAGTCCGGTAAAAGTCCGAATATCCGGCCATGATTTGATTTAACTACCGTGCCCAGCTATAATTAAAAACATTGTTTGACAGCCCCACCGTGTAAACGTAATATAATGGGTTCGTAATAAATCAGCCCCTTTCCGGGATTAGGAAATAGTTATGGCAGCCGCAGACAGAACCGCAACAGCAAAGACACGCAGCAAAACCACCGGCGGTTTAGCGCCGGTAACTTCGGCCACCGCAGGATTTGCCAATCGGAGTATGCCCGAATCTCTGGCGGCTGAGGCGGCCGTGTTAGGGTCGATGATAGTCGACCCGCAGTGTATCAGCCAGGTCGTAGAGCAGTTGAAAACGGAAGCCTTTTACCGAGTCGAGCATCAAATGATATTCGATGCCCTGATTGGACTCTTCGAGAAAAATCCGCTCCAGACAGCAGAGGCCACAGATACCGGCCATGCTTTAGATGCGGTCCTGCTCCGGGACGAGCTTGAAAAACGCAAGCAGCTCGAAGCAGTAGGCGGCGTTGAGTACATCGGCCGGATTATGGAATCTGTCCCCTCATCTGCCAACGTCATGTATTACGCCGGGATTGTAAAAGACAAGCAGCTGCTTCGTGAGATGATTGTCGCTGTCAGTGAAATCCTGGATGATGCCTATAACGAGCTCGGCGAGCCCAGCGAAAAACTCGACGAAGCCGAACGCAAAATTTTTGCCGTTACCGATAAAAAAATTACCGGTTCCGCCGACGCCTTAAAGGATTTGGTTTCTCAGGTTTATGCCCTTATTGAAAAGCGTAAGGGAAGCCTGGTCACCGGCCTGGCAACAGGCTATTTCAGGCTCGACGAGCTGACCTGCGGCCTCCAGAACGGGGAGATGATAATAGTCGCGGGAAGACCCAGTATGGGAAAGACGTCACTGGCACTGAATATCGCAGAGCATATAGGCGTGTTTGAAAAAGTCCCGGTCGCGATATTTTCATTAGAGACGGGAAGGCAGCAGTTGGCCGAAAGGTTCCTGTGCAGCATCAGCGGCATTGATGCCCAAATCGTCAGAAAAGGGCTGCTCGATACTGAGCATCATCAGAAGCTGATTGAGGCATGTGGCCAGTTATCGGAAGCCTCCATCTTTATCGACGATACTTCGACCCTAACTCCCCTGGCACTTCGAGCAAAGGCAAGGAGACTGAGGAGCCAGCACAACATAGGCTGCATCATGGTGGATTATATGCAGTTGATGCACGTAGGCACCGGCAGGGTGGAATCCCGCCAGCAGGAAATCACTATGATTTCAAGGTACCTCAAGGCCCTGGCAAGGGAGCTCAACATTCCCGTTGTCGTTCTGAGCCAATTGAACCGCTCTCCCGAAGGCAGAGAGAGTCACAGGCCGAGAATGAGCGACCTGCGAGAATCAGGCAGTATCGAGCAGGACGCCGACGTCGTGATATTGCTCCACCGTGAGGATTATTACCATCGTGGTGAAAATGACTACGATAAAAACAACACGGCCGAGCTGATAATAGCCAAGCAGCGCAACGGTCCAATCGGAAATATAGGCCTGATATTCAGAGAAAAATATACTCGTTTTGAAAACGCCTCTTCCGTAGAAGAGCGTGATGGCCGTGATGTGCCATTTTAGGAAACTAACGGATGAAGAAGTTGCATTTGTGTTTTCTTGTTTTGACAGTGTTTTTAAGCCTGGGCCAGGCCTTTCCGCAGGCAAGCAAGACAAACGCGGCTGTCGAAAAATTCACCGTCGAGTCGATTGACTTTGATTTCGGCGAGCATAAAGGCTCGTATAAAGACAAGAAGCTTCTGGAAAAACTCGGCTTCGAGACAGGCGATGATATCATCTGGGCCGAGCCTGGCAGAGAAAACCTGGAGAAATTTTACCACGAGGAAGGCTTCGCTTTTGTTCAGGTATCGCTCAAAACCGAGCCCGCCGCCGGCGAGGCCGAGGGCAAATTGAAATTGACTTATGAAATTGACGAGGGCCCAAAGGTCAGGATAGGCAGGATTTCCATCAGAGGCAATGACGCTCTAAAAGATGGGGCGCTTAAGCAAGCCTTAAAGACAACTGGAAAAAAATGGTTTTTCTGGTCAAAAAGCTATCTCCTGGAGAAATTGACCAGGGACCTTAATAAGCTAAAAGATATCTATTGGAATAAAGGCTTTCTCGCTCACACAATAACGTATTCTCTAAGCCCCGACATACTCGACCCCGCCGTAATAGCACAGGAGCGAAAACGCCAAAAGTGCAAAGTCAACATAACTTTCGAAATTGAGGAAGGGCCGGTCTATACCGTCGAGAAAATCCTTCTAAAGTTTATGGATGATGGGGGCAAAACCACCGAACAAATCGTTCTCAAGTCTACCGACCCCGAGGACCAGCAGGCCCGCACAGAATCCTGGACCTTCGACGAAAAACAATTGCGCGACCGCGTAAAATTAGAGCCGGCACAAATCTACAGCGAGAGAACCGCAAACTCGGATACCGAGCAGCTCCGTATGCTATACGGCACAAACGGATTCATCAACGCCCGGATTAAGCTGCTCAGACCTGTATTTATTCCTGATACACACGCCGTCAATATGGAATTCGAAATATTTGAGGGTCGACAGTATCGAATCGGCAGGATTGATATAACCGGCAACAAAGAAATACAAGATACGGCCATCCGGCGGATATTAGACGAGTACGACTTTTTTCCGGCTCATTTATACAATGCCGGTATTGCCCCCAAAGAAGGCGGAGGTGAATTGGAAAAAAAGGTACAAAGGATGACATTGGCTGAGGAGGTCACTATTACACCAATGGGCCAGGCGTATGGTCCGAAGGATGCCAAAGTTCTTGGTCAGGACGCAGAGGTAAACATAAAAGAGGGTTTGACGGGTAATATCTGGCCCGGCGTGGGAGTGAGCAGCGACCACGGCTTCATAGGGCAGTTGATTTATGACGAGCGGAATTTCGACATTACAGACTGGCCCGAAAATCTCGGAGAGCTAATCCCGGGGCGGTCATTCAGAGGGGCCGGTCAGAGTTTCAGGATTGGAGCCGAGCCGGGGACAGAAATGAGTCAATATTCTGTCAGTTTCGGTGATCCATATTGGGGTGGAGAACCGAACAAGCCGATACGGCTTGGTGTGGCCGGCTCAAGCTGGGAACGGATCAGAGAAAGCTACGATGAGGGGAGGATAAAGGGATCTGTAGGATTCGAGAAGCGATACAATCACGGGCTTTGGTTCAGGAGCATCAACTTTCGTGCCGAAGAAGTTGATGTTGACGATATCGATACCGACGCACCCGTCGAAATCCAGCTTATAGAAGGCGGTAATTTCATTGCAGGTATCAAGCTTGGCATCGAACGAAATTCAACGGACGACGAATTTATGCCGAGTAAGGGTTCCATTTTTGACGCCAGTTATGAACAGGTTGGCGGAGACCATAGCTTCGGGATATTGAAAGGAGCCCAGAGATGGTACAGGACTCTTCATGAGGATTTGGCCGAGCGGAAAACCATTCTGGCGATAAAGCTTCTCGGAGCGACTACCCTCGATGAAGCACCGGCTTTTGAAAAGTTTTACGGCGGCGGTACGGGCACCTACAGCATGAGGGGTTTCGATTATCGAGGTGTGAGCACGAGGGGAATAAATCCGGTTACCTCAGAGCGGGACGATCCGATAGGCAGTGCCTGGATATTTTTGGCCAACGCCGAGGTAACAGTTCCGCTTACGGGCGAAAACTTCGCGGCGTTGTTTTTCATCGACAGCGGAACGATCGATTCGGGGGGGTACCGCGCGGCGGCGGGGGCAGGGATACAGATAATGATTCCCCAATGGTTCGGACCCGTGCCGATGAGATTTGAGCTGGCAGTACCGATTATGAAAGATGATGATGACGAAACACAGGTTTTCAGTTTCTCTGTGGGAAAGATGTTTTAATTCGCCGGTTCTGTAGATAAGTGAAAAATGTAAAACGAGAAAATTAAAGATTTTTCGACATTCAGTTACTCAACGGAAAACATAAACTTGAATAAGGAAAAGGGGAATTATGGACAATAGAAAAACCACCTGGCCTTTAATTTTAGGAGCAATTTTGACAGCTACCCTATGCTCAGGTTTTATTTTTGGCCTGGGGAAGAAGAAGGCCAAGGACCCGAACGAGGCGATAAACGCAGCAGCAACACAGGCAGCACAGGAAGAGAGAGCGGCTTTGGCAGCGGAACAAATTGCCGAGCTTAACAGGAAAATCGACGAGCAAGATAAGCTGCTTGCCACACAAGGTCAGAGGCTTGCCGAACTTGCAGGCACAACGAAGAGACTTGACAAGCTACTGGCTGACCTAAATACACGCCAGGTTGACATCAATGATTCTGATATGTCATTGATACAGGAGACAATCAAAAAACAGGTACAACTTAATGTAAGAAAAAGTGATATGCCCAAGGCCGGGGCTGTCAGCATACGGAAAATCTTTCGGGACTGCAAGAGAAGCGCAAAGTACAGGCAGGAATCCAACATGGAACGACAGCGTATTGATGCCGAACTGAACAAGCTTGACAGTGAGATCAAAGCCCAACAGGCAGGACTGCAGACATTAAAAAACGGCAGCGAGAATTATATGGCGCAGGTAAAGGAGGTACTGGAAAAGCAGGGGAGCCTGAAGGCAATGCAGCAATTTTACAAGCAGCAGTTAGCATTAACAGAACAGAGAATAACCGAGGATATTTACGGAGACATTTTGCGGATAACGGGCGAGGTTGCAAAAGAGAAGGGACTGGACCTTGTATTTGAAATAAGCGCACCTGAACTTCCGGCTTCAAGTCCGACGGAACTGGAACTATCCATGGGGATGCACAAATTGCTATACAGCAACGGCTGTATAGATATAACCGGCGAGGTGATGACCGTTCTGGACTCGGGGATTTAGTCATTAGTAGCTGGTCGTTAGTATTTAGCTGGTTGAATCGCTGCGCGATAGCTTTCTACTTTTTTGATGTTGACGGATAAGGGAAATTAAAAATCAAAATGTAAAATGCAAAATTGTGGAGGCCCCGCGGGCGTATTTGTATTGACAAAAGGGAAAAAGGGGGGTAAATTGGGGGATGTAAGAGATAAATAAACTTAGAGATAAAGCAGCCTGAAGGAATTTCTTATTTTGACGGAAATTGGAACAACGGATTGCGCCCCATTAGATAACGCTTTGCTATCTCACGGGGCAAGCGGTGTAAACGGTTTTTTTGTTGTGTTTGAGGGAGATGGCGGGGATAATGGTAGAGACATAACAGGCGGGAAACTCACGGCTTTATGAAGGCTGAAAGATGAGTGAAGAAGAGAGAAAAGAAAGAGCAAATATTCACAATTGAAAGTGAGAAAGTGAAGAACCTAATTATATCTTTAATAATATGTATATTAGTCAATGTAGGCATAGTAGAGGGAGAAGAAAATGTTCATTTCGCAAGTAGCAAACTTGAGAAAATAATCTGCAAAAAGCTTGGTGTAGAACCACCTGTAAACAAAACCAAGATGCTTGAGTTAACATATTTGGTTGTTCGGCACGAAGGAGAAGAATCTACAGGAATTGACAACCTTGCTGGCATTGAATATGCCACTAATTTAAAGAAATTATTTCTATATGATAATCCCATCAGAGACTTGTCTCCACTTTCCAAATTGACGAATCTTGAGGGAATGCAGTTGAACGGAAAGTATATTGAAGATGTATCCCCCCTTGCCTCAATGACGAAGTTAGAATGGTTAGATTTGTATGAAACCCAAGTCAGTGATATATCGCCACTGATAAAATTAATAAATTTGGACCATTTGAGCCTCAGCAGTAACAAGATCAGCGATGTTTCTCCTCTTTCCGAACTTGTTAAAATCACAGGTTTGACTTTTAACTATAACCAAGTTCACGACATATCAGCATTATCAGTGTTGAAGAACCTTGAGTCTCTCACAATTCATCACAATCACATAAGCGATGTTTCCGCAATCACAGGTTTGTCCTCATTAAGAGACTTAGACATCAGTTACAATCAAATTTCTGATATTTCTCCCCTTGTGCATCTACAAAACTTGGAGATGTTAAAGATTAATGATAATCCTCTTAGTAAAGAAGCATATAAGGTCCATTTTCCTAAGATGCTTAAGGAAAATCCAGACTTGTATGTGATGGCTGATCATATCATAAAACCCAGGATATCTAAAACACATCTGAAATTCTATCTTGGCACTTCGATCACCCTATCTCTCTTCGGCTTGTTAGTTATTCTCTTCAGTAAGAAAACGGTTTTGGGCAAACTTAATAATATTTCTGGAAACCTGGAGGTCAAGAACGACACGAATCTATTAAGGAGGATAAGCACATCAGCATTGGAGTCACTTGGCTTTGCCGTCTCAGCACTTATTCTTGTGGCAATTTGTATCTTCATCAGATATGCAGTTGATGTATTTCCTGTTGGTCAAATGGGCGGAATGTCTCTTGTCGTACAGGCAAGCCTCATTTTGTTTTCAGCTCTTGGTTCTTGTGTTGCAGCTTTGGTAATAGGTAAGTCTTCTTTGTCTGAGATAAAACGAAGCAATGGTCTATTAATAGGGAATAAGCAGGCTTATTGTGGTGTGTTTCTTTCTTTAATGGCTTTGGTGCTTTGTGTTATTTCATTCATATACTTGCGATAGATTATATCAGCAGTTTCCTTAAGGGAATGTTGAATGAAATGTCAGAAATGATTAGTCGGAAGTGTATTTGATTCAATTATAGGGTATGACAATAAATAGACGAGAAAAACTAAAATAGATATGTATAAAAAAAATCCTAAACAGAAAACTTCATATCTAGCACAAACAGCATTTGCGTTAGGTATTGGGTCCCTACTCACATTTGGTATGCTATCACCTGTTGCTATTGTGTTTGGTGTAGTTTCTCTGTTTCTGATTGTAAGTAGCAGGGGCAGGCTGAAAGGAATGTTGTTAGCAACGTTGGGGATAGTATTTGCTGTAACACCAGTTGCAAAAACTTACTCTCTGCGACTTCTTACAAAGCCTGAAACACTCAGAAGCTATTGTTGGTCAAACTTGAACAGCCTGAGGATGGCAATTTCTTCTTACAGCGACAAGTTTGACGGAAAATATCCTACTGCAAATCAGTGGTGTGATTTGTTGGTCCAATACACCTATACAAACAAGGAAGAATTTATCTGTAGCTCGGCAGGTGAGGGAAGATGCCATTATGCAATTAATCCAAATGTTGAGCCGAATTCTTCACCTAATATTGTCTTGTTATTTGAGACGAAGGGAGGATGGAATCAGTATGGAGGACCAGAACTATTAGCTCCTGAAAATCATAGAGGAAAAGGATGCAATATTTTATTTAATTCTGGAAGCATCAAGTTTGTGAGAAAGAAAGAGTTTCCTATGCTAAAATGGAAGCCTGACGAAGCTCAAAAAGAGTAAGATTAATGTGAGAATCTCCAGAGCTTTATAAAGGCTGAAAGACAGGGGAATCACAGATGACAGAGCAAAGGATTTATCCACCTACGAGTGCATCGCTCTCAAGATTAGCGATGATAGAGGGGGACGACCGGTGCGTACTGACGGTCTATTTCCCCGGAAAGCGGACCAAGGGTCCGAAGGCAGCGAACAGACTGGCAGAGCTGCCGGCGTCCCTGCTTGGGGCCGAGAGCCTGACTGCCGACGAGGCCGAGCACCTGCGTCGTTCGCTGGATCTTTGGCGCATCGCGGTTCGGAAAGTGGACTTTCCCAGCGCTTTGGGCTGGGTAGGTGTGGTGTCGTGGCTCACGGAGGAAGTGGCATTGATGCAGCTGCCGGTGGCCGTGGAGCCGGCGGCCTACCTGGACAACTCTCCATTCCTGCTGGCGGCGGCCAGACTGCTCGACGACTTCGAGGCATACGCGGTTGTTTACGCGGACCATGCCCGAGCGACCATTTACTTAGCGGCCCTCGGGAAGCTGAAGGAAGAGAGCAGGCTGCGCGGTGAGATCAAGAACCACGTTCGGAAAGGTGGCTGGTCACAGCAGCGGTACGAGCGTCGTCGAGATAAAGAGATTCACTACTACTGCCGTGCGATGCTCGATAGGCTCAAGGAACTCATCGAGAGCGAGGGGGTGCGTCGGATCGTATTAGCCGGCGACAGGATCCTTTTGGGCGAATTGGAAAAACGAATGTCTCCGGCTATGCGCAAACAGGTCGTCTGTCGTCTTGCGATGGAGGGCAAGAAAGAACCTCACGAGATCTTCCGGGAGACCCTGTCATCAGCTGCCAAGGAGGAACAGCGAGAAGAGCGTTGGCTGCGGGATGCGATTGTCAACGAGCACGGCGCCGGTGGGCGCGCCGTTGCAGGGGCTGGCGACACCCTTGCGGCGTTGAAGGACAAGCGGGTTCGGTGGTTGCTTATCGGTCCGATGGAGGGCGTGGATTTCTGGCGTTGCCCAGGCTGCGGAGGTTTCGGGCTCGGTCAGCACACGGCCTGTCCTCAGTGCAGCGAAGCGACGTACACCCAGTCAGCGGCGAACGAGTTCATTGATCTTGCATTCGCAGGGGGCAGCCGCGTCGAACTTACAGGTGATGACCTGGCCGAGCTCGGCGGTGTGGGTGCACTTCTGCGGTGGTAGTTTTTCCGCGTGTGCAAAAACGAATTTTGCACACCCTACCGATGCGCTCAGAATGACGTTGAATGAATATCGAATATCGAACAAGGAATGTCGAATGAAGAAGTGAGAAGGGGGAAGGGAAAAGAAAGGGAAAAGTGAAAAGTGAAAAGGGATAAGGGAGAAATAAGAATTGAGAATTTAGAATTTCATCCCGGTAAGGTTAATAACGCATCTAAGCCAGATTTCTCCACTCCGTCCGCCTTCAGCGGACTTCGGTCGAAATGACAGGGACTGAGCTTTTCGGTGTGCAGTGCACACCCTCCCCCTCGGGGCACGTGAGTTTTTCCGCGTGTGCAAAAACGAATTTTGCACA
>JBARPZ010000160.1:0-19238 GCA_049643445.1 Sedimentisphaerales bacterium
CCGGAGGTTATTAAAATCGTCGGCTTGCCGCGCCACAGAAAATAGTGGCCGTTCTCCGGATGCAGTTGTATCGGCCGGGCCCTCTTCGCAGGCTGCGCCGCACTCACAAACACAGCGCTGCCGGCAAAAGATAGCACCGTGGCACATACGAACATCGTCATCCTTACGCTTGCAAGCCCCCCGCTTAACCGCATTTTGTTTACCGGCTTAAACATATCTATCTTCTCCTAAAAATGCTTACATACCACATTTGAGCGAGTCCGTCTATGGCGGGAAGCAATCTCATATTTAGCCCGCAGTTTTACTGCGGGTTGTTCACCCTGATTTCGTATTTATCTTTTGTATTTCCGCTGTCCGTCCTCTGTCGTCCATCGTCCATCGTCTATCGTTCGTCATGCGCTATACGGCATTCTCATTTTAACGGCCAGCCTGCCGGGCATAGTTCAAGCCACAGCTCAGCGATAGTGCAGTAATCCTCAAAGTTGACATCATTGCTGCTGTCAAAGTCAGCTTTTAATCCGGATCCAGCTTGCAGCCAGAGGTCGCAAAACCTTCCCAAATCGTCAAAATCAACCACACAGCTTGTAATCCAGGAGGTTTGAACCTTATAAGCAACAGGAGCACTGGACGCCAAATGTATCCAGCCGATATTTTCTCCCCAGGCCCAGCCATTGAAATTGCCCTCGTGGTCGATGGTAACGCCATAGTGTTCTGGGTCTCCAGGTACTTTGGGATTGAAGTTTATCCAGCCGACATTTTCACCCCAGGCATAACCTGATAGAAGTCCTGTTCCATCGTTTATAACACCGCCGAAATTCGGGTCAAGATTTATCCAGCCGATATTCTCCGCCCACACGTATCCGGTAAGGTTCGCATCGCTGACTGTAACGCCCGGCCCTTCGTTCGGCTCAAAGTTCAGCCAGCCGACATTCTCGCCGTACGCATATTGACTGCCGTCATCATAAGGGTCAATGTTCTCGGCGAAGCCGACACTAACCGTGCCAAGCAACAGGACGCAAACGCTAAAGGTTTTAATTACGTTACCAGGTTTCATTTTCTCTATCCTTTCTGAGATAAAGTTTTTTTGCGTTATTCTAATACGGAGCTACATTCAGTCCGACCTGGCATCCTGTCCCGGTATATATATTGGTAGTGTTGCTAGTTGAAGTGTTCTGGTCAACCAGGCAGTAGGCCGAAACATGAAGACCATAAATGCCGTTGCTGCGTGCCGTATTCCCGATGACGCTCGACCCGAGACCCGTATGCATACCCCCCGAATTGCCAGACGCCGTATTGTTGATCAGACTCGTACCGTCACCGCAGTATATGCCGTAAGATGTATTCTCGCTTGTGTTATTGCCTGTAACCGTACAGTCATGGCCTGCTTCAATTCCATAACTGTTGTTGCTGTAAACCGTATTGTCGCTGATTGTACAATAATCACGAACGGTGATACCTTTATCTCCATTATTATAAACATTGTTACTGCTCAATTTGCAATTTGAATAAGTATCGATCCCGTTATCTCCATTACCCGACACGACATTACCCGACACAATACTCCCCGGGAAAGCCACTATCCCCATACTGACATTGTCCCTGACAATATTATCTTCAATGATACAGTTCTCGCCGCCAAAAATTCCGTGGATCAGGCAGTCCGTCGAAGCATTCCCTCTGACTGTGCTTCCGTTTCCGGGAAGAATCCCCGTAAGCCGGCTGCCCTTAACCGTATTGCCGACTATCAAACTGTTATCGCGCGTGTTGATTCCGTATTCGTTACCTTCGGTACTGCATCCTTTGACAATATTGTTCGTGCCTCTCAAACGTATACCGATCTCACGGCTGCCCGAAACACGAACATCGATAACGCGTGTCCTATGACAATACACGCCGACACTATCGGCTGCATAAATACCATAGCGAAAACCGTTATATGTAACTCCTCCATCGGTAGAGTTGTTACTAAAAATACTGCCGTTCCGTATTTCCACATTGTCGTTTCCCGGGGCAATATATATCCCGTCAAAGTTCAGGTTCGGCCCGGGATTTTTAATGTCCCACGAAGACCTGATCTCATAACCCATAAGGTCGACCGTAACATTACCGGCAGTAATCTCGATACCATGTTTGAAGTTGATAAAAATATTACCCGTCAGATAGTACGACCCGGACTTATCGATAACATACAGCCCCGTCGCCGAACTACTCAATGACTGAATAGCTATCCGAGGCTCAACCTCATCCAGTGTCTTCATCGTCGGCCCGGGCGGCGCAGATGGCTCCAAATCGCCCGCATACACCATAAGCGAGAATACCACCAGAGAAGCTAAAGCCAATATACTCACAACTACTTTTGCACTTTTGCGTTTCGTTTCCATCTTTTTTTCCTTTCAAAAATAGTCCCTGCACAAACAGGGACATGTTATATTTGACGGCGCACACTACGCGCACCGCTCCCTTTTCGCGAATTTTCGTGAAAATGAGGGTAATAATCGCGTTTTTTATCACCACATCTCCAGTTGTAAAATCATTGAAACGGGTGTAATTATACGCTTTTTGAACGTCACTGTCAAGCAAATTGACGGGAAATCCTGGATTTGAAATTCGGGGAACAACGACTTGATTGAGATATGAATCAAATTTGTGCAGGGTTTATTAGCACCTATCGCAATTTCCTTTTGATGGCACGCAGCAACTGTTTATCAATCTCGGCGCCTGATTGCTCAGCGATTCTTATGTGCTTGGCAGCCGGCTCATACTTTTTTAACTTGTAGAACGCAAAGGCCAGCCCGTTATGCGCATCACCCATTTCCGGCTCAAACTCAACCGCCTTCAAATGCGCAGCTACTGCCTGCTTATAATCTTCCTTGTTGGAGTATGCCGCTCCGAGATTGTAATGAATCGTGCCGTCATTGCCTGTTATACGAACGGCTTTCTTATACTGTTCAATAGCCGCATCATACTTCTTTTTGCCGAAGTAAGCATTGCCCAAACCTACTAAGGCAGCTACCATATCAGGCTTAACAGCCAGCGTCTTTTTGTATGCTCGAATCTCATCGTTGACCATACCCAGCTTGTTGTAGCAGACAGCCATCCCGTAGTGGGCCTCGGCTGAATTGCGGTTAATCTTCAGGGCCTTTTTATATTGAAGTATTGATTCCTCATAATTGCCCATCTGGTCATAGACCTCGCCCAACTGGCTGTATAGAGAAGCGTCTTTAGGCTCCAAAACAAGGGCCTCTTTCAGTTGTATTATCGCCTGTACAAACATTTTCAGTTGGCAGTAAGCACTTGCCAGGTTTTTATATGCCTGAGTGAAATTCGGGTCCAGCTCGATTGCATAGTTATACTGTGCAATCGCCTCGTTGAACCATCCTCGTTTAGTGTATGCATTGCCGAGGTTGCTGCGTGCCTTCGAATCGTTTGGGTTTATTTGCAAGGCCGTCTGGTATTCGTATAGTGCATCCTCTATCCGCCCCTTGTTTAGGTAAAGATTGCCCAGATTCGCCCGGGACTCAGACAATGATGGATTTATCTCGACTGCCGTTTCAAGTGCCAGCAATGCAGACTCCCGATCGCCAATATCGCAGTAGCTGTTGCCCAGATTATTAAGAAAACAGCCTAACGTCTGAACCTTACTCAGCTTCTTCATATAAATACTGTCCTCCTCCGGCACATAGAATTTGGTTATATAATGCTCATCAGGAGCAGTTCCGCCTTTACTCGTTGTTTCAATATTGAATTGAACTCGTCCATCATCGTATTTAACGAAGAAGTGTCCCGGCACGACAACACCGTATAGAGGCAACCCAAGGCGCTCACCGAGTGAAAGATAAAGAATCGAAAGACTCAGGCAATACCCTCGTTTTTTATCAAGAACTGAGTGTAAAAACAAGTCATTCGGGTCACTTGCCTCTGAAACCGCTTTGAACTCAAGCTCATCAAACAGATACTCATTTATCATCGGAATCGCACGGTAATTAGCCCTTAGCTTTTTCTTTTCGAGCCGCGAGCGAATCTCCAAGGCCATATCATCTAATCTTGACAGATACCTTCGACCATGCACAAGGTCGCTCCACTGCTCCGAAATAATCAAGGCAGCGGTGGCCAAATCGACTTCTTCCTCTCTTAGCCGAAGAACTTGGTCAATCGACCTTGCGTACAGACCTGATTTGCCCTCATTGGCCAGGGGTTCATCACGGCCGAAAGATACCGCCGCCGTAAGGGCCGCAACGCACAAAATTAATAACAAATCTTTTTTCATAGTGGTTCCGTTGTATTGAACAGTAGAACAATAGAATTTGTCGGCTTTTTAGCGGTTTAAGATTAACCTGCAATAGAATTCTATGCCGGAATACCGATATAATCCACAAAAATGATTTCAATAAGTTGTTTAAAGCAAAAAATTGCTTTGGAGTTACTACTTCGGGAGCGCATCTGTCACTGTGATTTTCGCTACTGGTAAGGTCGTCGTCACTCCAAAGTTGTCCGTTGCCTTGGCGGTAAGGATGTACGTACCCGGTTTATAGTCCTGCCAATTGATTTGCCACCCGTCGCTGCCGTCATAATCCTCACCGATTTTGACTTGCTTCCATATCGGCTTTTCTTCAGTGCCATTGCAGCCTGTTGTCCAAATAGCTAAACTGCTTAACATCGCAATTTGAAAAACACGAATCATAAGCATGGATTAGCGATTGTGCACATAGCTATCAATGTATGGACTTAGACTCTCTGACACCACCTCAGCAAAATTCGCCAGTTTGAAATCAGGATTCGGCTTGAAGTACTGTTTCTCGCGTTTTCTTAAACCACCGGTCTTGCAGATATTGTAACATACTACTTAGCCCGGCCCTGACCCCGTGGTCCTGAAGCTCCAGACTTCACCTTCGGTTGTCCCCCAACCATTGACCGAATCGATACGCCAGTAGTACGTAATACCAGAACCCATTGTGCCGGGGTCGAATATAGCAACAGTCTGGTTGCCCTGGAACGCAGGCGGACTGCTCGTGCCGAAGTAAACATCATGCGATGTGGCATCGGAACCGGCCGTCCAGCTCAAATCAGCGGTTGTAGAAACCCCTACCGCGCCACAGGGTGGGTATAGAATACTCGCTTGGCCGGGTAGTGGGGGTATCGTCGTAGCTGTCAGCCATTGCTCTGTGAGGACACTCAGGTCAGCAAAATCAACATCAAAATCCGGCTCGAAGTCTGCACCTTTGCACCAATCAGGCGAGCAGCAGTCCCTTGCACCCAATTGGCTGGCCAGGATGGCTAAGTCAAAAAAATCCACGAAGCTGTCACCGTTCAGGTTAGCATTCGGATCGGGTTCCGGCCCCACCTCTATCTGCCATTGGCGTGTGTTGGTCAGCCACGTTGCCCTGGCGGTATCTTCGCGAACTCGCGTAGTGTTGTCCACCGCTGTTACTACAACATCATGAATCCCTATCGGCAGCGAAGTCGGCGTAAAGGTCAATCCCGTCGCACCGGGGACATCAACGCCATCAACCGACCACTGAACGTCCAGAGAGTGGCCTATCGGCTCCATTGGTATTACGTAGAAAACTGTATCGCCTGGAAGTGGTTCTTGCGAAGGCGGCGTAGCCTCATCCATTGGCGAAACCTGCTTGTAGAAGTTAATCACGAATTGTTCAGCGTTAATCTCCTCGAAAGGACGCCCGAGACTTTTCATCTTGGAGTTATCTGTAGGCCGGTATATCCCGAACTCGTTATAACGGGCTCCCTCAAAGGTGTCCACATTGGGAAGGTCCAGCCAGCGATACCATTTAGTCTCTAAGACAATCTGTTCAGCGGCGTCATAGATGCTCACGTTTTGCTCCAGCCGTTCAGGTCCCGTATAGGTGGTGCCGTCGGAGTAGTGATACTCGTCGGCTAACTTGGCCAGCGAGTGTCCGCATTCATGCAGGGCAAGCTCCACGGACGAGCTGTGGTCTCCTGCCATCGTTGATAAATCGGGATATCCCGCACCGCCATATCGCGCGGAATTGGCTAATGCAAAAATCAGCTCTACTTCCGGG
The DNA here is from genome assembly GCA_049643445.1 of Sedimentisphaerales bacterium. GTDB lineage: Bacteria > Planctomycetota > Phycisphaerae > Sedimentisphaerales > Anaerobacaceae > CS2-K091. The sequence continues at coordinate 6,039 of JBARPZ010000160.1, forward strand.
GCATTACTCGCCGCTGCCACAGCCTTGCCTACGTCGATGCACAATAGGCGAGGTGTCTCGAAGCATCCGTACGCCATATCTAAAGCTGTGTCACGATAAATGCCAATGTCCAATTCGTCCACCCCCGACTCGTTTGAGACCACATCCACACGATGCACGTTAAAGTAGCTGGCATAAGCAGCTATAGGTTCTTCGGCGAAGTAACCGCTCAATATATTCTGAACGTGCGTGGCGTAACTGCCAAGTTCGGAGGCTGTATAGCCGTCCCCGACAAAGACTAAATCGATACGGTTGCTCACCGGGCCGTTATCGATTATGGTGGTTACCGGCAATTCAGATAGTGGGCCAATCAGGCTATCAAGATTTACTGCCGGCAGCAATGTTGTAACCGTCCCACCCTTAAGCTGTCCGTTTTCGATATAGTCGTAGTAGATAGTAGCTTCGCCGCCCCTGATGAGTTCGGAAAGAGCGCTGCGCTCAACACCGCTGCTGCCTGAGGCTATCGTTTCTGACTGATGAGAAACAGCTAATAGCAGGAATATAAAGGCAAGAACCAGCTTTTTAATTTCACGAACCTCCATCTTAAAAACACTATATAAGTGGCATTATACCACAAAAACTGAGCGGATTCAACTAAAGGACAACGTGTTTACTGTTTTTCTAACGCTTGACAAACATTCTTGTGCGATACGCGCTATGCAAAACGCAATACTACTATAAGTATTTGTTTCTACTAATGTTATCCTCAGATAGACCGTTGTTATTTTGTGTTTTCCATAAATTATATACCCAAAACCGCTCATTTTAAGTAAATAATCTTTGATTCCACTCTAAAAAACCCCCTCAGGCGGCCTGTCTGAAATGTTGTCAAGTCTCAAGCCAACAACAGTTTTTGTCTGGAATAATCACTTTTCGAGGCTTGTTTCGGCTATGCACGGTAAATAAGCAAGGCAAAATGACGCGAAGTAAGTGCAGCAATACATAGAAGTCTGGATTCTCAACTATATATCGCCAGACGCGACAAAAGTTTATCGAAATCGCCATTGCGTGCGCATATGAAAGGACGGCAGGGGATGGCCTTATACCTCACAAGTTCAATTTTGCTCGGTACATGTTATATCAAAAAGCCATTTCTCAATAAAGACCGCCAAATCCTGATAATCTACGAAGTCGTCAAGAACTTCCGGGGCAATATCTGCCGAAGGACTGTTGGGTTCCTGCCGCCATTGACCTGCGAGGATGGCGAAGTCGGCAAAATTAATTTCGTAATTATTGTCAAAATCGCAGAGAGTATCGCACTGCAATGAGGACTCCACATTAGACCAGTCACTTTCGCAGGGGCCGGCGTAGCTGACCGACCAATCATGGAGAGCAGGTGTATTGTCGGGGTCGTCCGTAGAAAGATTCGCACGCAGCTTGAGTTCCGTTGCTGCTGTCCAGTTGATGTCCGTACTGGAATTCACATCAGCCAGGATAACGCTCTCGTCCGACCCATTTAGAATGTCAATCGTAAGTTCCGTATTCTCAGGTATCGTCGCATTGAAGTCAACAACATCCCAGCTCCAATTGCCATTTGCCGGTAATTCAATCGCGGAGGAAACAACACTCCCTGAGCTGGCGTAATCGGTGCTCTCATCGGTCGTATATCGGTGGTACATCGTATAAGGATCCTGCCAAACAATAGACAGAATGTCAGGCGATGGGGAGGTGCCATAGTAAACTCCCCAGCCGGCGTGGTTTGCGAAGCTGGGCCAACTGCTGCCCGAGAAGTATTGTGTTACGGAACCACTCGAGGTATTTCCGAACATATAGTGCTTGCCGGCTTGAAGAGGAACAGAGATGGGCCCGGAACTGTAGAGCTTCGTGCCGGTCCCGGAGCTTGCCAGAGTCGATGAGTGGATACGGTTATACGGGTCGAAGAACGTCGCGCCGCCCTCATAAACCACAAACTCAATCGAGGTGGATGTCGAAATGTCAAGGAAAATCTCAATCTGAGTAAGGTTCGTACTTTTTGTCACGTAGAAACCGTTAAAGTAGCCGTCGCTTGTATCGAAACTTGAGTTTGTGCCTCCTACCGTATCCACCACAGGCGGCACTGCTCCACCGGTCAACACCACATCTCCATCGTTCGTAGCTCTGGCATCTACCAGTGTATCGGTCTGGAATTCGGCCTGGCTCGTCTGGGACCAGCTCTCGATGCGCGGTGCGGCCTTTACTCTGTACCAGTACTTGTGTTCCAGGTCCAGGCCTGTGAATGTACAGTTCGTGTCACTAATCCACCCGCTGCCGATAACGGTATTAGTAAAATCTGCATCGTTTGCACACTCCGCATAATACCAGGTAGCATCAGGTACGGCGTCCCACCAAATCGTATTACGCAGACCTGGCGTTATGTTGGGCTCCGCGTGAAGAACCGGTGCGCCCAGCGAACATTCTTCGCCCTCAAAATCGATTCCCCAACTATTACCCGATGTGCCTTCATCGTGGGTCGAGGTCCCCGTATACACGATCCTGCTCGGAGGTGTGAATGTGCAGCCACTCTTGGTTACGCTGACGGTGTACGTGGAGGCAGATGGCACTTTCGCGAGGGCATAGATACCATTGCTATTGGTTGTCGCGTTGTATGTGCCGCCACCGGCCCTTTCGGCCGTCACAGCGGCGTCGCTGATGGCTTCGCCGGATGCCTCGTTAGTGACGCGTCCGCTGATAATCTCACCCGAGCCCGAAACAAAAATGTTGTAGATACATTCATCGATAATATCGTATGGGCCCGGCGACGGGCTGTTAATGTTGGGTAAATTGTACCATGAATCATAAGTACCACTCCAGCCCATGTTAAGATGGTGGTAGAGGGTAGAGAAATTATAACCATATCCGTCAGTGACAACAGCGTGCCCGAACAGGGGGGCGGAGCTGTGTCGGATTCCTAATAGAGCAGGGTAGCCGGCATCGAGGTTGGGGTTGACCATGCCGTTAAGGCCCGGTCCGCTAAGGTCATTATTGTTGTACCACCCGTCGATGGCATTGCTGTAGCCAAAGGTATTGGGCAGCGCATCCTTCGCATCCATAATGAGGGCTCCCGACCCCCCCGGCCCGTACTCTGTATCGACCGACTCAGCCACATCGTAGCATAGATGGCCAATGGCCTGCCGCTCTGTTAGCGTAATGCTGAAGTCGGGCTGTTGCGGCATATTACTCCAGACGTACGTTCCGCTGGGCCCCGAACTGGGATACTCATGATACCTTATCAACTGTGCCATTGCAGTGGCGACACAGCCGCAGGGATAATTGTAGGGGTCGCCGTTCGGTGTGGTGTAGGGCGGCGTGTAATAGTTATAGCAACTTATTCCACCGATATAACTACCAACTGTCGTTTGTCCCCACGTACTTTGCGTTAGAGGGGCGACACGCACATCGGAAATGCTGGAGAGGCCCAGAGTCCCCATGCTGTCTGCATAAGCCTGAAGGTCGCTCCATTTGCTTTGGGCCTTGGCAGAAGCTTTTTGAAGAGCTGTTTCCTCGTTGTTTGCTTCTTTCTTCTGTGTGGTGGTACCTGCGGTTGCTTGAAATGCTCGAACCGCAGCAATACGGCCGGGCACGTCCCGGCTGACAAGTGCACCCAACGGATTATCATCCGACGGATCATACGCCCCTATTAAAGCGAAGCATATAATCGGCTCCACTAAGTCATCGCCTGGAACAATCACAAATCCTGATGGCTCCAAATAGACTACATAGTAAGTCGTTTGGCCGTTTTCATCTGAGAAGGTCTCAACGCTCATAATATGCTGACCAAGGCCGGTTCCAAGAGGTTGCGCATCGGCCCTTAGCCAACCTCTAACTGCCTTTTCAGCCTGTCTGGTGCTCACGGGCTTTGCCCATAAGCTGGCAGGGCACAAAAAAACTGAAGCTGAAAGGGCGAGGATTATTAAGGGGCGGAATTTTACATGGCATCCGTGGTCTCGGACTTGGCTGCTGCATTTCATGCGTTCCTCCTTATGTAATAGGCCCACAATCCCTTATTTTGAATCCGTAAAAGTAGGCCATTTTACCTATGATAAATTATATGTATCGCATCGAATTTTGTCAATAGATTTCTTCTGACTTCAAAGAATGAGTAAGGATGATGTTTTCTGCTGCTCCACGGCCTTTTTACGAATCCTCTTACGTAAGACGCAGCATAAAATATACAATCCAATGATAAGTGCTTGTCTCTGCAAATCTTACAGTCAGATATGACCGCCTCATTTTGTGTTTTCTCAATCACGATGTCAAAAATTCAGCCGGTTTGAGTAACCACAAAAAAAGATAAGTGGTAAAATGACTGTTGTATAATTTAGTTTTCAACGTTACTTTATTCAACGTAGTTTTTTTGTAGGAGTAATATAATGAGCTGCAAAAGTCACAATATCGAAAGCTTGTCTTATCGTGCATTGCGCAATACGCCATACGCAATATTTCTACTGCTCGGCCTTATGTTGGGTGCCTGTTGTGACTGCGGTGGTCCCATATCACCAAATGAGCCTAATGAAACAGCCGTGGGGCGCGAGAGTTTGCAGCCGACCGAGACCAGCCTCTTCGACGGCAAGAACCTGGGCCTGTGGAATATCACCGACTTCGGCGGTCAGGGCGATGTCTACGTAAAAGACGGCAGCATCATTATGGAAATGGGCAACGATATGACCGGTATAACCTGGGCCGGCCCGGTCGTAAAGATGAACTATGAAATTACCCTCGATGCAAAGCGGGTCACAGGAAGTGACTTTTTCTGCGGGCTGACTTTTCCCGTTGGTGAAAATCCCTGCTCACTAGTACTCGGTGGCTGGGGCGGCGAGGTCTGCGGCCTCTCAAATCTCGATTACTATGACGCCGCCAACAACGAAACCACGCGAATCATTCAGTTCGAACAGGGAAAATGGTACCACGTCCGGTTGCGCGTCACCCCAGACAAGATTGAAGCATGGCTCGACGATGAAAAACTTGTAGATGTGGTGACAACCGACCGAAAAATCGATATTCGACCTGAGATGGATTTGGTAAAACCGCTTGGAATTGCAACCTGGCAAACGGCCGGAGCTGTCCGCAACATCCGAGTGAAAACGCTCACGGACATGAGTACTATTCTCTGAACCACCCGGGGACAGATTGATTGTTTAATTTAAATCCTACTCGACCACCGCTCCGCCTTCGACCGGTACGCTGACAGGATGATGCTTGAACAAATCTATTTTCATCCACCTGTTGCTCTTGAATCGCCAGTAATTCGCCAATCCAACGGCAATAATACTAATTGTTGCGACTATCCACGGCCCCAATGCCCCAAGCTCGACAGAAAGAATAGTTATAACTAATCCGCCCAGACCCAATATCGCTGCTCCTGCTGCTGATACAATCGCCAGCCATAACGTATCACCAGCTCCGCGTAAAGCCCCGGCGTAGATGACCCGTGCTGCATGAAACACCTGGTATATAGCGGCGCAAATCAGAATATCAGCTCCAATCTTGATGACCTCTTCGTTGGAAGACCAGAACTCCATCAAGGCAACTCTGGATACAAAAAAGATAATCCCCACTAATCCCATATAAACCAGCGCCACCTTCAAGCAAACGTGGGTTTGCCTGGTTGCAAGCTCTTTCTTGCCAGCACCTATTGTCTTGCCTACGGCTGCAGCTAAAGCTGTCCCTATCCCGACAACGGGCATTACCGAAAGGCTTGTGTACGAAAGCACCGCGCTTGTCGCAGCCAGTGCCTCTGTGCCGAATCGTCCGACAAGTCCAAAAAGAAGCATACCCCAGAATGCTACATTCACCATCAATCCAAATCCTGCAGGAAGGCCCACTTTCAGCAAGTCGTACATCTTTCTAAAATCCAGGTATGTCGCTCGCCTGGTCCGAAAGTCCTTATTTATACCGTGACTCAGAAACACGGCTATATTGATAATAGCTCCCACAGCTATCCCGATAAATGTCCCCCAGCCTGCGCCTGCAATGCCCATAGGTGCAAAACCCAGCTTGCCGAAAATCAATACGTAATTAGCAACTACATTGACAATCTGCCCGCATAACGACGCACACATGGTGATAGTCGGCCTGTGTATACCTATAAAGAACTGGTTGGCTGACCAGTTGATGACGGCCAGAATATGAGCGTAAAGTATGATTCGAAAATATACCACTTCCATCTCAGCCACCGCCGCCGGCTGTCCCATCATCTTAAATATCCACGGTGCAGCCGGCCACAAAATCGCCACAACTAAGAGAAAGTATGCAAAACCCATGTATAATGTCTGCCAGAAATAATTCGAGCAGCTCTTCTTGTCTCCTCTGCCGAGGCTCTGACTCACAAACGTGCTCAAACTGGCCATCGCCCCAATGGCGAAGCCGCAGGGTAGGAAACTGGCAAAACCGGCCGGTAAAATCGCCGCCAGCGCCTCCGTACCAAGACGGGATACCATGTATCTGTCCACAAACTGCATAATGGTGAACGATACGGTTGTCACGACCATGGGGGCCGCTAACTTCAGCATATATTTTAGTGAGGACTCGTCTTCGATATGATTCTCTGAGAGTAAAGTTGATTTGTCAGTCATAAACACGAACTTTGTTTGCTCAAATTCAGTTTGTTTAATAGTTGCTCGACAGAGATTCCAAGAACTTGCACGCTCTTGATGGCGCTTGTCTTGCCGGAGACTATCTTAACACCATTCTTTTTCACACCAAGTTGTTTCGCCAGAAAATCAAGCAAACACTTATTTGCTTTTCCTTTCTCAGGTGCCGCAGAAACCTTGATCTTCACCATCTCATCAAGCAAGCCACAGACAGCTGTCCTGCTGCTACCCGGCACAACCTTCACAGTAAAAACCACACCACCATCAATCTCTTCAACTGCTAAATTACTCATAGATCAGATTGTAGCCGGTAGGATGGATACAAAGAAGAATAATTTGTGTGCTGCTCACTCGATATTTTCCCTGATATTTGTACCGAGCGCCAACTGCACGTATTTTTCAATCTGCTCGGCAAGTTCTCCCAGCGATTCAAGCTGAAAATCTTCGTAATGGCCCGCTACAAATTGTCCATTCAGGGCCTTCTTGAAGATTCTGACTCGTATAACAGCCGGCTCAGCATCAGCCTTGCTGAAATCGCTGTCTTTATGCTCACTAAGTTCAACACGCCAGTCTTCGCTTATAAAGACCAGACACTTGCCGGTAAAAACCGCCATCGGAAAGTAATCGCGTAATAATTTAAGAGTTTCCATTGATTATTCTGTTAGTCATTGTCACGTTTTAATTTTTATCTGCCGCCAAACGTTTTGCAAGTTGACGCCATGCGCTCATCGAACGTTTCAGGTTATCATGTGCATCGCCGCCTATGCCATATCCCTGAAATCCTATCGGGCCGTTGTAGCCTGCGTCTTCCAGTGCCTTTAAAAACCTGTACATATCGAAAGTACCTCGGTCAAGTGTCTGTATGAGCTGCTTCCAGCTTTTTCCTCCGCTGTCCGCACCATTGATACTCACCAGAGACAGGTATGGCATCGCCGATTTTATCAGTGATTCCATATTTTTCTCGTCATCAACCATTAGCCAGTGGCATAGATTGAAAGTAACACCGACGTTTTTCCGGTCTACCTTCCTGGCCACTCGAACAGCATCTTCCACCCGCTCAACCCAGAATCCAAGGTGCGGGTACAGCGAGACTCGCAGTTTGGCCTCAGCCGCCATGTCTGCAATCTCGCGTATGACTTCCACCGCACGCTCATCGCCTTCCGGCGAAGATGGCTTATGCTTTTTGCTTAGAACGAACAGCCAGAGTATCGCATTGCGTCCCTTCAATATCTCGATTGCTTCTTTTAATTCCGGACCGTACCTGGGCTGGTCAGCATCTATATTTGCTCCAAGATAAACGGTGACAAGCCTCAAGTCGTTTTTATCCATTTCTTTGAGCATCTCCGCAAGACCCTTACCCGCCGTACAACCGATACCATCATATCCTAATTCTTTTATCATCTCAACCTGCTGTTTTGCAGTCTGGTGTTTGGCGTCTTTCGTCCCCGTGTCCATCGCAAAAAACGGCAGCCCCCCAGCCGGTCCGAACCATATATTACGATATGCCACCGGCCCATGGTCGCCTTGCAGCATAAGCGGCCCCGTTGGCTTCTCATCGTTATACGTGCTCGCCCGCGTCGGCCCGGTAAGCTCAAGGTCTGCATGGACCACGATACCATTGTGTACAACCTTTTCAAATCTGGCATTGGAGATTTTTCGCCCGTTCTTGTCAAAACGCGGCGCCCGGAATATCACGTCAAACGTTTGCCACTGTCCCGGTGCTCGCGAAGCGTTGACACGCGGGGAATGGCCTTCGAAACCCTTGGGATTTCTGTTATCATCCCACCGCTCATAAATACCGCCGCACTCAATACCCGGGTATTGGTCTTTTTCCACACCGTAGCTGTCGTAGACCTGAATTTCGTATCGGCCCATAAAGTAAACACCGGAGTTGGACCCTTTGGGAACCATAAACTCGATATGCGCCCGGACATCACCGAATTCCGCCTTGCTTATTATGTTGTTTGTCCTTCCGGTAGGTCCATTTAGAATAACCCCGCTTCCCGTCTTGCTGCTCAGCAACTTCACGCTCTTCGGATTCGTAAAGGTATCGCCGACAATTTCCCATTGCCCCGTACTTCCCCGCCATGCGGAAAAATCATCACTTATTAAGGAAACCCTGGCACCAGCGCTTCCGGCCGAAAGTAAACAGCAAATCCCGCTAAAAAACAAAATCACCCAAATCTCTTTGCGTCGAGTTTTCATAATTCTTCCATTTCCAATAATCATTTATCATTAATCATTTCATAAGTGCCACGGACTCCGCATCGAACGTGACAGCATCCTGTTCGCTTGCTCATCATTGATAAATTTTTCTTTATCCGGGCCCCATCTAAGTTTCCTGCCCAACAGCATCGAAATATTCCCGATGTGGGCGATTGTAAAGCATCGCTGGCCAATCTCCGGCGGAAAATAGCAATCCTTACGAGATTTAACACAATCGAGGAAATTACGTTGCTCGCCCGCCCGGCACGTATACAGATGAATTTCGTCCGGCCCAATTACCGAATCCAGAATAGATTTAGAACTTGCCTGCAATGGCGCTCTCCAGCCGCGGTTGCCTATCCATCCCTCGCTCCCCTCGAATCTAAGGCTCGGCGTGCCCGACGTAACTATCAGCTTGACGCCGCTGGCATATTTATACTCGATTCTGTACTCTTTCGCCGTATCGTAAAGGCCTCCAGTACAGAACACTCCCTTTCCCTCAACTTCCACCGGCCCTGTATGTTCGGTGTTATTTCCCCATTGCGCACCATCCAGAAGATGCGCTCCCCAGTCGGTCAACTGTCCGCCCGAGTAGTCCATTACCCACCGCCACTGATAAGGGAGCTGGTCCTGTCCTGTATAAGGCCTCAGGGGCGCCGGCCCAAGCCACATATCATAGTCCAGGCTCTCCGGCACCGGCATCGGCTTGGCGTTGCCCGGATTGCCCGGCCCGCTCGGCAGCTCCACCCGAATCGTATGCACCTTGCCTATCCGCCCGTTGCGAACCAGCTCGCACATCCGGTGGTACTCGTATACCGAACGGTCTTCCGTGGACCATTGAAACACGCGCCCGTAGCGCTCTACTGTCTCGACTAATATCCGCCCCTCGCGCACCGTCAGCGTCGGCTTCTCACACTCGACGTCCTTGCCCGCCCGCAGGGCCGCTATCGAGATCGGGACATGCCAATGGTCCGGCGTCGATACCATCACTGCATCGATATCATCCCGCGCGATGACCTCCCGCCAATCCCTGTAAGTGGCACAATCCTGATTCCCGTACTTTTGATTTACTGTATCACGACCCTTTTTAAGATTATTGATATCGACATCGCAAACGGCAACAGCTTGAGCGTCATCGTTACCAAGGAACGTCCTCAGATTCATCCCAATTCCGTGGCTGCCAACTCCGATGAAACCCAGTGTAATACGGTTGCTCGCAGCAACACTGCCGGCTTTACCCAGCGCCGATGAAGAAACAACATAGGGAAAGCCAACCGCACAAATAGCTATGCTTGATGCCTTCCTAAAAAAGTTTCGACGTGTGATTGTCTCTCTTTTCATATCAAGACTCCACTTACAGATTCCACGGGCTGCGCATGGGCCGCCACAGCATCCGGTTGGCCTGGTCATCCCCGAGGAACTGTTCATTGTCCGGGTCCCATTTCAGGTCTCGCCCCAGCAGCATGGCGATATTACCAAGATGTCCGATAGAAATAGAGCGGTGTGCCGTTTCAATCGGCGCAACCGTCTCTTCCCGAGATATGACGCAATCGATGAAGTTCCGGGAATGGTTATCACTGCGACAAAGATGTATTTCGTCAGGCCCAATGACAGTATCATTCAGCGATTTTGGATTTACTTCATGACGCCCTCGATTGGCCCAGGCCCGGCCCTCCGTTCCCTCGAAGGTTACTCCGCCGCGTTCCTTATTTGAAACGATTAGTTTAACGCCGTTCTTGTAGATGCACTCAAAATAAAACTCTTGTGCCGTGTTATATAATCCATCCCTCGCAAATTTGCCTTTGGCATTTTTGATTTCAACAGGCCCCGTTTTTTCTGTACCCATACCCCATTGTGCAATATCGGGATGGTGTCCTCCCCAGTCTGTAACTTGGCCGCCCGAGTAATCCAGTATCCACCGAAAGTTCACATGACAGCGGGCCGGACAGTAGGGGGCCCACGGTGCCGGGCCCAGCCACATATCATAGTTGAAGCCTTCCGGTACGGATTCAGGTTTCGTACGGTGACCCGTTTTCGAAATATCCGGTGTCCCGCCCGGCAAACCGCATCTGACGGTATGCAGTTTGCCTATCCGCCCATTTCGCACTAGTTCGCATATACGACGAAAATTATGGTCCGACCGCTGCTGACTGCCCGTCTGGAATATCCTCCCGTACCGCCTCACCGCATCGCTCATCGCTCGCCCTTCGACAACAGTCAACGATAGCGGTTTCTCTCCGTAGATGTCCTTGCCTGCTTTCGCTGACTCAATTACAGAGATAGAGTGCCAATGGTCCGGCAGCGCCAGCAGAACCGTATCGATGTCATCACGGGCCAACAACTCGCGAAAATTTTCGTAGGCCGCACAACCTTTGTATGCACCTGAACCTTTGTTACGACCGTAATGTTCCTCGACAATTCTCCTTGCCGGGTCTCTACCCCCAATTTTGTTATCCCAATACCCTTTGCTCTCACGGTTGACGTCACATACTGCAACAATCTGTACACGTTCATCACGCAAAAAGCCCCTCAGGTCATTGAAACCTTGGTTTCCAGTGCCAATACAGCCCAGCGTAATCCGATTGCTCGCAGAAACGCCGCCAACCTTACCCAATGCTGATGAAGAAACCACGTATGGAAAGCTAATAGCACCGACTGCGATGCCCGATGCCTTCTTCAAAAAGTTTCGGCGCGTGATAACCGCTCTTCCATTCATAGCATAATCTCCAAACATCCACTCGCTTCTTAGAACGAGAGCAGACACTGCCAGATGTAAACGTACCCTAATCCGTCAATATCTTCCCACACCTTCTTCACAAGCTCTTTGTCTGCCTTTATTTCCTTCAGTTCCTTGACCTTTTCTTCCCAGGGTACACAAACACCCGGCTTTCTCTCTGGTTTCTTTTGTTCAGCCATTAATATACTCCATATTCACGCGTAAAATCTGTCATCGCTTTGATATTCTCAACTTTGGCATCGTTTTGAACAATAGCGCTGGCGTCCATTATATAACCACCGTCGCCGGCCACACCGTCGATCACCTTCTTACAACAATCACGCACCTCATCCGGCGTGCCCATTGAAAGCAGATAATTCGGAATACCACCGCTGATACAGAACTTATGTCCAATCTTCTTATGAACTTCGAATATGTCACCCATATCGACATGATATACAATCGCCTTATCGGGCAGCTCTGCGAATGAATCCAGATGAGCGTCCCAGCTGCCCTCGGCATAAAACAGGACCTGGTGCCCATGTTTCCAGAGTTCCTCGACAATCGGCTTAAATGTAGGCCAGTAAATCTTCTCGAAATGTTTCATTGAAACAAACGGCACGCATCCGCGATGCATCCAGAATCCGATTGGCACATTTTTGTCGGGGTCTGCACCGGACAGCGCCACCTGCAACAGGTGCGGCATCAAAGCCTCACAGGCTGCCAGCACCTTGTCCGGCCGCTCAAACAAGTCCGTTACCAGTCCCAGGTAGCCGCGTAGCTTGTCTGCGATGATATCCAGTGGCGCCTTCAGAATACCTGAGATAGCCGATACCGTCCCTGACTCCGTCCTCATTCTCGCAATTTGTGTTCCAAACGCATTGAAATAGCTGAGCATCGCCATCCCACCCTTCAAAAACGACAGGTTGTTCCGAAAAGACGTCGGCTCTCCTATCGCACTGACATCGGTTGAGACACGTGGAAGCCAGACGTTGAATAGAAATCCCGTCGGGTCCTCGATAAGAGCATCGTATTCGTCAGGCTTCATAAACGCCTCTTCCTCAGACGGTTCGATGTACTGAAATCCGAACTCCGGCAACAGCTCTATTCCGGGGACTGCATAATATTTCAATCCGATTGCATGTGTCAGCCCCGTCCAGACGAATACCATATTCGGGACGATGGCGTCCCAGTCGAAATCAGCCGCGCACTTCCTCGCTGCGGTAAAAGCCATCTCATAATCTTCTGTAACCTGCTGGCAGGTATACCCCGCATACTTGGCTGTAAATTCGGCCATAAAAGGGCGAATCGGAATCTTGTCCGGTTTCCCATTCCGCATCGCCGTAACATATCGCTTCAACCGTTCCGCATACAATTGCTCCATATCCTTTGACATCCTGCTCTACTCCTTACTTGCATTCGTTTGGCTTTATACAGACGATAGACTATGATGGCCTGCCACCATAGTCCGTACAAGCATAACCCAATAGCATGAAAACGTCAAGCCGGGCTTTTTTTCTTCCGATTACTCCTCGAGCCCGAGAATTTCGACTGGCCTGTCGTCTCGTTTCCATCGACACTTGATAGCTCCCTTGCTTGTCAGCCCAAACGCTCCAAGACTCGCAGAGTCGTCGGTTGGAAGAATCGCTGCAAACTCACCATCGGACAGTT
>JBARPZ010000161.1:0-4898 GCA_049643445.1 Sedimentisphaerales bacterium
AGCCGCAGCGCCGACGTCAATGACATCGAGAAGATTGACAACTGGTGGGAGCGATTCGGCGACCCTACAACGACGCTTCTGGTGCGCCAGGCGTTGGAAAACAACTATGACCTCAAAGCTACTGCAGCAAGGGTGCTGCAGGCCCAGGCGGCCCTCGCTGAAAGTCGCGGCCGAATGTGGCCGGATGTCTCATACGGTTTGTCTCGTGACCGAAGCAAGCGTTCCTTTACCTTCGGTAGTGGGCTCGGCGGCGGTGGCAGATTCAGTGTTATGAGCACAACCTGGTCCCAGGATATTTCCGTCGTCTATATACTGGATTTGTTTGGAAAGCTCAGACGTGCAGAGCGGGCCGCCTGGGCGGATATGCTTGCTGCCGAAGCAAGTGAACAGGCCCTTATTAATTCGATTATCGCCACTGTAGTCAAGGCCAGAATCGATATCGCCACTATCCACAAACGCCTGGCCATAGCACGAGCAAACACCGAAAGTCGCACCGGCACTTTGGAAATTGTCGAACGTAAGTATAGCAGGGGCCTCGTTAAGCCGGTTGAGATAAGGCTGGCACGTGAGAACCTCGAAGCCTCGAAATCTCTTGAGCCTGCTATTGAGCTGTCGCTAATAAGGGCGCAAAATGCTCTCGATGTTCTCCTGGGTCGTCGGCCGGCTGCTTCAGAATCTCTGCCTGAAACATTACCCGACCTGCCGGATTTGGATCCCGTTTCGATTGGGCTGCCCGCATCCCTGCTGGACCGCAGGCCTGATGTCCGGGCTGCTGAGTTGACTTTACGTGCAGCCAATGAACGCATTGGCGTCAGTATTGCACAGTTATATCCAAACCTTACCCTGTCTGCAAGTACCGGTCGCAGCGCTGATACATGGGAAGACATTTGGATAGACGAGACGGAGATTTATTCAGCACTATTCCGCCTTGCTCAGCCCATATTCAAAGGTGGACAGTTGAAGGCACGAGTCAAGGCTGCCGAGGCCCGTTATGCCGAATTGGCGGCTAATTACGCCGGAACCATTCTAACTGCTATTCGGGAAGTCGAGGATGCCCTGGCCGCGGACCAGTTGTTGCAAGTCCAGCTTGAGCATGCCCAGAGTCGCTTCATAGAGGCCGAAGCAGCGGAGCAGCTTTCAAAGCAGAGATATAGCAGTGGTGTTGCCGGCGTTGCCGGTTTCCTGACGGTTCTCGAAACACAGCGCCGACGCAGAATAGCTGAAGAACAAGTGGCTATCCTCAAAGGTCAGATTTGGACCACAAGAGTCAATCTTTTCCTTGCCCTGGGTGGGGATTGGACTGATAAAGAAGAAGCTAAGTAGAAAGAGGAATCCTCATATGGTAGCAAAAAATCAAACAAAAGCCGTAATCGAACAGGAGATTGACAAATCCCCAAGCCGCCTTAAACAATTGCTGATTGCTATATCCATACTTGCCTTCTTCGGATTGCTTACGATTATTCTGATTAAATCTCGAAGACCACCGCAGCGACAAGAACAGGAAATCATCGCGCCATTAGTGATGGTTAAGCAGTTGAAGGCCGCCGACATTCCAATGGTCATTCGTGCTTACGGAACAGTAAGTCCCACGGTGGAGGTTGATATCGTTCCTGAGGTTCCCGGCAAGGTCGTCTCTGTCAACTCTGAGTTTAAGGCGGGGGGGCTCATCCCTGCCGGAGAACAGATACTGCAAATAGATGAAAGAGACTATAAATTTGCCGTCCAACAGACCAATGCTGTCGTTGCTGATGCTCAGGTCAAGCTTGAAATAGAGATGGCTGAGGGAGAGGTCGCACGCAGGGCCTGGGAGCAGTTGCATCCCGGTACCGAACCGAACTCACCGCTGGTCTTGCGCGAATCACAGGTTCGCCAGGCTAAAGCCGCGTTAGAATCTGCCAAGGCGCAGCTCGCGACCGCACAACTCAGACTTGAGCGAACAAGTCTTTCTTTGCCGTTTGATGCCCTAATAATCAGTGAAAAAATCGACCTCGGTCAATACATGGTCGCCGGCCAGCCCGTCGCTGTGGCATACGGAATCGACACGATCGAGATAGAAATACCCCTTGATGATGAAGAGCTGGCGTGGTTTGACATCTTTGATGATTCGGCTTCACTCGACGGCAAGAGGGCGAAAATACCCGCTGTAGTGAAGGCCGACTTTGCCGGTGCCGAGCATACATGGAAAGGCTATGTCACCCGAACAACCGGCCAGGTAGATAAAATGTCGAGGATGATTTCCGTCGTTGTTGAAGTGCCGAAGCCCTTTGAACGTTCTAACGGCAGGCCTCCGTTATTACCCGGTATATTCGCCCGGGTCCTGATTGAGGGCAAAGTGCTGAAAAATGCCATGGCCGTGCCTCGATATGCAATACATGACAGTAATAAAGTATGGATAGTTAAAGACGGCAGCTTGCATATCGAAGCTTTGGATATTGTCCGTGCAGACAAGGATTTCGCATACGCGATGGCCCGTGTTGACCAAAATGCAACCATCGTCACCAGCTCTCTTGATACCGTTATGGAGGGAATGAAAGTGCGTACACAGCTTGAGCAGACAGCAGTCGCGAAGCAGTTAAATCAAGATCCGAATAACACCGAAAAATAGGAGCCAAACTTGTGCAAGACCTAAAGGAAAGAAAGGGCGTTCTCGCATGGTTTGCGGCGAACCACGTTGCGGCAAATTTGTTGATGTTTTTAGTCATTACCGCAGGTTTGCTTTCTATTTTTTCAGCCAGGATGGAGGTTTTTCCTGAGTTAAGCTTCGATATGATCAACGTCACAGTACCTTATCGCGGGGCTTCACCAGCGGATGTTGAAGAAGGTGTGTGTCTTCGCGTCGAAGAAGCTATAGCGGGCGTCGATGGTATAAAACGGATTACATCAACGGCCGGGGAAGGGGCTGGTTCGATACTCATTGAAGTTGAGGAATATGCCGACGCAAAAGAGGTGCTTGATGATATCAAAGCACAGATTGACACGATTACAACCTTTCCTCAGGAAACCGAGAAGCCGATAATCACTGAGCTCAAGACACGCCACAAAGTCATTTCTATTGTTATCTTTGGCGATGTTACAGAGAAAACACTCAGGAAGTTGGCGGATCAAATCCGTGACGACCTGACCGCTATGGATAATATAAGCCAGGTGAGCATATCAGGGGTCCGGCCTTACGAAATATCCATTGAAGTTTCGGAGGAGAATTTGCGCCGCTATAACCTGAGCTTCGACCATGTATCAAGGGCTGTAAGTAATTCTTCTCTGGATATTCCCGCCGGGTCGGTCAAGACTTTAGGCGGAGAAATCCTGGTACGAACAAAGGGTCAAAGATATTACGGCTCCGAATTTGAAAAAATCATAGTGCTTACAAGGAACGACGGCACAAAAGTAAGACTTTCCGACATTGCAACCGTCAGAGACGATTTTGAGGACGTTGACCTTTATGCGAAGTTCGACGGCAAGAGGGCCGCTTTCGTACAAGTCTCACGGATGGGAGATCAGGGTGCACTTGACATAGCTAATACGGTAAAAAAGTATATTGAAGATAAGAAGAACTATTTGCCTGAAGGGATTTCGATTGCTTTGTGGCAGGACGACTCGGAGATCCTGAAATCGCGAATGAATCTTCTTAAAAGGAATGCAGGTATCGGCCTGGTGCTTGTATTCCTGTGTCTGACGCTCTTTTTGAATCTGCGTCTTGCTTTCTGGACAGCTGTGGGCATCCCCATATCCTTTTTAGGGGCGTTTTGGCTCATGCCGTTTTTTGACGTTTCGATTAACATGATGAGCCTTTTCGCATTTATTATGTCACTTGGTCTTGTGGTTGACGATGCAATCGTAGTGGGTGAGAACATATTTGTGTATCGTCAGCAGGGGATGGACAGGACTGAAGCAGCAATAAAAGGTGTAAAAGAGATGTGTATGCCGGTTGTGTTGGCTGTTTTGACGACGATGTTTGCATTTTTGCCTTTAGCTTACACCACCGGTATTATGGGTAAATTCCTTCGAGTTTTGCCCATAGTGGTGATAAGTGTCCTTGGGTTTTCTCTGATTGAAGCCTTGCTTATCCTGCCGGCCCATTTGTCATCCGGCAGATTCTCCAAGAAAAGTATAGTTGTCCGTTTCACGGACAAGATAAATTACTGGACGGGGAAAGGACTTAGCTGGTTTGTAAATGGTCCTTTCGCCGGTTTTGTTATGCGGGCCGTGCTATGGCGGTATGTAACGTTAGCTGTTGCCTTTGCCATATTTCTGTTCACTGTGGGTTTTATTGCCGGCGGGTATATCAAGTTTGTATTCTTTGATTCCATCGAAGCCGATAATATGATTGCAACTTTGACTATGCCACAGGGAACGCCTGTGGAGCAGACAGGCCGGATTATTGAAAGGATTGAGAAGGCGGCACTGCAGGTTATAGATGAGTTTAGCAGCGAAGGCAAGCCTTCCCTTATGAAGCACATATCAACCACGGTCGGTGCGCACCCGGCAGCCGCGCGCGGAGGGCCCGGCCACAGTGACCTCGCTACGTTAACTGCATCACACCTGGCTGAGGTTAATGTCGAGCTGCTCAGCGCCGAAGAGCGTTATGCATCCAGCCAGGCGATGAAAAACCGATGGCGCGATATTGTGGGCGAGATACCGGGTGTTTCATCGCTTACGTATATGTCTGAAATTATGAGTACGGGCGACGCCATAAACGTTGAATTGTCTCATCAGAGCTATACTGTACTGCTGCAGGCCGTGGATCAGTTAAAACTTTTACTGAAACCATATGACGGTGTTAGTGATGTCTCGGACAGCTTCGAGCCCGGAAAGGCCGAGGTGAAAATGAAGCTCAAAGACACCGGACGAACTTTGGGCCTGACCCTTTCAGACCTCGCCAGGCAGGTCAGGCAGGGTTT
>JBARPZ010000162.1:0-4519 GCA_049643445.1 Sedimentisphaerales bacterium
GCGCCATCAACGGTATTACTATTATACTAATCAAGGCCAGTTTACTCCAGCCAAGCTTCCAGTACTGGTGCAGGTTCATCGCCACCAAAACAACCGCAGCCACAGAAATAATCATACAGAAGCCGCATTTACAGCTCGCCGGCACCCGTACTATCCTGGCCCTAAACAGCGATTTCTCCGCCAGCTTCAAAATAGTAGGCAGTGCCAACAGCGTAACCGCACCCGAAAGGCCCATTATCGCACACAGGAATATCCCCACCGTCTTGTAAGGTATCAAAGGCGCCGCCAGCAGAGGCAAAAATCCAATCGCAATAACAAGAACATTCCTGCTTATGGCCCGTGCCGGCTCACCAAACATCTCCGCCGAGCTTTCCCTCCACGACCCGGTCTTTGCAAAGCTCGTCCGCGCACGCTCAAGGAAATGTATCGCAAAGTCTACCGCCATCCCCAAAGTCAATGCGCTCAGCACCGCGACCGGCATATCGTAGTCTTTGCCAACCAACCCGATGATGCCATAGATTACGGCTATAGTCACCAGCAGAGGTATCATACACACGATACCCCAAAGGGCCGAGCGAAACAACACCGCCATCATAATAAAGACTATAATAAAACTGCCCATAAAAGACTGCAGCATCCCCCACACCATCTTGTTCTGCCACACCGTATTGATATATGTAAGTCCCGCCCAGTTATGTTCAAGCGGCACAGGCGGCTTATTCTTAGCGAAAAACTCATCCACTGCACCAACAACCTTTTCCATGTCCTTGTTGTCACCGCTTGTCAGCTGCAGCCAGACATTGGCGCTCATATAGTCATAAGTAACGAAATGCCATAAATCATCGTTATTATGACTGCTCTCGAATTGTATCAAACATTGGGCCGCCGCAGCCGACGAGTCCGGGATAATGTAGTTTTCCTCCCTGCCGTCAACCAGTTCCTTATGCACTTTCTTGACGATATCCGCAACCGAGTTACTTTTACCCACAAGGCCCGTCCCTTTCAGATGTTCCTGAAGCTTTGCGATATACCGCAGGACCTCCGGCTGCTTGAAAATCTTAAGCCGCTCGACTTCAAGCTCGAAAAAGTCAGAAATTTCATACCAGATATCAACAACATCAGCCGCATTTTCCTTCTCTGCCAATTCCACCTTTTGGTTCGCGATTTCCACAAAACTTTCAAGGAATTCTTCGCGACTTTCGTATTTGGATGCCCTGGAAAGGATTAGCTGTTCAACCTCGCCTACCAAATCCATTGCCTTGGGAAACTCTTCCTTGAGCGCAAGACCTTTTCCCAGCCAGCGCTTGCGCAAGCCACCTATATATCTGTTGTCGGGAATTTGTTCTTCGCTGCTTTCCAGTACAAGATAAGCCATATAGGTCCCGCCGAAATGCCTGTTCAACTCAATATCAGCATGGCGGATTGGGTGGCTCTTGGAAAACCACTTCACCGGATTATCATTTATCTCGATTCGCGTTATGCCATATACGGCAACCGCTGCAACGACAATAATCGCTATCAAAATCGGCTTTGCCGCGTTGTAAGTAAACCGCCCGCCCCCCCTCAACAGGCCGGTAAGCCATGTTTGTTTCTCTTTACCCGCCGACGCCGAGCCGAAGTTCGCCAGCGAGCCTTCTTTCATCATCATCACGTACGCCGGCACAAAGGTAATCGTGCACACCCACGCAATCATAATACCGATGGCAACAAATATCCCGAAGACCTGCACTGGTGGTATCGGCGTAAGTGCCAGCGATGCAAAGCCCGCCGCCGATGTCAGCGAAGTGTACAGCATCGGTATGAAGAGATTGTCCATGACCTCCAGAATAGTGTTCCTTCTCCCCTTCTCCCGCGTATAAAGGTCGAAGAACTCAGAAAGAATATGCACCGAGTCAACTACCGCTATCGGCATAAGGAAAATCGGTATCATCGAGCTCATTATATGCACGGGATAACCCAGACCGATTAAGAGCCCCATCGTTGAAATCACCGAAACCATCGCAACAATCATCGGCGAGATAACAAGCACCAGCTTGCGGAAGAAAACCAGCATCAGCACAAATATCACCGCCATCGCCAGCGGCGCAGACACAGCCATCTGCACAAACATTTCAACTCCGAACGTGTCTTCCGCAACAGGCAGCCCTGTTATGTGGTATTCTTCATCACCTTCGAATTCCGCAATTTTTGTCTTCAACTCGCGATACACCTGGTAACTCAGGTCTTTACCCGTTAGTGGCAGATACAAACATATCGCCTTCCCATCCTCGCTGACAACAGTGCCTTTAAGCAGCGGATTCGACAACGCCTTGTCCCGAACTTCCAGCGCCTCAGCCCGCGTCGCAGGCGGCTTCTGCATCAGCCATTCGAACCTCACCTCCCCCGGACCTCCCTGCCCGATGTAGTCGACAGTGGAAGGGGCAAGCAAATCGACTTCGATAACACCAATTTGCTTTTCGGGATTGTCTTCATCCTGCCAGCGAAGCGTTTTGGCAAACTCGGTCAGCTCGTAAATCTTCCCCAAAGAGGAAGGATTAAATACACCGTCCGGGTCCTTATCATTAACAACACCGACGACAACAATGTCGTTGAGAACGAAGCGTTCTTTAACATCGTCATGAAACACCCGTACCGCCTCATCCTCCGAAAGCATATTCTCAGGGTCGGTATCGACGCTGATTCGAGGTATTAACGCCCCTAATCCCAACGTAAACACAACCATTATTACTGTAACTAATTTATAGCGCTGTAGGCAAAAATCTGTTATCTTCTCTTTCAAATCCATTTTCACGTCTGTCCCCATCAACTGACTTAATCCTCAAAACAACCCAAAGCACTGCCTCTTCATATACTGAAGCGCTGTCATCACCCACTTTGGCAAACTCACCATTGAATATTTTACTTCTTAAGATGACAATAAAAAAGCACTTTACTCAAAAAAATACCGCAGAAACTCCCTGATTCGTTACTTCTCCGTTACGTGCTCCAGGGCCCGCACACTGGGAAAATCTTATTTAGAGAGCACAAATCCTTATAATAAGGAGAAATAATAAGAAATATTAAATCCATTTGAGACGGAAAATCAAGTTGACACTTAGCGGTCCTGTAGTTACAATCCCGTGGCTTTTTTGGACCTAAATAAGGAATAAATGGAGGTAACAATCGTAAATGGATAATGTAAAGACGTTTCTGAAGCAAAAACTTTCAACCGAAAATTACGACAAGCTGACCGCGTTGAACAATCCGAAGATGCACACCTTCGTCGCCGATGCGATTGAGCTTACCGGCCCGGATTCAGTCTTTGTCTGCACTGATTCGCCCGATGATATAGCCTATATCCGCGAGATCGCTGTAAAAAACGGCGAAGAATGTCCCCTTAACATCCCGGGCCATACCTGCCACTTCGACGGCTATAACGACCAGGCCCGCGACAAAGCACAGACAAAATATCTCCTTCCCCCCGGCTCCGAACTCGGCGAAAGCCTCAACTCCATTGATAAATCAGAAGGTGTACGGGAGGTCCGCTCTTTCCTGAAAGATTCGATGAACGGGCGCCAAATGCTGATTTTGTTCTGGTGCCTCGGACCCGCCGATTCCGATTTTACCATACCCTGTATCCAGATAACAGACTCTCCCTACGTCGGCCACAGCGAAAGCATTCTCTATCGGCCGGGATACGAGCAGTTTAAAAAAATCGCCGACTCTCCCGACTTCTTCAGGTTCATCCATTCTGAAGGTGAGCTGGAAAATTTCGTCAGCAAAAATGTCGACAAACGCCGGGTTTACATCGACCTTGAAGAAGACCTCGTATACAGCACAAACACCCAATATGGAGGCAATACGATAGGACTCAAGAAACTGGCACTAAGGCTGGCTATTCAAAAGGCCTCACGCCAAGGCTGGTTGGCAGAACACATGTTCGTCATGGGCGCACACGGCCCGGTTGACCGAGTCACTTACTTTGCCGGTGCTTTCCCCTCTGCATGTGGAAAAACCTCGACCTCAATGCTGCCCGGCCAGACAATCGTCGGAGACGACATCGCATACTTGCGAAAAAAGGCAGGCCAAATCCGTTGCGTTAATGTCGAAAAAGGTATCTTCGGCATCATCCGTGATGTCAACTCCGAGGATGACCCCGTCATTTACGAGGCATTGAATAACCCGTGCGAAGTTATCTTCTCAAACGTCTTGATTGATAGTAACAAAACGCCGCATTGGCTCGGTATGGGCAGCAAGCTGCCGACCGAGGGAATCAACCACAGTGGCAAATGGCACAAAGGAAAAAAAGACTCAAAAGGCAACGAAATAACCGCTTCGCACAAAAACGCTCGCTATTCCCTGAACATCCCCGACCTCAGCAACTGCGACCCAATGCTTGACGACCCGGAAGGCGTCCCGCTCGGCGGCATAGTTTACGGAGGACGAGATTCCGATACATGGGTCCCCGTTGAGCAGGCCTTCAACTGGTCCGAGGGCATTATCTTAAAAGGAGCTGCCCTCGAATCCGAAACCACCGCCG
>JBARPZ010000163.1:0-3085 GCA_049643445.1 Sedimentisphaerales bacterium
ATTCCATGCTTTCATCCTTTTCAGCGACCTTTAGATACTGTTGGGTGGCGATTTCACGCACACGTTCTTTCGTCAGCTCGCCCAATGGAAGAACAAAGTACGGAAGCTTCTCTCGGCCGATACCATATAGAAAATAGCTTTGGTCCTTGGTCTTGTCCTTCGCCCGGCCAAGTCGAACCTCATTACCGCTTTTGACAACATGTGCGTAATGGCCCGTCGCAAGATATTTGATGCCGAGTGTTTTTTCCAAAAAATCCCAAACTAAAGAAAATTTCAGCAGGCTGTTGCAGTCAACACAGGGATTGGGAGTTTGCCCTTGGGCATAGGACTGGCGAAAACGATTTATTATAAGCTCTTCGAAAGCCCTGGTAACATCAACATAATAATGAGGTATATCCAATTCTCTACAGACAAATGCAGCATCCGCTCCACAGCAGCGTCGGCCATCTGTATCGCACGATATGGGTATCTTCATCGTAATACCCAACACCTCCCAGCCTTCTTCCCTGAGCAGATGCGCCGATACACTGCTGTCGACCCCGCCGCTCATCAGTACCACAATTTGTCTCGAAGGCTCCTTCTTGGGCGACCACTCTGAAAAACTCGCCGACCATAACTTGATTTCCCATTCATCTTCCGTCATTTCACTTTGATTCACTTAAAAAAACCTGCACAGCTC
This sequence comes from Sedimentisphaerales bacterium, assembly GCA_049643445.1. Classification (GTDB taxonomy): domain Bacteria; phylum Planctomycetota; class Phycisphaerae; order Sedimentisphaerales; family Anaerobacaceae; genus CS2-K091. The sequence goes on from JBARPZ010000163.1 coordinate 680, forward strand.
GGATCAAATCTTTTTTTGTCCACACAAAAAAGAAGCTGCATCGCAACTTCGCAGATCGTTGATTTGCAGCACTCGGGGCGACTGGACTTGAACCAGCGACCTCTTGACCCCCAGTCAAGCGCGCTACCAAACTGCGCCACGCCCCGTATAACAAGCCATATTCTAATATAAAACGGATTCTAAAGCAAACCTTTTATGGGCCCCAAATTCGACGAATTTAACACCAACCGCCCTTCTAAAAGATGCCGCGGAGCCTTGACGGCCGGCTTCAGCAATCTGTTGGTTAAGATAATCCCTGTTGTGAAGCAATTTCCTGTTCGGCAGGACGTACAAAGTATCTCCTCGTGTACAGCAAATACCCCAGGAACCCAACAAGCGAGAGCCCACAAAACAAGGCCATCGCATAATTCTGCGGTATAAACTGTTTGATAATATCAAGCTGCTGCTCGGGGAAATTCATCTTTTCATAGTAATCCAGCATACTTACACGCGAGAATGTAACACCCGCTGATACAGCCCAGCCAACAACCAATAAAACGGCACCCCACCACGCCTTAATACTCAACCTGTACGTGCCCCAGGCGATATAACCTGACAGCAACATAACAACGAGCACTACCGCTGCACCTTTGGCCCCACTCAGGATGAAACCAAAGAATGGAATTGTCCATCCGTAAAGCCCCATAGACAACATCGAAACGGCCCAGAATCCAAACATCAAGCTCAAAGCAAGAACAGGCAGAGGACATTTGTCGGTCCAGCGAACCTTAGTGTCCCTGAACTCACATGTCGCCTTTACGTTCTTATTTCCATAGAAGAGAACAAGCACTGCCGGTATAATCACGTAAAAGACTGCCATAAACCCGGTCATGGCATACTTCACGAAGATGGCCACCCCTGCCGGCATCTGCTCGTTCTCTCCCATCTTATCGAACATATCAGGCATGTACAGCAGCACAAAAATAAACCCACCTATGCCGCCGATAAGCCAGAGCCATGAAGTAACCAGTAAAAGCGCTCTTGCCCATCGTCGCGCTTTAATCGAACCGATACCCATACAGATGCACCAGGCAGCCAGTAGTACATAGAAAAAAACCGCAGGAATCATCATAGTAGGGCTCATAGCTGTAGCAGAACTTTTATCAAGGAAGGCCGATGCAATCATACCCATTATCATGAAAGGCACCATGAGCGCACAAAATCCGCCAAAAATAATCTGGAGGATTCCAAATACCATAAGTCCTGTCTTCATGTCCTTAGAACCTGAGCTTTGCAGTGTTTCTTCATAATCTGTCATATTTATTTCTCCTGTTTTTATGTTGCCGACTACTACCATGTCCGATTACATAATTTCATACAATCGTAGTTAATTACACAGAAAAGTCAATATTGAAGCCCTGGTTGAGGCAAAAAAGTTAGACAATTCGACTCTTCCGGGAAAAATTTTCCTTTGACGGGTTGGTTTTTGTTTTGCCAATTGGCTTCAGATAACTATAAAATAAAGGCCACCATGAGATGCAGCTTCATTCGAGCAAGCAGGGCGAAATCCCGGCATATGGTTCGTTACGTGCCTGGATTCCGAAATCGTAACTGGAGTTGAAATATGGAAACCAATAACGGTAAAAATCCGGATCCTTCCGGCAGTCAGGGAAATCCCGCCGACCAGCTAAAAGAATATCAGGCGAAATACCAGACCCTGTTCGACAATGTCAGCAGCGGAGTGGCGATATACGAGGCCAGAAACGATGGCGAAGAGTTTGTATTTATGGATTTTAACCCGGCGGCCGAAGAGATCGACCACATCAAAAAAGAAGATTTGATAGGTAAAAGTGTTGTTGAGGTCTTTTCCGGCGTCAAAGAGTTCGGACTTTTCGATGTTTTCCACCGTGTCTACAAGACCGGCACCCCCGAACATCACCCCGTTTCTGTATACAAGGATGAAAGAATTGCAGGCTGGCGTGAAAACTGCGTGTATAGATTGCCCTCGGGACATATTGTTGCGATATACGACGATGTCTCCGTGCAAAAACGCACCGAATTAGTGACTCGCATGACCAGCGAATGCTTCCGTGCCATTGCCGACTACACTTATGACTGGGAGGTCTGGGTCGGACCGACTGGCAGAGTCTTGTGGACAAACCCGGCGGCGGAGCGTGTCTCCGGTTACACAATAAAAGAGTTTATGGCTATGCAGGATTACCCCGCCCCGGTCGTTTACGATGAAGACCGTGACCGGATGGGAAGGGCTTTTCGAGCGGCCATGAAAGGCACTACAGGCAACGATGTCCAGTTCAGAATCGAGCGCAAGAATGGCAAGATTATATGGGCCTCAATGTCATGGCAGCCCATATACGACGACAAAGGAAATTCACTCGGCCACCGCGAGAGCATTCGCGACATCTCCGC
>JBARPZ010000164.1:0-4559 GCA_049643445.1 Sedimentisphaerales bacterium
GGCAAAGCTAATACGACAATCAGCCAAAAGGTTATTTTCTGTCCCAGATTAGAACATTGGCAAACAGATTTTTCCTCAGCGGTCTTCGGCAGAATAACCCGCCAAATCAAACGCTGCAGCCAGGGCCAATCTCTGCCGGTGAAACGACAATGCGACGCCCACATCACAGCCAAAACTGCCAGGCAGATAGCGAAAACCGGCGCGAAAGTGGCATGCAGCATCAGCCAGTAACCGGAAATAGTCTCATTTAAAAAAAGGCGTGGAACAAATCCAGTAACTGCCAATACCCCAAAGCAAAGTAATGCCAGCAGATAAACCAGCTTCCTAAGAACACCCACCAGGCTCAACCGCTGTTCCACGAAAAGCATTGTAAAAAGATGAATAAGCCTTCTCAAAATCTGCCCGGGCCTCCACCCACATCCCCTGCAAGGCGAAGCTATACAGCATACCGCGATACCCGCAAAGCAAACTATAAAACCGATTATAGAAATTATACGAAACATATTATATTCTCAACGAGGTTTACTAATCTCCCTCAGCCAGCGTCTTTACAACACAGGCCAGGACCTTAAGCCCATACAACAACAAAACCACACCAATAAGTGCACAAGATCCAAGAGCAACAATCTTTAGAAACGGTCTAAACACAAATGAAAAAGCAAACGCCCAGGCATAGAAAGCATTAATTCCCTGGAATTCAACCATCTCCTTAGCAGCAACTTGCTCTGCGGCAAGAGGAGAGTCGACGTCAACTGTACCGAAGAAGAAAGGTGCATCGGTGGCATGGCAATCCGTGCAGTAGTGAACGCCCAGTGACTGGGCAGCCGGCCTGACATTGTGAGCGATGGGCCAAAGATACGGCTGTGCAGCCGGGTGCTCCTGAGGCGCGCGAAGTTTGCCCGACTCATCAAGGCGGTAGAGTTTTCCACCGCAAATGTAAACGGGTTCGCCTTCAACAGTCTTCTTTAATGAATTCAATGCCTTGGTAATATGTTCATCAGTCAAAGTAGGCCAATCTCCCAGGCTTCGAGGCTTGGCCCGAGCGATGCTTCGACCCGCAGCCCGCTTGGCGAGGTTAAGGGCGATTGGCGTCACCTTTTGCTCTTTTAAGGTCCCCCAAAAGGCAGGCCAGATGAGCTTATGGGGGGCAATCCTGCCACCCCCCTGCTGAGCAAAGACAGGATACAAAATATGCGGGAGCGCGTCTGCTGATTTGTTGACGCCATGTGTACCCAGAGCGTGGGCCCGTGAGGTTTTGCCTCGATGAGTCTGTTTCTTTGGCCAGGGACCCGAATGGCAAGACGTACAGGTGAGTTTCTCAAAGTGCACCGGCGGAATACCAGGATGCTGCGGTACAGGGGCACCTAAACGGCCTTCGGTGTGGCAGCCTTTACATGATGTAGAAGCTGCTAATGGATTTTGTGATGCTGCATCCTCGCCTTCATATCCCCGGATAATGTTATGGTCAAGGCCGTTGCGGTGGCAATCAACACAGGTCAGCCCTGCAGCTAAATGCACATCCTCATCCGCCTCCCACTCTTCCGAGCCGTGCTCACCAACCTCTATGTTGGAATGGCAGAAATAACACCGCTCGTCAGGTATCTTCCTGGTAATGTTAAAGGACACCTTCTTCTCGTGGTCGAATGTATTTTCACGATACGTTGTGGCTATCGCATCGTCCATTAAGGGGTCATAAGTGTCGGGTTGGGTAACCGCGGCGCCTTTAACGGAAGCAAATTCACAGGCGGCAGCGGCAGCCCAGCGGAAATTTTGACGGGCCACCTGGCCGGCATACTCAGCCTGGTCCTGGCCCGGGTGAGCATTGTGGCAGCTCAGGCAGTTGATTTCCAGCCTGCCCGATATATCATGGCGGATCATCTCTTCCGGGTCATCGCTTTCAAGTTCGCCCACTCCACCACCGGGTATATGTCTGCCGAATAGCTGAGTAAACTTAAAAGACGATATGCCAAGTTTCTCGGGATGGAAAACTCCCGGCCAGGGACGATAAGAGAGAGGAATCTGCGTGCATGTGCCGGGGTCAACAAAAATCCAGGGTTGGCCCTTCCGTCCCGGAACAGCATTAACATCGACGGCATTAAAATGCCAGCCCTTACTGATTATCTCATAGCTGTGACACTCGCTGCAGGTCTGGCGCGTCGAAAACGGCAGAATGGGCTCAACGTCAGGCGAAATCTTATCACCTTCGTCGTCACGAAGCCCAATAATATGAACCGGAACGGCCAGGCTCCCGTCACTTGCATCCCCTATCTTTTTCCCCTCTGCACCGGCAACGGCCGAAAAGGCCAAAACCAGCCAGCAGCAAACGACTTTTATTAACAATCCTTTTCTCAACGTACGGCCAATCCTTTTCTTAACGCTCATAGCTCGTCGCTCAACTCAAAAGTGACAAATACAATCTAAACCTCAAATTCGTCCGGCTTGAATTCCAGCTTACGAGCGGCTTCCACAGCCTCATTTACCTTCAGCACGGTGACAGCCGTTTCGTATCCGATTTCCGCCGGGCAACTGAGTTTCGCCTTGCCGTGAACGGCGTCGAAGAAATTCTCGAGGTGCGGCTGATGATACGGTTTGTCCATTGTCACCGGGATATTGTACGCCGCAACCGGAACCGTCTCACGTACATCCACAACTGCAGTAGTTTCGACTTCTTCCTTCTTGGGCGGTTCGCTTACATAATCCATCTTTACCCATTTGTCCCAATCAGGCGCTCCCGGTTCACGATAGACACTGCCTCTCGATGCGGATTCCGATATTGAAAGGGTGCCCTCATCACCCATAAAGCTTTCATAATATCCCTGGCTGCTGTTGGTGGTGATCGTCTGATAAAATGCCCTGACAACACCCTCCTTGGTTTCATACTCATAAATGACCATCACGGCGTCATACCACTCGTGTCCCTTCCAATAGTCGACACCACCACTGGCAATGACCGATTTCGGATTTGCTCCAAGGAACCAGCTATAAATATCAATCTGGTGCGAGCCGAGGTCAACAATTGGGCCGCCTCCCAGCCCTTTATACCACCGCCAGTTTCTGAACTGCTCCATGGACTTGAAGCCGTACTTTTCGAGGGCCACCGGCTCCAACGGATATTTTTTCGGCCAACCAAGGTCTTCACACGCCGCCTTACTACGGTTCCACTGCCCGTTTATCGTTGTGATTCGGCCGAGCAGCTTCGCTCCTTTGATATACTTGTCATAGCAGTGTATGTAGCGGGGATTGCTCCGCCGCTGATGGCCAATCTGCAATAGCTTGCCGGTTTCCTTTGCGGCCTGTACCATCCGTTTGGCTCCATCCAGCGTATTCGACATCTCTTTTTCACAGTAGACATGCAGACCGGCCTTCAGACTGGCAACAGTATGGTCGGCGTGCCAAAAGTCGGGCGTAGCGACTATCACGGCATCGAGGTCCTTCTCTTTAGCGAGCATCTCCTGGTAGTCCACATAGGTATTGTGCTCGTGGCCGTATCTTCCCAGCAGCCGTGAAACCCGTCTTTGATTATAAGCGGTCCAGATATCGCAGACCGCCTTAAAGCGAATGCCGGGTATATTTCGGCAGGCGTTCATTAAAACCTGGCCCTGCGCTCCACAACCGAGTAGTGCTATGTTGATATCATCACCTTTTGCGGCGCCATTTGACTGGCCTACAATCATTGGCGAAAACACCAAGCCCGCCCCAACAGCAGCCGAGGAACGAAGAAAGCTGCGTCTGTCTATTTCTTTTTTTGTCTTCTGATCATTCATTGTACTCTTGTTGACTCCATAAATTTAACAAACCAATTTTCTATTGAACATTCGTATTATCACATCTTTTTTGATGACTGTCAAGACATCATATTCATTCTTTCCAGCCGTAACTGTAAACGACTCCGGCAGTTTATCGGACGCATGCTGCCTCGAGCCATTTCCAAAACGCGTCAGCCCTCGATTACAGCTACTTGAGCAAGGGTTTTATCTTGATATTCCGAAAGGCTACCGGTCCGTGATTTCCCTGGAACATAAGCGGGCCCGTAGGTGTTTCCCTGCCGGCAACACCGCCGGGCGTATGGCTTTTCATTTCAAGGTTCTTCCTGTGCAGCGGCTGGCCGTTGAGTTCTATCTTGATGAATCTGGCATTACTGATTTTTTTGCCGTTGGCGTCGAACCTGGGGGCCTGAAATTCAATTACGTACTTCTGCCATTCGCCGGGTCTCTTACACGCATTTACACGAGGCGCACCGGCACCGTAAATCGCACCCATATCACCGTTGCCCATCTCTACTCTTCCCCAACTGTCCAGCACCTGTATCTCATATTCGCCCATAACATAAATACCGGAATTGGAACCCTTTGGCACCATTACTTCCAATTCGATACGACAATCACCGAACTTGGCCTTTGAGTAAATATCGAGACTGCTTCCGTGGTCACCAGCAAGATTGATCATTTCATTACCACCGTTTTTGGCCACAAGCAACTTCGGGTTCCCGGGTGATATCGCAGCGGTGCCGACGACCCATTTGCTTTTGCTCTTGTCACCCTTGACCTCCCAGTCATTGA
>JBARPZ010000165.1:0-2339 GCA_049643445.1 Sedimentisphaerales bacterium
CTCTCGCCCGACTGCCGGTTCTTTGGAGTTTACCTGCTACAATCGGCACAGGGTGACCGAAGGAATTTAGAACGTTGCTTTCGTAACGCTGACCACTGAATGTACGGGCTGTATATACTTCTCCACCTGGGTCAAGGAGCAAAGGTTTGTCACCCAACACCACAATAAAGGAGCCTACGTCATTGTGGTTATGATGTTCTGAATTGTGGCCGCCCTTTAGGGCTACAGCCAACCGGGAAGACGAGCCTGAACTCGGCCGACATATCAGAATTCCAGCCTCCTCAAACCAGGACCGAATGCCGGGGCCTTTGGAAGCAGTTTGAGAAGGGAGAGTGCGTGAAGCTGAATTGGGAAAAGAGTACATCATACTATGATATAATCCTCCACTTGATGAGACAGGGTCGATTTGTTCCCAGGAACGCAAACCTAAACCGAACCGGCGGCTGACAAAATACATCAATCGCGAGCCGGGCTGAGCCCGAACGGAGCAATCGGCAAAGGCCGGATAAACTCCATTAAGTATCTCTATATTCGAGCCGAAAGTTGCGATTTGTTTTACCTTGGGATCTCCGAGCAAATCCACTTTACCCTTAGTGGCCTGATAAATCGTTTCACTGAGCATGATATAGTAACCGAATCCATAGTTCCAATAGCCAAGTCCCTCGGAACAATAGCCGTCATCTGTGAATCCTTTGAGGAAGTTTTTTGAGTACTTTTCTGCCGCAGCGATAAATAAAGCGCGCCTGCGAGGTGATTCTATCACAGCAAGCGCCGAGCCGGTCACACTCCCAAGACAGACGGCATTCCAGTTGTTAGTACCGGTCATCCACCAGTTTTTCTTGCGTTTGCCCTGTACCATATCTTCGTAGGATTTAAAAATACGCTTCTCCAGGTTGTCACGAATGAGCCGACGAGTATCGGGACTTAGTTTATCGGCCAGCAGGTAATCAGCCGTAGCCAAAGACCAGGCGAGCATAGAGGACCCAAGGTCAATATCAACGCTTGTTCCTTTGAAATTGGTTAGGCTGCGGTCATGGGCCGGCATTACCCAGGTCCGTTCAGAGCAGATCGCCCGAACTATCTCCTCGAACGCAGGCAGGAAACGTCCTTTATTTTCCATACATTCGGCCAGAACGAGCGTATGAATCCTTCTACGCCGACGACCGGAAACTCTCTGCCAGCGGGTACGGTTGCCCGTGCGCGAAAAGTCCAGATACAAATCGTCCGGCTGTTCTGGAATGGCTTCTTTCAGAAGCTTTTCCGCTTCGGAAAGGACACTTTTGAACGAGTCATTTTGGGCCAGTTTTTTCCAGGTCTTTCGTTCGGTGATTGGTGTGCCGAAACCCGCTGGCTTTTCGTCAAGCATGTCCGTGATGTTTTTGATACGATTTTGGTCAATTCCCTCGGCTTCAGCCCACACTACATTTTGGAAAAGAGGCATACTACCGAGGACTAAGAAAAAAGCTATAAGGATTGACCACAAACTTGATTTTAGAATTTGTCTCATCACTATCACCTCAGAAGTTGCTTTTATTTGAAGATTGTTTTCATTGCCTGTGCTGTTTTCTCCGGCCTGCCCGGCTCAAAGGGCAGAAGTTCTGCTGTAACGTAGCTGTCATAACCTATATCAGCCAGTGCTTTTTTGACCGCCTCGAAATCCACATCACCTTCCAATAAGTCAACAAAGCCATCGGCAGTACCGACTGAGAGTTTAAAGTCTTTCACGTGCACGCGTTTTATACGTTGGCCGAGAATTCGAATCCACTGGTCGGGATAACCGGTCAGCAGGACATTACCGACATCGAAGTAGGCCCCAATCATTTGGGAATCAAAGCTGTCAATAAAGTCTCGCATCTCCAAAGGACTTAGCAAAAACTTATTCCATACATTTTCGATACAGATTGCCACACCGGTCTCTTCAGCCGTCGGCAGAAGCTCCTTAATTGCTTCGCTGGCCCGTTGATAGCAGACATCGTAAGAAATTACCTCCGCATCTGGAAGGAAGAAGACATGGACTGCGCCTGGAACGTAAAGATACGCATCGGTGCCGAGCCATTTTGTTACCTGTAGCGCCTTGCGGGTAAAATTAATTATCTTCGCTCTCGTTTCAGCGTCATTGGCGGTAGGCGAACAGCCCCAGCTTTCACCGGAGGCAACGCTTGAAATCTCAATCCCGATTTTTTGCGCTGTGGCAACAATATCTTCACACTCAGCTTGTGTAGTTTGTTCTGTTAGAATCCCTTTGCTGGCAATGGCCAGCTCGATTGCCTCGAATCCAAGCTCTTTTGCCTCTTGCATTGCCTCGGTAATAGGCTTTGTGGCTTCGAGTCCGCCTTCGA
>JBARPZ010000166.1:0-9084 GCA_049643445.1 Sedimentisphaerales bacterium
AAATACGTCAGCAATCCCGCCAGATTAAACGCCAGTATGAAAAGGAGCCAGAAAATCAGTTTGCCCCAGGATGTTTGCCTCGGCCGGCCGTGCCAAAAAGCAAAACCCACCATCGCAAGGCCCAGCACCCAGTTCAAGATACTATTGCCGGGCCGTATCTCTGCTGCGAGATGTGCGAAATCGGAGGTTAACAAATTGTTCCGATACAAGTATGTCCCGAAGTTACTGCCCAATAGATACCATGCCAGATCATAAAGCGGCGAGGAAAATTGGCACGCGTAATGCTTAACCTTTAGCCACGGGGGGTCCGCTTCAACTACGCGTACGTGGCCAGGCCGAACAGGAACGGTCCATTCGAGTCGATTAAGCAAGTGAAGGTTTGCCTTGTTGTCCACCTTGTAAAGTTCGGACCATAGTTTGTACGGCTTGCCTCTGAATTTGAGAAACCATTCCGTAGAAAGTTTCGGCGATTTTAAATAAGCTTTAGGGGGTCGTTTTTCGGTGTCATGATGCAGCAGGAAAATATCCTGCGTTGTGGCTGTGAACGACAGGGCTTCGTTCCACCAATCCTCGTCAACGGTGACCGTCAATTTCCGGTCGGGATTTCGCATTATCAGATGGTGTTTGTCGTCTTCAGTCAGGCACTTGATTAGCGGGCGGTATGGTATTTTTAAATCTTTTTCTGTTTCAGGGCGAATCGGTCGCCACTTATGCAGGGCTATTTGTTTAATATTTGATTCGATGCTTTCAAAAATCAACTGCACCTGCTGCTTTTCAAAGTTGATTTCGTAAATGCGCCTGCTTGTTTGCCACAGTAATGTCGGGCTGAAAGAATCCTGGGGACACCAGGCAGTAAAGAGTCTGAATGTGCCGAACGGTTTGGCCCGGGATTTTGAGTCTGTAAATCCTGTTGAGCCAATATAACCGATATTACCGCCGTCTACATGATAGCCGACAAATAACCGCCTTGTTGGGTCATAGCGCCAAATCTCCTCGGTTTTCTCTCGTGACCTAACCGGTATTTCCAATGGACGAGAAAACTCCGGCGTGATCGTGTATATTTGTTTCATCCGTTGCTCGTCAAATTTCTCGTGGCCACGGGGCACCGTGGTCCAGGAAAGATATTCGTAGGGCCTGTTCTTTTCAAGGCCCGACCACAGAAGCCTGCCATTGGCATCATAGACTTCCTGTTGTTTTTGTTCATCATCGCTAACATTGGGAGTATCTGAGAATTCGTGCACAAGGTGAATTGTTCCGTCAGGCAAAAAGTTCTTCGAAGAATTTCGTATTTTTTCGAGGTGTTTTTGCTCCTCGCTGACCTTTTTGGGCTTGACCGGTTCCGCTCTGGATGGTGTTTTCCAAAACATAGCCGTTTCAATAATAATACCCTGCAGTATTCCTACAGCAATCAGCAGTATCAGGACCGTCGTAAAGATTTTGGATGGTCCTGCAACGTATTTTAAACTGTCTTTGGGTTTCATAGCACTATTTCCCGGCCTAAAATTCTCTGTTCAAGAATGCGTCAATAATCTGTGAAAGCAAAACAACGATACCTATTATCACCATTGCAAAAGCCCAGCTAAGCCGCCACTGGATAAATATCATGCAAATGACAACAGTGGCAAATGCAAGTCCAAATATCTTTGTCGTGTACCAGCGTGCCTTGCTAAGGGCGGTCAGAGCGGCCCCCAGATAGGCCACAAGACCGAGCACGATAAACAGCCATCCCTCAATAAAAATTCTGCCCGGCGGCGGCACCATGAACAGTTCTGAACGGCGGGTATACCAATAAAGCCCTATCCACACAGCCCCAAGTGATACAACAAATGCCACTGTCGCTGCGGCCAGCTTTGCCCCAAGTATCGTCTGTCGGCTGACCGAGCGGTGAAGTAAAAACGACCATGTCTTTGTAAAAAGGGGTATCCAGAAATGGCGGACACCAAGCGCTAAACCAAGTCCGATCGATGTAACAAGCAGCCATGAGCCGGTTATCTGCAGGGGTGAAGGATGAGTAAGCTGATAAGTATCTACAACAGTGCCGGGCGAAAGGGACGAATAGTACCAATTGGGCTGTCCATAGTAAACCTGTGCACGCAGGATAAATCCACCTATTGCCAGGAAAATAATTGCCGCAAGGAGCATCCACGGCAGAGACTCACGAAGTTCTTTTCGCAGTAGTGCTGAGAATCTCATCTTATTTTTCCTCCCACTGGAATAATCGCCTGTGATTAGCCGGCGCTGTGAATTCGATGAACTGGTCTTCCAGATTCATTTTTACAATTTGGTGTTTTTGGGCTCGGTTCTTATCCGCCCACTTCTCTATTTGCTCATCAGCAGGGCCGACCAGGATTAATTCCAGTTCGTTTTCACTGCGTCTGCAGTGCAGCAGGCCTTCTATATCGACTTGGGCCGGTGTGGAATCTGCAAAACTCAATATCACCTTTTTGACCGCCGCCCTGAACTCCTCAAGCGAGCAGTTTGCCCTTAACACTCCCTTATCAATAACCACTATCCGGTCGGAAACCCTCTCTACATCGCCGAGGATATGACTGGAGAAAAGGACCGTTCTACCCTGGCGCATTATAAGCTCAATCATACCCTCTAAGAACTGGCGCCTGATTGCGGCATCAAGCCCGAGCGTTGGGTCGTCCATTATCAGAAGCTCCGGATTTGGGGCAAGAGCAAGGGCCAGCGAAACCTGCGCACGCTCACCGTTCGAGAGATGTTTTATCTTTCGGTTTCCTGGCAGGTTGAAGTATTCAATCATATCGGCGAAGAACTTATCGTCCCACTGCTTTGGGAAAAACGCCCGCTGAAATTTCTGTAGCTCATTGATACTCATCCAGCGAAAGAGCCGATGGCCTTCTGTTACGTAACCGATACGCTGACGAATTGCAGGCTCCAATTCCTGCGAATCACAGCCCAGCAATCTCGATGAGCCTGCGGTCGGTCTTAACAATCCCAGCATTAACTTAATAGCGGTCGTTTTTCCTGCTCCGTTTCTTCCGACAAAGCCGCAGATACAGCCCTGGGGAATCTTCAGATCCAGGTGGTCGAGAGCAAGGGTGCTGCCGTAGTATTTTGTAAGACCTTGTGTTTGCAATACTGTCTCAGTCATTTTTTCTTTCCGTTTGCTTATTAACGAATTTAGCGAGTCTGTCTTTGAACATCGTGGTCAAATCCTGTTCTTCGAGACCTAAATTCAGGCCCCGTGTAATAATGGTATCCATCCTTTCGGTGAGTATATTGATATCAGCGGCGTCACTTTTTCGCAGTTTCGGGTCGCTGACATACGTACCGGAACCGGTTTTAGTGGTAACCAATCCCGCCTGCTCCAAGCGGGTGTATGCCCTGGCGACGGTATTGGGATTAATTACCAGCTCCGACGCAAGCTTTCTAACCGCCGGCAGCTTATCGCCGCTTGCCAGTTCACTCTTGGCGATGGCCTCGGAAATCTGCTCAGCAACCTGAACATAAATAGGCTCGCCCGAACCGGATGATATTTGTATCCACAAAGCCATGACTGCTGTTTTCCCTTGTTTATAAAGTCTTTTATATATTTACTATCGGAATAATTGTACTAATACTCTTAATACATTATGTATTATTCGCCACGCTTTTACAAGTAGATTTTGGGAAAAAGTGAATTTTTTTTTCGTAGTCTGTATTTATTGAGGAAAACCGGCGATTATGGGTGTTTATTGAGGTTTTTGGTCTTCCGAGGAGCTTGAAATTGAACAATATTTTAACTGTTTGGCCGGTGATTTTTGTTGTAAACCCCAGTTAGAAAGTAAAGAAAAAATCTGGATCCCCGATTACGACATTCGAGGACAGGCGGGGCAAGCAACACGGAAAAGCATTGTGGATTCTTGAATAACGCTATTTGCTGCGCTTTTACCAACGGTGGCTTTTGTTATTGATCCTCTTCACGTTTTTTTATTCTCTGTAACTCTTCCCTTCCCCCGGACATCCTCTTTCCATATTCACCTTTCGGATATTTAGCACCCATCTCATCAATCAAAGAAAAGACTGTTTCGTAGTTATTTTTTATAAACTCCGTTCTTCCAAGCTGAAAAATGACTTTCTCTCGAATTGGGAACTCATCGGGAAGCTTAGCACCTGCAGCAAGGTACATGTGAGCCTTGTCGAAAAGAGTTTCTTTTATTTTACCTTGTTGAAGTTTGGCCTTGAATTTTATAAAGCTCGGATGCTTTCTGTGGAAATCTTCAAAATACTCCAGGCCCAGACGGGCGGCAGCCCATTTGGCATATAACGTACCCTCACATTGCTCGACGATCAGTCTTAGGTGAGACATTCTCTCAGAACGTTTATTCGGGTCCTCGTGTGATCCGTGTTCTAAAAAGAAATAATCGTTTGGATCTGAAAGCAAAGACAATACTCGTTTATTCAAATCATTTGCCGGTTCAACTGTTATATGTAAGGTATTTGATATTATTTCCCGAGTTCTTCGAACTGTAACTACATAAATTCCCGGCTTATCAAATATGAGCCTGTTTTCAAAAGGGTTGTAGAAAAGAAGGGAATCGCATGCATACACCAAACCTTTTGTGTCCTGCAAGTATAGAGTGCCTGGTCCAACAGAATCATAATAATGTTGTGTTAAGATACCGGCCTCATCCCTTTTGATTTGAATGGATGAACGGGACCCCATTTTCTGATAAAATTCGTTCGTTTTTGAGACTTGCGGTTTTTCGAACCTGTACGTTACTTCAACAATCAAAGGTTCTCCAACTTTGATGTGTTGATGTTTGGTACTTATTTCTACTTCTGCAGGGTAATCAGCGCTTACAATAGAACATAGAACAAGATAGGACAAAGCAAATGCTATTGTGATATTACCAGTTAATTTTTTCATCATAACTCCGGCTTTCGGTAAAAGTGAGCTTAATTTGTCCGCCATGCTGAACTTATATATTACAAGATTGCGGAGGATATGTCAAGAAAGTCCGAAAAAAATGTGGTTTGTTTTGGCTTGGTTTTGGGTGTTTTTTGCCGGTTAGACAGGCCGGGGGGAAGATGGCAATATTTTGTAAGTTTATTCTTGACGGACAAAGGCAAATAGGTTTATTTATGTGCATGGGTGGTGAAGGATGATGTAGAAGCTGTCGGGCTATAACAGCTCGTAAATAAAGAGCTTTGTATTATAAGGATGTTCAGAGTGGTTTTTGTCTTATAGTCTCATGGAAAGGATTGAATGATGCGAACAGTAAAACTTTCGGTGTTTATCATTGTATGTGCCTGTATCGTGCCGTTAGCGGGGTGTGGAGGTGAGCAGGACCTTAGAATGCGAAACGCCTCACTGAACAAGAGAAAAGCGGACCTTGAGAGTCAGGTGCAGGCCATGACGTTGGAACTTCAGCAATTAAAAAGACAGCTTTCTGACGCTACATCACTGACCGATATCGACAAAGCTGCGCTGGAGCAAAAGATTGCCGCACTTGAAATACACCTTGGTAAAAGGGACGAGTTGATAGCGAGGATGCGTGAGCAGTGCCTTGGCGGAATGGCTCTTCCGGTCGAGGTCAGCACTATGCTTGAGGAATTTGCCGAGAAGGAGGACATGGTTACCTTCGATGCCGAAAAGGGTATAGTGAAATTCAAGAGCGATTTGCTTTTCAAAAGCGGCAGCGATGTAGTATTGCCGGCGGCGGCGACAGCGGTTAAGGCACTGTGCACGATTATGAATACCAAAGAGGCCGCAGAACTTGATATTATAATTGCCGGTCATACCGATGATCAGCCAATTCGCTTTGCCAAGGTCAACCATCCGACCAACTGGCACCTTTCAGTCCACAGGGCCATATCAGTGCTGAATATAATGTCGTCGAACAGTGTTACCCAGAAGCGAATGAGTGTGCGTGGCTTTGGCGAGCTGAGGCCGTTTGTACCGAATGATCCCGGCAACAAAGGTAATCCACAAAACAGACGAGTCGAGATTTACATTGTCCCCAAGGGGATGTGATATTTTTTGAATAGAGAATCTGGCCCGGGGCCGCGACGAACAAGAATGGCAGAACGTACATTAGTAATTATCAAGCCGGACTGCATCCAGCGGCATCTGGCCGGCGAAGTAATCGGGCGATTCGAAAAAAAAGGCCTGAAGCTCGTTGCTGCAAAGTTTATACAAATGTCTCAAGAGCCGGCCCGCCAGCTATATGATGTTCATCGGGGGAAACCATTTTTTGAAGGTTTAGTAAAATTTCTGTCTTCTGCGCCGGTATTTGTTATGGTCTGGGAAGCTGAGGGTGTTATAGATATGGTGCGCAAGATGATGGGGGCAACTTTCGGCTGCGATGCCGAGCCGGGCACTATCCGAGGAGACTTTGGCTGTTCGAAAGGATACAACCTCGTTCACGGTTCCGATAGTGCAGAATCGGCGGAGCAGGAAATCAAGCTATTTTTCCGGCCCAGTGAAATCGTCGATTATAAATTGACTGACGAGGACTGGCTTTACGGCAAAAACGATTAATCCGAAAAGGGACACTCCCCGCTCGAAAACCTGCTGAGAACAAAGTCTAAAATAAGCAGAAAACCAGCCTGGATTACACGGAGAGTGAATAATGTTTAGCAGAGGGGGGATGCTTCGGCTGGGTTCAGGGGGATTTTGAGCAATTGCTGCTGATCCATGACTTTCCGGGCATTTCCTGAGATGAAGATTTGAGCCGAGATAATACTTGAAAAATCCCGCAAATGTTATTAGCATATAAACTTTCGTCTATTGAAAAGTCCAGATAAACAAACGTTGAAACCCGTTGGAGGAAAACAGGTCACAGATTGAAAACATTACCCGGAAGCTTTAAACCAGTTAAACTTGTGAATTTGCTGGTTGAAATTGATTATATCAGGAGAAGGAACAATGGAAAATCGCGTATCAACACCAATTATTTCGATGCTTATTTTCATTTTATTGGCGGCATTAACAAATCAATCGTTTGCTGCGACTGAGCCGTTGGCAATAATCACCGTTGAAGCGGGAAAGCACGCCCGTATCGACACGCCCGTATCGATTGCGCTTGACGAAATACCAATGGGACATAGGGTGGGCGGAATCCGGCTGTTGGAGGTCAAGCCTTCGAGGTGGGAACTTGTTACGACTCAGGTTGAGGGGGGCGTCCCGGGTCGTTTATGGTGGATACTTTCGGGGGAGACGCCGGCCGGGGGCAAGCGGACGTATCAGCTTGTTAAGGGTTCCTTGAAACCGCCGGCTCCCGAGGAAACCATCCAAGTGACAAGGGACGATTCGATTCTTCAGATTCGGCAAGGGGACACGAAGATTTTGCAATATAACCATGCGCCTGTTCCGCCGCCGGAGGGTAAGGACCCGCTTTACACTCGCAGCGGATTTATTCATCCCTTATGGTCACCGACGGGGGATGTGCTGACGGGTATTCATCCGGCTGACCATATTCATCATGTGGGGATATGGATGCCGTGGACGAAGACAAAATTCGAAGGCAAGGATGTAGACTTCTGGAACCTGGCAGGCGGCACGGGGACGGTCCGGTTTGTTAAATTTCTATCGACGACAGGCGGGCCTGTTTACGGCGGCTTTAAGGCAGAGCTGGAGCATGTTGCTTTGAAAACGGCCGATGGTGAAAAGGTTGTGCTCAGGGAAGAAAGGGATGTTCGAGTATACAACATCGGCGGACCCAAGAAGGGCTACTGGCTGTGGGACTTTGTATCGAAGCAGCGATGTGTTGCCGATAGTCCGCTTTACCAGGTCAAGTATCGCTATGGCGGATTTGGATTTAGAGGCGCGGCCGAATGGGTAGACGAGAACTCTATGTATCTTACCAGCGAGGGCAAGACTCGCAAGGATGGCCACGCCACGCGGGCGCGATGGTGTGAGGCAGGTGGAGCGATAAAAGGAAAATGGGCGGGGATTACCTTTATGAGCCATCCGGAGAATTTCCAGCATCCTGAACCGATGCGCATCTGGCCCCCGGAAATGAAACACGTGTTTTTCAATTGGGCGCCGTCGCAGGCGACTGACTGGGTAATGGAGCCGGGCAAAGACCATGTTTTCCGCTATCGGCAGTATGTGCACGAAGGCAAAGTCAAGGTTGCCGATGCCGAGCGTATGTGGCGTGATTTCGCTGAGCCGCCAAAGGTCAAACTGGAAAGCATATCGAAAAGTAAAGAGGTTGTTCTTTTCGACGGCACGGATTTTTCGCACTGGACCGAGCAGAACGGCAAGCCGGTTCGCTGGGAAATTATCGGTGATGCAATGAAGATTGTTCCGAAGACGGGCAGCATTATAACAAAACGGGACTACAAGGACTTCAAATTGCACATTGAATTCAAGCTTCCACAATTGCCTCCGAACGTCAAAGGGCAGGGACGTGGAAACAGCGGTGTTTATATACAGCGTCGCTATGAGCTCCAGATTCTGGATTCTTACGGCCAGCCTCCGAGGAAAAACGAAGGCGGATCGATCTATAAGTTCAAGGCTCCTGATAAAAATGCCTGTAAGAAGCCGGGCGAGTGGCAAAGCTACGATATTACTTTCCATGCCGCGAGGTTTGAAGGAGAGGGGGAAAATGCCAAAAAGGTGAAAGACGCCCGGATCACGGTAAAGCACAATGGGATTTTGATTCATGATGATGTGGACGTGCCGAACAAGACCGGCGCGGGTCAGCAGGAAGGGCCTGAGCCCGGTCCCATTCTGCTTCAGGAACACGGTAACGAAGTGTGGTTTCGCAATATCCGTATAGTGCCGCTTTGATGCGGAGAAAATAATTCATTAAGACAGACAAAGGAAAACCATGAAAAGCAAAACAACTAAGAGAGTAAACACAGTAACCAGGCGGGAATTTTTAAAAAGCTCGGTTGTTACTGCTGCTGCTTTTGCGGTGCCGACAATCGTTCCATCTTCAGTCTTCGGCGCCAATGCTCCGAGTAACCGCATTACGATAGGGAGTATCGGCCTGGGAGGCATGGGGACGGGTAACATGAAGGGATTCAAAGGTAAATCCGGGTCGGAGGTGGTAGCGCTCTGTGATGTGGATGCAGGCAATCTTGAAAAAGCGCGTCAGACAGCAGGGCTGGATGAGAAGTCGTGTT
>JBARPZ010000167.1:0-3221 GCA_049643445.1 Sedimentisphaerales bacterium
TTTCCATCTATAATAACATCAACTTTGTCGTCTCCTTTTATAAGCTGGACATTTGGCTTAGTCTGTCCAGCTAATACCGGAACAACAAACATACATAGAGAGAGAACTAAAATCGTCTTTTTCATAATCAGAAAGTCCTTTATAAAAACATTCATACATTCTCGCTGAAATTTTGCCACTCAACTGTTCCGATTTTATTCAGTGCGTAGCCGACCTCTCTCAAATAATCGCCGTAGCATATTTGTACGTGGAAGCCCTGCATCTCGTCAAGTAATTTGCTAAAATCACCTTCGACCTTTATATCAATCTGAGAGCGACAGGCCGGGTTGGAAGGCGAATCAAGGACTTTGCCGCGGAATCCCTGCCACTTCGTGCATCTTAGATTGGGGATTATAACCGTAACGACCTGCCCTTTTGTATACCGGACCTTGGTTGCGGCGCCATAGTCGGATTCGAAATGGGTCATGATCGTGGTCGGTTCGTAATCCCTGCCGTTCATTTTTCTTGGGGCGGCACAATGGGCCACTGTGAAGATTCCATTGTGCGGGAAATGGGAATTGCATACGAAGGTAGGTTTGCCGGCAATCCAACGCAACAGCACACCTGGTAAAGTGTGGGTGAGGTCGGTGTGACAATAAGCCGTGTACCCTTCGTCATTTGCCAGACTCAGTACCAGACAAGGCGGGGTGTCGAGCATTTCTATGACCGACTTTCCCATGCAGTTAGCAAAGCCAAAGTTTTCCGCGCCCGATTCCTTCATGAGCCGCTTGCATACATTCAAGGCCAGAAACGAATTAACAACAAACCTGCGGTCAGTCCGGAGGGTGACATTGGGTTGGGCAAGCAACTCTTCGGTTTTTCGTTGTGCCTGCTTCATTACGTTTTCATCGACTCTTGCCTTTGCTAAAAGCTTTGCAAACTCCTGCTCGGAAACGATTATGAAGTCGTAATTCCAGAGCTCTTTTGCGTTTTTGGGGCCGAGCTTTTGGCCGGATTCGCTATAAGCAACCAATCCACCGATGGCAAGCATCTTCGTACCTTTTGCATTCTTTAGGCCATAAAGCGCCCGCAGCCGCCAGAGAATTTCGGCATAGTCATCCACGACGATGTCGTCCACATCCATATTCGTCTCTTTGATGATGTCCCCGTTCCTTCGCAGGAAGCGCCAATGGGCTATTTCGTACCAGAGATAATGATACCCGGATTTGTGGCGTACAAACATTATAGTGGGCTTTTTGGTAGCAGCAAGTTTATAGACCTGATTGCCTCCAGCCGCATACAGCAGGAGAACGTCATAATCTTCACCCGCTACGGCATCCGCTTTCTGGTCGTTATCTACAAGTGACACTGGCAGTACCTCGATCGAAAATTCGGCTTGGGAAGTAAGATTCTTCAATTCGGTCTTGATAATGCCAGCTTCCTCTTTTGCTATCGCTTGAGTCTGGATTCCACCATAGCCCCGCCAACTGGTTTTTTCCTGTCGCCGCTCAATTGTATAGGTGAGAACGGGTTTGACTCGCAAGGTTTTACCAAGGGGTAAGGCCCCGGAAGAGGCAGATTTTTTTGAAATATCACCAGCCTGCGCAGTCGCCGCCAGTTTAAGGCCGCTTATTGCCGAGACAGCAGCAAGGCCGCCAAGAAAATTCCGCCGGCTTATACCTGTTGTGGATGTCTTAGAAAACCCACCACAGGAACAATTGTGTTTTTGAGGTTTGGAGTCGTGTTTATGTACACAGTGCTGCATCACTAAAATCCTCCTATTAAGCAAAGCATTCACTTCGGAACGTATACCACTACTTCCCAGCTTTTCCGTCCCGATAAGTTACCACACCTTTCAGAATGGTACAACAAAAATTATTATAGCTCATTGTAACTGTTTTTTTGCAGATTCTACGATTTGGTCTACTTCTTTGATCAAGTCCTCATCCATAGGTTTTGCTTTATGCGTCGCAAGGGTATGCTCTACCTTTTTAAGAATTCGGTCAGTCATTGAGCTTCGGCCTTCTTTTTCCCATGCATCCCACATCTCCCTTGTCCATGTTTTGCCGGGGAGCCAAAGCTCGTTACGGAAGTGTTTGACGGTATGTTCCTCGGCAAGGAAACTGCCTGCCGGGCCAACGTTATTTATGACCTCGGTGGCAATAGTATCCTCATCAACATCAAAACCGCGCACGACTCGTTTGACATACGACATCAGCTCATCGTCGATGGCCAGCCAGATAAGGCTCGCGCCATGGTCGGTTCCACAGATGCCGGCATGTCCGAAGGTATCTGCGCCGGCCAGCGCACCCAACATCATGGAGGAACCCTTTTCAATACCGGCCTGGACATCAGAAACTTTTGCGTCCGTCAGTCCAACATTGATATAGACAGGAAAACCATAAAAACGCCCCATCTGGACCATCGCTACAGCCATGAGCATTTGTTCAGGCGAACCAAAAGAACAAATTCCTGTGGCCGGGTCCATAATGTGAGGTATTCCACCATATGTCACGGGTGTACCCGGCGCCAACAGTTGAGAGACAACAACGGTGGCAAGAATTTCAGCGTTTTCCTGCGCCAATGTACCGGCCAATGTAGCCGGCGCCGTTCCAGAGGCCATCGCCATCGGGCCGATACTGACCGGTTGACCGGCCTGTACAAACTCAATCATAGCATCAAGGCCATCGTACGACAACTGGAGCGGACTAATCGGCTCCAGGAATGCTTCCGTCATGGGATGGTCGCGCAGAGCAGCATCGCCACCTACAACGGTACGGTAAATCTCCAGGACGTAACGAGCTGTGCGGCGATTGAAAACCCAGGTACGTGTTGGCTTGCACGTTCCTTTCACGAGCTCGGCCGTCAAAAATACCTCCCTGTACGTTTCAGAGACTTCTTCAGGCTGAGCCATTGAGCCTACTATATTGATATTAGGCAAGGCATCTCCCAAACAAATCGCGTCGCGTGCATCCTTTATTGTGGCGGAGCGAAGCCGGCCGGTTTGTGAGTCTATCCATCCATACTGGCCGGGGCTGGACATCAAGACAAGGTCACCATAACCAAAACGGGCGGTGCATTGCAAATCACGCCCGTAGAGAATATATTGCTTTTTAGCTTTGGCAATACAATCCATTACTAACTGCTCGGACAAGTGCGCAATCTTACTATCCTTATCAACGATTGCACCGGCTTCAGCAACGAGCTTTAATATCTCATCGTGGTGAATCATAATGCCGGTC
>JBARPZ010000168.1:0-15473 GCA_049643445.1 Sedimentisphaerales bacterium
GTCAAAGGCTGGAAGATGAAATCAATCTATGCGGGCCGGTAAAGTGCACCAATTTCTCCTGCTTTCCGGCTCACTGCCGCAATCGCAGGAAAACAACAATCAAATTGTCCATCAGATAAACGAGAGGAATTGTCATCATGAGAAAGTATCCTGCAACGATAATTATTAACGCAGTTGTCGCCCTGAGCTTGATGAGCATCGCTGCGGGATCTGATGTGTTGCCGAATCGCGGATTGTATGAAGTAAGCCACGAGCGGGTGGAACTGCGAGGCGGGTTCTGGGGGCCGCGTCTGAAAACCCACCACGAGACGACCATCCCCCATGCGCTGGACTGCCTGGAGAGGGCGGGGCACGTCACCAACTTCGACAAGGCGGCTGGAGTTTTCGACGGCCCGCTCCGCGGCCACCATGCCTTTGACTCGGATATCCACAAGGCTATGGAAGGCGCAATGTACTGCCTGCAGCATCGCGACGATCCCGAGCTGCGTCTGCGCGTCGAAGGAATTCTCGACCGCATCCTGGCCGCTCAACAGGAGGACGGTTTCCTGATTTCGTACTACATCGTCCGGGACCCCGACAAGCGGTGGGAAACCTTGCGCCTGGAGCACCAGTTGTACAATGCCGGTCACTTTTTCGAGATGGCTGTCGAGCATCATCGGCTCAGCGGGGAAAAGAAGGCGATTGACGCAGCGAAGCGGTTCGCCGACCATATTGACAGCGTTTTCGGACCTGGAAAACGTTATGATGTCGGCGGGCACGAAGAGATAGAGTTGGCCCTGGTCAAACTGTATCGCGCCACCGGCGAGCGACGATATCTGGAGTTGTCTCGGTTCCTGCTCGATGAACGCGGCCATCTTCACGGCACGGAGCGAAGACCTTTCGAGTCCGGTCCGCTGGTCGTGCCGGAGCGGGTCAAAGGCCAAACCGATGCTGAATATCGCCGTGCAAAGTGGCATGCCAGTCTGCGATGGCGTAATGGCCGGATGCAGGACCACAAGCCGCTGGTGGAGCAGACCGAGGCAGTCGGCCATGCTGTGCGGGCCGGATACATTTATTCGGCGATGGCCGATATCGCCCGTTTCATGGACGCCCCCGAATATGAGCGGGCCGTTGACAACCTCTGGCAAGATGTGGTCAGTCGCAAGATGTACGTCAATGGGAGCATCGGAACCGCCCAGTATGGCGACGAGGGATTTGGCGATCCGTACCTGCTGCCCAACAGAACTTATTGCGAATCCTGTGCAGGCATCGCCCACGTCTTCTGGCAGCACCGGATGAACTTGCTCAAAGGTCAGGCTAAGTACGCCGACGTCATGGAACTGGCCTTGTACAACGGCGCCATCTCGGGAATATCAATCTCGGGCGACGGTTTCTTCTATCAGAACCCGCTGGAAAGCAAAGGGGGGAGCAACCGAAGCTCCTGGATCGGCCTGGCGTGTTGTCCGACGAATCTGACGCGGATCATCCCACAGGTTGGCGGACTGGCTTATGCCCAAGGTAAAAACCGGTTGTATGTCAACCTCTTCGCTTCAGGAGATGCCTCGGTCAGGATGGATGACGGCGTGAAGGTGAAACTGGCCCAAGAGACCAGCTACCCATGGGATGGTCACGTGAAGTTGACGGTCACACCGGACCAGGTATCCGAATTCACCCTGTGCCTGCGGATACCGGGCTGGGCGCTTGGCCGGCCTGTTCCCAGCGATTTGTACCGCTTCGCCGATTCGAAGGTCGCTGCCGTTGGGCTGAAAGTCAATGGAAAAACAATCGATGCCACACCAGAAGAAGACGGTTACGTTCACCTGAAACGTTCATGGAAGGCCACCGATGTCGTGGAATTGGACATGCCGATGCCGATCCGCAGGGTTTACGCTCATGAGAAAGTCCTGGCCGACCGGGGCAAGGTGTCGCTGATGCGTGGCCCGATCACCTACTGTATCGAGGCGGTTGACAACCCGAACGTTGACGTCCTTAGCGCAGCCTTGCCGCGCGAAGCCGAACTGCGTGCAGAGCATCGCGATCGATTGCTCGGCGGCGTGACGGTCCTTCAGGGCAAAGGCCTTGATGACCGACAGCGTCCAGTCACTCTGACGGCCGTTCCGTATTATTCCTGGGCCAACAGGGAAAAGGGAGCGATGACGGTCTGGATCAATGAAGCTCCTGTCGCATCCACCGCCTTGCCTGCGGCGTCCAGCCCGATCCCTGCCCAGCAGGCAAATCAAAGCACGACCCTGAAACAAACAGGCAAGAGTCCCATCAAAGTCTTCATCCTTGCCGGCCAGTCGAACATGGAGGGCGTGTGCCACGTCTCAACCATCGACTTTCTCGGCGAGGACAAGAACCACGGTCACCTCCTGAAGAAGTTCAAGCCTGACGGCAAGACGCTGGTGACCCGTGACGATGTCTGGGTCGCCAACCGTGGCCACTACGGCAAGCTCGCCCCCGGCTACGGGGCGAGGCGCAGCGACTCCCTCGGATCGAACATCGGCCCGGAGTACGCTTTTGGTTACTTCATCGGCGAGACGATCGAAGAGCAGGTGTTGCTTATCAAGTACGCCCCGGGCGGCCGAAGCCTATACACGAATTTCCGCCCGCCCAGCGCAGGTGTGCCGGAACGCGCCGATCCGGAGAAAGTCGGTGAGGACTATCGCAGCTTGGTCGCGTATGTCCACGACACCCTGAATAATCTGAAAAAACGCTTCCCCATGTATGACGAATCCGCCGGTTACGAAATCGCAGGATTCGTCTGGTTCCAGGGCTACAATGACATGTTTGACGAAACCGGCCGCAAGGAATACGGCACCAACCTCGTCCACCTGATCAAGGACCTGCGCAAGGAATTCAAGGCCCCGCAGATGAAGGTAGTGGTCGGCGTTATGGGCGTCAACGGTCCGCGCAACGAGGTCAACCCCAAGCAAAAGGATGTGCGCAATGGCCAGCGTTTCGTGAACACGGTGCCGGAGTTCCAAGGCAACGTCAAGACGATTGAAACCGGACAATTACTGCACCCACAAATCCTTGAAATCAAATGCGCCGGCTGGCTTTATCCGGAGCGAGATCTCAAGAAGACGCCGATCACAGTGCAGGAACAGGCGATGCTCAATCGCGCCACCTCCGCCAAGGGCTACCACTATTTCGGCAGCGGGCGATTCTTCATCCTGCTCGGTAAGAGTTTTGCCGAGACGATGCTCGAATTGCTCAAGAGCAAGTAAACTCCATGCCATACGTAAAAGAACCATGAGACGAATTGTATCGCTGTTGTTGGTTTCAGTTCCGGTATGCCTGATGAGCGCGGAAGTTGCCGGCGCCAAGACGTTCAGCTCAAGGGTTTTGGACAAATAACCTGCTGGTCTGAAACTAAATTTGATGTAATCAAAAAAATAATACGCGAGATGAAGACTTAGCAAAATCAATGGAAGAGAATTTTAGAAAAATTTCTAAAGTTGAATAGTATGGGTCAACAAGAATTTGCTTTGAGGTGATCGGCGATTTTCGGCGCATAAAAAAACAGGACTGGGAGCGGAGGGAGAGGAGAAAGCGAGATAATCCCAGCCCTGTTAAATGCCTCTTTAATTATATATTAACGTTCTCTTAAAATTTATACTGTTTTTTGCAAACAAAAGTTCGCATGTGGCCAAAATAATATCCGCGGGAAATTTCTCCACGGCACTTGTTATTTACAGAAAAGCAGTTTGTTCGCTCAAATATAAACGACAATTATCATATTTCACTTTTCATGGGCACGTAGGACAACATAACAGAATTCAGTTACCGCGGAATATAAAAAGTTCCACCGGGGCTTACATGGTCAGGATAAGGCAGGGTCCCATCGGGCTTGATAGAAATTTTCATACTCTTAGCATCCGCAGGGGTGTATGTTTCAACACGACCGTCGATAAAACCGGCACTAAGATTTATGACGATTGAATCCAGGGAAAGATCTCCGGTACGGTTGTGTTGTGACCAGAAATCACAGGAAACAGATGTTCCGGGTGTAACAGATGCGCCGTTAAATATTTCACAGCTACCATAAGCCTCCCGGGTGCCATAAGCCAACTCATTTCGCCAGTGGCCATAACCGAAATAATCACTAATCAATAATTTACTTTCATAACTCTGTTGACTCGTAGATTGAGGTCCCACAAAAGGACGTCCGGTTTCTTCAAGATAGCCGATATAATTCCAGTATAGACAATAGGTGCCAAACAAAGGGTCTTCCGCTGCAGTACTGGTCATTGGATTATCCCATTTGTCACCAGCATCCCATGCCTCCTGGGCAAATGGGTATTTCGATGGAGAAGATGGACAAAACATGGTAGAGGGGGATTCAATATAGTCTTTCAAGTACTCACTTACGGAGCGATATGTAGTTGGAGTTTGTTTTCGAAAGCCGGCAAGGACCGTCGGTTCCTGCCAGCTCCAGTGAGGTTCCGGCCCTAGTTTAGCTACCGAATCGGGGAATCGACTGTCATTATCTGACGAGTAGCACAATACCCCAATAACAATCAGTCTCTGGTTATTTTTCGACAGCATGGAACGGACAGACCTTCTGGCTTTTGATAGCGCAGGCAGAAGTATCCCCAGCAGCAGGCTGCAGATGGACAACACCACCAGCAGCTCAACCAGTGTAAAAGCTGTTTTATGATTTCTGTCAAATCTCAATAACACGGTATATCTGTTTTCTTTACTTTATCTTAGTTCCTCTAATTGTTAAGGTTCTGTAAACAACCAGTTATTAATGAAGGTTTGTAAATCCTCCGTGAAGACCTGTCCATTGAAATTCAAATCTGCCTTTAAAGGCCATGGACTCTTACTCGCAAAGGGAGTACTCCCATACGCACCCATATTCACTCTGCCTCCATTGGGCATAGATTCATGCATCGGATTGACATTTGCCGGACCCGCATCAATGCAGGAGCTGTGATATTCATCTAAAACCCAGTTTTCCGGTTTGGGCATCGGCGGATTACTCTGGTCCGGCAGATATCTGCCAATCTGAGACTGTAAATGATAATCTTCATTATTCGGGTCTGCAAAAAGAGGATCAACGCTTATATTTCCTTCACCATCAACAATCCTCTCGATACAGGAATATGTTACATTGGGAGGGAAAGCTTCCGTGTAAATATCGCTGTATTCATTATCCCAAAGTATACAGCTCTCGATTTGAGGAAATGAATATCCCCATACGTCAATTCCATAATCATTGCCCACGATAGTCAGATTGTTCAGAGTGGGACTGCTGCCTGAAATAGATATGCCAACTACACTATCTTTGATTATGAAGTTTTCAAGTACGGAACCAGCCTGTTCACCGAAATAAAACAATACCCCATAATCTCCCTGTGATTTAATTATTGCCGCATCAGCGGCACTTTTTATCGTTATAGCCTTTTGTTGAAAATTGATTGGTCCATTGTAGACTCCCGGCCAGACGAGAATTATATCACCATTGTCTGCTACTTCAATTGCATGCTGAATCGTCTCAAAAGCCGTCTGCCGTTTCAGCCCGTCGTTGCTGTCATTTCCTATTTCAGTATCGACATGATAACTCTCGCGATAGAAGATTTCACTCACTGACAATGCATAGTTGTAAAGGCGGACATTGTCAATATATCCCTCCCACCAGTAACCCAACTCCGGCTGTTCCGGATCACCACCTATCCAGATATCGTACGTGTTGGGATTAATAATCGTACCGAGAGAATTAGCTTCTGCATCAAGAGAACCATCCAGATAAATATACACCTTTTGCTCAAGCTGATCGTATACACCCGCCACATGATACCAGGTGCCATCAATAAGGCTGGTTGAACCGGGAAGGTAAGAAGTGCCCGAAAGTTCGTTGCACAAAAAGAAAGCCTTGTTACTTTGACCCTCGATTCCTAACTGCCAACTGCTCTGACCTTTGGAAATGATAATTTGTTTCTGATTATTACCGGCGGTCTTAATCCAGGCATCAATGGTAAAAGAACCCATAAGCGCCGGATAGTTCGTTGAATCGATCGCAATATAGTCCTCTCCATCCATATAGATGGCACCAGACCCAATTCTTGCCAGGGAACCCAGAATCCAGACTGGGTCTCCATAGACTACACCGTCAAAAGAAGACTGGCTGTCCGTGGCATCTCCATCCAGTTGCCAACGGGAGATCATTTGTGACGGCAAACCATGAGGACCCCAGTCAAGTCTTTGAGTCCATGAATTTGACAACACTGCAAAGTCAAACAGGTTAACAATCCCATCTTCAGTAAAATCGCATTGATGGTATGCCGACACGCAGGGACAGACCGATAGAGATACTACTACGAGCAGCAGCATATATGCATGTGCACCCTCAAACCTATTCACATTTGAATGTCTCATCTGTCTTTTTGCAGGTTTCCCGAAACCAGTTCTGCAAGCCAGTGAATCCGTTCTCTTTTTATAGAGCCGGAATATTTTTTAAGAACCGGTTTTTTGAATAGTTCATGGCTTGAGGAAGCCATCTCTGAATATTCAAATACTATATCACCACATGGACTTGCCGACTCGTCCAGGAACGTGATTTTCTCTATGAGATCTTTATTCAGATCAACTGTATATTCAATCGTACCCTTCGGATGAAGAAGAGATACTTTACACAGAGACTCGTTAGAGAGCATCTCCGTTTTGAATGCAATTTTGCTCAAAGCAGCATCACGGCGAACCGTATCAATACAGTGCAGCCCCATCCAGGGCTTGTTCAGTCCTGTCAAAAATGTTTGGGCCGGATAGGAAGTTATGGAACCGTTTGAATCTTTCATGACCGCACTATTGCCGCTATCAAAAAGCTCGATTATGTCATCAATCTTTAAGACAAACCATGCCGGTCTTGTTTGACTTACGGGATATTTAAAGGGAATTTGTCCCAGGCCGCTGATTTCACGGTCTTTAAAAGTCCCTTTCATAGTAAAATAACACCAGCCCTGTTGGTGGATACTATCACGCTTATCAATAATGGTTGAATCCGCAGGCCAGTTATACTGGAACCTTTCTTCCGTTAACGCATCATAATTCTGCACAGAAAAAGTAATATTATTTGTTCCTTTCTGTTTTGAAGCAGCGATCAACAAATCTCGCGTGGCCGAAAAATTCACACGGGAATTTGACTGCCGATTTTCATAGTTACCAAGGAACATTGCAAGTTCCGGGCTGTCTGTAGGAAGAAGCATGACGGAAAAATCAGGGTTCCAATAGTGATGATTATTGACCGTCACCTTTTGACCCATGTTCTCAAGAAAGTAATTGCCTTTATCATTTTGAAGCACCTGGTAAGAAGTCTTTGCTGTAGATATCGACAGGCGCATCATGACGGGACCGTCACTGCCTCTGGGATAGTAGTAGTATCCTTCGATATCTGTATCCTCCGATGTGATGGAACTATCCTGTACAACAGCGCGTGTTCGCTGATGCAGCGGCTGTAAAGTATCATTGGGGGGATTCAAAGAAGCACCTGCAATAATCCCCAGTGTGATTACACCTCCGGCGGATAAAGTAAGAGCGGTTTTCGTTGTTGCAACGGCAACGGTTGTTGCAATCGCTCCTATACCAAGCGTTGATGAAGTAACGCATATCTGAGCAGCCGCTGCTTCATTTGGAGCTGTCATTTTTCCAAAGATAATTAATGCCGCCAAAAGACTTTTTTTACCAAATCCGGATTTGAAAAGCTGCTTTTGAAGTCTTTTCTTGGCCCTGTAAAAAAGGAGTCGGCTGCTTAGTTCTGATCCTCCAATAACATCGGCAATCCGGGAGTAAGGCATATCGTCATAGCATCTCAATGATAGAACAGCCTTTTGCCGATCTGTTAATTTTGACATAGCGTAAAAGATGGCTTGTTTGATTTCACTGTTGATTACATTTGCCAGACCTTCAAGGTTCAGAGGTTTCCTCGTCAATTCTTCTGCGTGTTTTTGCAGGAGGTGTTTTCGGCGAGTCTGAATTCTTGAATGCGAACGGATTTTGTTCAATGCAATCTTACACAGCCAGGACCAGAAATGGTCGCTTTCTCTTAATTGTCCAAATATTTTATACATTTCTAAAATTGTCTCCTGCACAATATCATCTGCCAAATCCTCTGATAACGTGATACGAAATATATAACTTCGAAGTGACTCGTAGATAGTTTCCACCAATTTGGGCAGCGCATCTTTGTTTCCCTCAAGTGCTTGCTCAACAAGTTCATTATACTCATGCGGTACGACCACTGAAAAACACCCATATAAGGTGCCCGAGAGCACAGATTTGTTACAATAAATTTGTCGACTTTCTCAAGATTCCCTGAAAGAGATTCCTGAAATATAATTATATAATATTTCGAGAAAAAAGTCAACCTGTTTATGGCGCTTTTCATGACAAGAAAGCCCCCACTGTTTTTACAGGAGAGGCTTTCTTGAAATGTAACTTTATGATATATGCATTGTCCATATACACTTATACACCATCACAAGCTCTCTAAAGCAAATAACTTTTTATTCTCCTCCATATCTGATTACGTTTTTTGAGTTGATTCTGCTCGCTGGAACCGTCCTTTTTTCGCTCACGTGTGCGAGTTTGGTCTTGATCAGGATCGACATCATCGTTGGCTTTCAGGACACCTTCATCCTGACAGGAACCATCCTGTTTTTGATCACGCAGTTGGTCCCGTTTCTGGTCCCGTAGTTGGTCTCCCAACTGGTCCTGGGTCTTTTTCTGCTCACGGATTTGAGTTTGGTCTTGATCAGGATCGACATCATCGTTGGCTTTCAGGACACCTTCATCCTGACAGGAGCCATCCTGTTTTTGATCACGCAGTTGGTCCCGTTTCTGGTCCTGTAGCTGATCCCGCAGCTGTTTGTAGGTCTTTTTTTGTTCTCTGATTCTGTCTCTTTGCTTCTCATCCGCCTTCGCTGAAGCAATCATAATACCGGCGATCATTAACACAATTAAAATAGTTTTGTTCTTCATTGTTACTCCTTTCTTTTTCTAAGATAACCTACTGATTTTTTTGGGCCCGATTCAAAAAAACAACTCTAAACCATCCTGTGCTCTATAAAACTAACGAATATGAATCGCTGTTCCCTGCGTAATCATGCTGTTTTTTTTGAAAATTAATCGATTTCGAAGAAGCATTCGTTGACTAACGAAAAAAAATAATTCGATAAGAAATTTTTCTGTAACAAAACCACATCTCACGCACCATTCATGGGAAGTTTATTGCCATCAAATAAGGACGGACGGCGATTACAGTGCATAACAAACCCGAAAAATTAGAGAATTTGGAGCATTGATATGAGAAACTCGCGTAAAAAAGCCTTTATCACCTCAGGAATTGTTTTTTTAAGCTTATTATTGTCTCCGGTTTATGCCGTACCTCCAGGTGATCTGTGTCAGGATGCAGTATTTCTTTCTGAGTCAATCCTTTATTTCGGAGATACCAGTGGGGCAACAGGCACCTCAACCAGCAGTTGTTCATATAATGATACAAAAGATGTCTGGTATAGTTTTATACCCTCACAAAATGGCAACTACACCATAAGCATGTGCGGAAGTTCGTTTGACACAACCTTATCCGTTTATGATGCATGTGGCGGAAATGAACTGGCCTGTAACGATGACATGTGCAGTGTTTTTTCCGAGGTCGTGGTGGAGCTGACCGCGGGGCAGACTTATTTGGTACGTGTTGCCGGATACAACGGTGCAACCGGTGTATATATCCTGGAGGTGACAAAACGTCCCGCCCCCCCGGCAAACGATGAGTTTGCCGGCGCTATTGAAGTCTTTGAAAATATTCCTTACCAAGGTGATACATCAGGAGCTACAGGAGACGCAGCCAGCAGTTGTGCGCAAGGTTACGATTTCTATGATGTCTGGCATTTATTTGTACCGCCTGTAACAACAGAATATTCTATCAGTCTCTGCAACAGTTTATTCGATACGACCCTTTCAGTCTTTGATGATCAGCTGGTTGAAATCGGCTGTAATGATGACAGCTGCGGAATCCAATCCAAGCTGAACTTAATGCTGACAGGCGGACAGACCTATTATATAAGAATCGCAGGTTTTGACGGAGATACCGGCGACTATCTATTAAATCTCATCCGCTATCTACAAGAGCCCCTCAACGACGAATGCGCTGATGCCGTCGAGGCCTTCCTCGACACTTCATATTACGGAACCACGATCGGAGCAACAGGGACAGGCACAAGCAATTGTTCAGAAAACGACAGGCTGGATGTCTGGCATTATTTTACTCCTCTACAAACCGGATACCACACAGTCAGTCTTTGCGGGAGCAGTTTTAATACAACCGTAGCAGTATATGACAGTTGCAATGGTGTAGAACTGGCATGTAATGATAACATGTGTGACACGCAATCCGAAGTGGTTGTCTTTCTTGTAACCGGGCAGACTTATCTGATTCGTATCGCAGGAATCAGCGGGCAAACCGGCGACTATGTCATTTTTGTTTCCGAACGTTTGATTCAACCGCCGAACGATGATTGCAATAATGCTATCGAAGTTTTTGAAGGCGTTACCTATGATGGAGACAATATAGGAGCGTTAGGAGGTACAGGCTGCAGTTGCGGTTATTATTTTGACTTTTATGATGTTTGGCACACTTTCACGCCCACCCAATCAAAAGACTATCTGATAAGCCTTTGTGGCAGTGATTTCGATACAACGCTGTCTCTCTATGATGTCTGCATGGGTATGGAACTTGCCTGTAACGACGATAGTTGCGAGAAACAGTCTGAATTAGTACTTTCATTGACCGCGGGACAGACCTGCCTGATCCGCGTCGCCGGCTATGATGGTGACATGGGTAATTACTCATTAACCATCACAGAAAGCGTACCTCCGCCAATCAACGATGATTGCCCAAATTCGATCCCTTTACAACTGGATGTGCCGTATACAGGCTCAACTGTAAGTGCTACCGGCAGTTCTGTCAGCACATGCAGTGAAGATGACTTTTTGGATGTATGGTTCAGTTACATCCCTACGGAAAGCGGGAGCTATGAAATCGACCTGTGTGACAGTCAATTTGACACAACCCTATCTGTTTACGATACCTGCGGTGGAACGGAACTGGCCTGTAATGATGATTTTTGCCAATTGCAGTCTCAACTCAGTATCTATCTTGAAACAGGCATAACTTATCTAATCCGCGTCGCCGGCTATCGAGGCGCCATCGGTACTTATACCATTGTTGTCAGTACTGACTGTATGTTTGTCTCTGAACCAACGAATCCTTATCCGGATAATTTATCTTTTGACATTGAACGAGGTCCTGTCCTGTCCTGGAACAATGGAGCTGCCATTCTGGAGAATAGTTCTCAAGGTTCGCTTATAATAAAAGGAATTTACGGAACGGATGATCGTCTGGATGAATACCAGGTCCTGGATTCTCAGTTGAAAGCAATCGGAGATTCCACGGTAGCGTTAATCTCAATCGATGATCTGACGGACAACAACGACGGTACCTATTCAATCCCCTCTACAACACTTGCAGAGACTTATCTGGATAAATATGGACGGCCACTCTGTCCGGACGAACCTTTTATAGATCAGCCTTCCGTCGCTATATGTACGGGCTTTCTTGTTGCCCCGGATATGATTGCCACAACGGGTCACTGTATCAGTGATCAAAGCGTTTGTTTGGACAAGGCGTTTGTGTTTGGCTTTGCGATGATTAATACATCAACTCCGGTGCTGACCTTTGATGCATCGGATGTCTATTTCTGTAATGAAGTGATTGCCAGACTGCAAACGTCGAATTCAGATTGGGCACTGATTCGCCTGGATAGAGAAGTCTTGAACCACGCCCCCCTGGTCACACGTCGTATTGGAAAAATACCTGACAATCAGGACCTGGAAGTAATCGGACACACGCTCGGACTTCCACGCAAATACGCAGACAATGCGTGGGTACAGGATAATCTTTCAAAGGGGAGTTTCCAGGCGAATCTGGATACATTCATGGGTAATTCGGGCTCTCCGGTAATCAATATAGATAACTATGAAGTGGAAGGATTGCTTTTTGCCGGTAATCCGGACTTTGTTGCTGATGGCGATTGTGACCGT
Source organism: Sedimentisphaerales bacterium (assembly GCA_049643445.1). Lineage (GTDB taxonomy): Bacteria > Planctomycetota > Phycisphaerae > Sedimentisphaerales > Anaerobacaceae > CS2-K091. Next base: position 12,082 of record JBARPZ010000168.1, read on the forward strand.
TCGGCTCAGTGCCCGGATGCAGGTTGTCCGGGGTGGGAAAGAGCCACTCGTGTCACCGAATTCAGTGATTTGATTCCCGTTTTCGATGTATACCTGGGGACAAGCCCGGATAATATGCAGCTCATTTGTGCCGACAGCCCACAGGCCTGGTGCCAGGCGGGAGTGCTGGATTGCGGGACAAACTACTTCTGGCAGGTCATTGCAAAATCCAACTGCACTCAACAGATGAGTCCTGTGTGGGTCTTCTCGACAACGCCTGCAGGCGATCATGATCACGACTGTGATGTGGACCTGTCGGATTATGCCGCATTAGCAGCCGTTTGGATGAGCCAGGATTGTGATTTGACTAATAATTTCTGTGACGGTGAAGATATTGACAAGCTCGGAGCCGTCAATATCGATGACCTTGCAATCCTTTTAAGCCATTGGTTGGAGAAGATCAATCCATAAAAAAATGGTTTGATTGGAAAATCTATGGCGATCGATAAGCTGGAAAGAAAATCATCGGATGACATAAAACTGATGAGAGCCATTGCCCGTGGCAATACTTCCGAGCTGGGCAAATTGTACCTGCGACATAGAGACAGGACAGTGGCTCTGGCATACCGGATACTGGGGCGGTGGAACCGTGCTGAGGATATAAGCCAGGAAGCGTTTCTTCGCGTGTATATGGCCGCGGGAAAATATAGACCAGAGGCAGAATTTACTACCTGGCTGTATAAAATTGTGGTCAACCTGTGTATAGATGAGAAACGCCGGATCCAGCGGTCGGATAGCCTGGCTCAGACGTATGAATATCTGCGGGCCGGAACCCAAAATTCGTTGAACGACAATGAAAGAGCGGAGATCATAGGTGTTGTCCATAAGGCCATCCAGGAACTCAGCCAACGGCAGCGTATAGCTGTGATCCTTCACAAGCTCGAAGGACTCAGCCATGCGGAGATTTCCAACAGGACCGGATGGTCACAATCTTCGATAGAATCGCTTCTGGTCAGGGCTTACCGCAAACTGCGAAAAGATCTGATCAACATCTTTGAATTGTAACTACTTCTTGGGCCGTGGGGTATAGAAACATGCAGAAACGAACATTTTGTCGAATTGGCAGATAACGGTTTGATGAGTTGTACAAGGGTTGTAGCCGTGAAATCAGACGATCCAACAATTAGCGCCCAAACGGGCAGATGTGGTCTATACCCAATAGGGCCGCTGCACCGGAGATCGTGTTACCGAAAAACACCAGAGGTTTCCTATCTTCTTTGAAGTGTCGAATGATCTCATCAATGGTATCGTTGACAATGCTGGACCCCGTGGCCAAGCCAACCTCTGACCATTCCACGAGACGCGGCAGATCGGTTTGTCCATTCCAGACTTCGACGCCAAACTTTGAACTGCCGATGTTGTCAGGGTCCAGGTCGACGACACGGACAACCTCCGGGGCAAAGTGGTTATTGAGACCTTTCAAAATAGCTGGCTGAAGACCAACAAGGCCAAATCGTTTGAAACCAAAGCGTGTCTTAAGTTGTCCTGCAATCTCGGCTCCGCAGTTGGTCGGATCCTCATCCCGGCAGTGGATTGTGCCGGTCGCCACCCCGAGAATACGCAGTACTGCGTTCATAGCAGCCACGAAGATGCCTCGATTGCTTACATCAGATAGCTCCAGAGACCATAGCTCTTCTAACGTTCCGTTCCACTCACGGGGTGTGCCGGTAAAGGCTTGCCCACATGCATTTTCGAATGTAGCCTCGATCACATGCTCTTTACCTTTTTTAATTACGAAATCACCCTCTGCATCACCGATCGCATCACGGGATGATAAGGGGCGGATAGTAATGGTACGGCTTGGATCGAGACTTCTGTCGTTGCAGACGCAGATGAACTCTTTCCTGGCTTTTTCTAAAATGCTCATGGGATACCTCGCGGACAGGGATTACGGCAGGCAACAGCATGATACATCCAGATGCTTGCCCGCCCAACGCTATTTCTTTTTGGCTCTTTTGACGCACGGATGTTCCTCGACATCGCCGTGGCATTTTCGGATATGCTCAGGAAAAGCTGAGAAACTCTGTTTTAAGTACGTAAATGCGACCTTGACCGTTTGCAAAACAGTCCTCTGCTCAGATTCATCTGAATTGAGGGCTCTTGGCATGTGGCCCTCTATTGTGTTCAAGCCTTGGACCGGGTTACGTTGCATTCGACAAAATAAGATCTGATTAGGGCAAATCGAACAACCAAACAGGGACATTAATGACACATTACAAAGTGGAGTGCTCTAAGCTACTTTTGCTCCAGTAACACAGTGTTACCGTGAAGGCTGACGATAATTGCAGCAATTGCCAATTCAACGCCAAGAAACAATGCAATAGCAGGTCCAAGTGAAAAATCGAGATAATATCCGAACAACAGGCCTCCTACAGAGGCTATTACGGCTGCTACCCAGGCAATAAGCATTCGGGTGCCCCAGCGTGATGAAAATAGGGCTGATGTCGTGGCTGGAATTATAAGAAAGGCAAACACGACAACCACGCCGGCAATCCTAACCGCCACTACGATCACGACTCCAACTAATGCATAGAATAGAAAATCCCACAATACAACTTTCACACCTTTGGCAAGGGTATCGTCGTAGTTCTCTGAAATACTCAGCAATGGTTTTCGGAAAATATAAAAGCAGAATCCTATAGCGCAAAAGACAATCAAGCTCCATATGATTTCCGGCAATCCTGTCCACAAAAGGCTGCCTGCTAACATTTCATCCAGATGCGCATGGCCGGGAGCGACACCAATCAGAAAAAGAGCAGAAGCGGCGGCAATGGCGTAAGAAATTCCAATTACCGCCTCGATTGAGATTTGTATAACTCTACTTCGAACTAAAGCATAAAACGCCGCTATGGATAGGACGCAGCCAAATGAAAATATGTATGCCAGCAATGTTCCTTCCTCTGCGTCAAATGCAAGGTGGGCGATAATGGAACCTACCGCTGCAATCTGGGCCAGGGCAATGTCAATAAAGATGACCTCTCTCTTGAGTACGTGAATACCGGAGTACCCTAATATGGCACCCATCATCATACAAGCCAAGAACGGTAAACCGAGCATGTCAATCAATTGCAGCATTATTGATGTCCTTTCCGGCAGAGCAGGCTGCGGAGAACCACCGCACAGATAAAGAAAATCCCTAATGATAAAACCAGGCTGGGCCCATAGGTAAAACCAAATAAATATGATGAGCTCAAACCTATAATACATGCCACAAAACCTATGCTCCAGCCGATGATAACGGCCACACCCCATCTTTTGGTGAACATTGCGGCAATCGCTGCCGGTATCATAAGAAAGGAATAAGCTAATAAAACACCGGCAATAGGAACAATCAACACGGTTATAATTCCCTG